>DATFJE010000070.1:0-9383 GCA_035269385.1 Clostridia bacterium
TCGATGTTTTATTTGCACAGAAAGAACAAATCTTCTTTTTCCTTCTGCCTTTTCTCTTGAAAGCCATTGATTTTTCCCTCCTTTTTTTAGAATGGGATATTGTCATCCTCCTCAAGCTCTTTGAAATCGTCCTCAAAATCGCTTGCCGACATTCCGAATTCATTCTTTGCGCTTCTCTTTTTCGTTTCGCCGGATGACCCGTTGCTATTCCACTCAAGAATTTCGATTCCGCCGTATGCGTCTGCTCTTACATTTGTCGTATAGACGGTTTTCCCATCCTTGTCCTGATAGGATCCCGTTTCTATGGAACCGTTTACAGCCGTCAAACTTCCCTTCGAAAGATAATTGGCGCATACCTCGGCTGTTTTCCCCCAAACGACTACTCTTATGAAATCGGCGGTCGGTTTGTTCATTTGTTCCATTTCCCGCTTCTTTTCCTTGGAAAGCTTTCTGTCGACAGCAAGGGTGAAATTGGTCACCGCGGTGCCGCTTCCGGCTACAAATCTCAATTCGGGGTCTCTCGTCAATCTGCCTATAAGCGTTACATTGTTCATAAAAACCCCCCTTGTTTATTCTTCGATTTTCATTACCATGTATCTCATGATATCATCCGAAATCTTGAAATTTCTTTCGAGTTCCATTGGTAAATCTTCAGGAGCCTTGAAATTCATCAAAACATAATAGCCTTCTTTAAGCTTTTGAATTTCATAAGCAAGTTTTCTGATTCCCCATTCGTTGATTTCCGATACTTCTCCGACCGTTTCGACAATTCCCTTGAATTTCTCAATAACGGCTTTTCTCGCCTCTTCTTCAAGATTCGGCTTGATGATGTAAAGAACTTCATACTTATTCATTTTAACACCTCCCTATGGTCTGTATGGCCCTGCTCAAACAGGGCAGAGAGCTAGTCTCAGCCTGCATATTATATCATGACGAATCCGGCAATTCAACAAAACATTAAAAAAACCGCTGATTAAGCGGTTTTTTTAGCAATCAATTCAATTTTTCGAGCCTTTTACGCCTTCATGGCTTCTTTAATTACGGCTCCCAATCTTTTAATGCCTTCAACTATTTTTTCATCCGTCATGTTCGAATAATTCAATCTGAATGAATTCTTCTTGTCGCCATCGGGATAGAAAGAACCGCCCGGAACATATGCGACATTCTTTTCAAGAGCCTTGTATGAAAGCTCTTTTGTGTTGATGTACTCGGGAAGTGAAACCCAGAGGAAGAGTCCGCCTTCCGGATATGTGTGCGTTACGCCTTCCGGGAAGTATTTTTCTATTGCCTCAAGCATTAAGTCTCTTCTTCTCTTGTATACTTTCTTGATGTTTTCAATGTGCCCTTCGAAGTCGTAGTTTGTTATGAATTCATGAATTTCTCTTTGCGCGAGGCTGTTAGTCTGAAGATCAGCGCCTTGCTTGACCAAAATGTATTTGTTGATCAATTCATCCGAAGCCTGAACCCAGCCGATTCTAAGTCCCGGACAAAACGTTTTTGAAAATGTCCCGAGGAAAATTACTCTGCCCTCAGTATCGAAGCTTTTTAGCGAAGGCGGTCTTACACCTTCAAATCTAAGCGCGCCATAAGGGTTGTCCTCTATGACCGGCAAATCGTATTCGTTCGCCAATTCGATAAATCTTTTTCTTCTTTCAATAGACCATGTTCTTCCTGTAGGATTTTGGAAATCCGGAATTACATAAATCATCCTTGCCATCGGAGTTTCCTTGAGGATTCTCTCGAGGTCTTCCATTATCATTCCTTCTTCGTCTGTGGCAACTTCCTTGAAGTTCGCCTCATACGCTTTGAACGCATTCAATGCGCCAAGATAACTGGGACTTTCGCATATGATTACATCTCCGGGATTGATGAATATTTTTGCGCTAAAGTCAAGTCCTTGCTGTGATCCGCTTGTTATTAACACATTGTCAACACTACTTTCAAAATCGACTTGCTTGCAGATTGCTTCTCTAAGCGGCACGTAGCCTTCCGTCGGACTATATTGCAGTGCGCTTTCCCCTTGCTCATTCATTATTTTTGTCGTTATGGACTTCATCTGTTCAACAGGGAACAGTTCCGGAGCCGGCAATCCTCCAGCAAAAGAAATTATTTCCGGTTTGGTTGTCAATTTCAATAGTTCACGGATTTCCGAAGCCTTTATTTTTCCCATGCGATCCGCATATTTCATCTATACAGCACCTCCACAATTTTTTTAAAATGGTTGCCCGACCGATATCATTATATCACTGGGCAATGTTATTTCAAAAGCATTTCAGTATACTTGCATGAACTCGATATAAAATTAAGTGCTCGTTAATTATTCGGGTTTGCGTTCAACTTTTTTGATTCTCTTTTCAAGCTTTACCCGGGGGATCCATATTTCCTTTTGGCACTTTTGACATTTTATGCGAAAATCCATTCCTGTACGGACAATTTCAAATACATTTCCTCCGCACGGATGATTTTTTTTTGTGGTTATCAAATCGCCCTTTTTCAAATCCATAGCCATTATTGCACCTCTCTCTTAATTTCCGTTCATGATGAAGGTATATACCGCTTGCAGCAAAAAATTATTTTCAAAAAACATGACCGCATATTTTGAAGACTGCATCTGTGTCACAATGTAACTGTCAGGAAAAGCCGAAGCCACCGGAATCATTAAAATGGCTGACAAATAGACGACAAATACGCCCTGAAGAAGACCCAGCAAAAATCCGCCGGCATTGTTGAATGACCTGATTGGGGGCAAAGAAAAGACTTTGTCCAAAAGCCATGCAACAAGCGCTACGGCAATTTTGACCGCAATGAATATCAAGAGTATGCTCAAGGCGTCTATTGCCAATCTCGCAAAAGCTTCCGCAAAACTCGAAACCACTTCGGCAACAGACTCTCCGGCGTTGTCTCTTAAGACCTCGCTGTTCAAAATCATTTCTTCGATTGTTTTGGGAAAACCCATTTCTATTGAAGGCGCTTGGCCCGACAGCCCGTTTCCTTGAAGCATTTCGGGATGCGATGCCGCATAATTTTCAAGCCTGCTCAGGAGCCCGGCCCTTATTCTTTCAAAAAACCCTGTATTTTCAATTATATAGGTGCTTACAAGAGGATGGTAAATCTTTGCCGCCACAGCAGCCAGCACAAATCCCAGCAATCCGAAAAGAGTGCGTATGAATCCTTTGTAAAGCCCCAGCAAAGCCATAAGTGCAATTACTGCCAATACAAAAATGTCCGCAGCGTTCATTTTATACCTCCTGTTTTTTTCAGTAGATGTCCATTATCTCCATGCGGTTTTCATAAACCAGCATTATTCGGTCATCTCCAAGCCATCCTCCGCCTTCTATTTCAAAATCCGACTCTATCACGCCCTCCAGGCGCCCTTTCAAGTCGAATATCCGGACGGCTTTTTTAGTGAATACGGCTCCGTGCCTTCCGTTGCAGCTTACAATTGACGCCTCTCCCTCGATTTCTATCTCATCGGAAAAATCGCCGTTTTCGTCAAGCCCCGAATATGCCTGTTTCCCGTCTTCTTTTTCGATAACCATTGAAATGTAGCCCGCATCGTTTATGTCGGCCCTTGAAAGGTTCCCATCAATTTTTTTCTCCCATTCCACGTCCCCATCTCTTGACATTGAAAAGGCTCCATCATTTGCAAGCGCCTTAAGCTCGTCCATGCCGGTGAAGAATGTCCTGAAAATAATTTCCCCGTCGTATCTGTTTCCCGCAATGACTGTTCCGTCAAGATTATAGAAAAGGATGCTGCTGTAATATTTTTCGTTCTCGATGCTCAGTGTGGAAACTGCCACGATGCTTGAAGTGTCTGAAATTGCAGCGTCAAGTATGTATCCCTTGGGAACCGTTATTTCCGTTATTGTCTTTCCTTTGTTGTCTATTACATCCAGCTGGTTTCCTTCTTCACCAAAATAAAGAAGGTAATTTTTCCTGTTTTGATAAACTCCTCCAAGCGGGAAGTCTTTTTTCAATGAGTTTACCGTTTCTCCGCTATAGTCCATCCTCCATAATTTACCCTTTTCTGCATCCGCGAAAACAATATAGGTTTCATTGGCGAAAACTCTGGGGTTTTCAGCTTCGAAAGCTTTTTCCCATAAAGAAACTCCTTCTGAATCATAGAAGGTTAATACTCCGGCATCGTAAACCGCCAAACCCTTGTTTGTTATTGCTATTTCAGCCGAATTTTCGCCTGTATCAATCGCATATAGCCTGACCGGTTCGAAACTTTTCAAAAACGGCACATCGGCAATCTTTCCCCCCGAAAAAAAATACCATGCGCCGGCAGACACAAGGATGGCAAAAACCAATAGCCGAATCCATCTAATCCTTCTTTTTTTCTTTCTTCTGGCTTTTCTTTTTTCCGCATTCATAATATCCCCCACCCCTTAAACCATTGCATACGGGTTTATTTTTCCCATAGTATTTCTTCCGGCTTGGATTTCTTTTCACATCCCATGCCATATATTCTTATAAGTTTTCTGTCAACGTCCATTTCCCTGAGCCTTTCTTTGATGTTCTCCATTTCTTCCCTGTCTGTCTTGATGGAAAGCCCGCAGCTTGCTGTGATGCTGCGGGGAGTGGGTATCATTTCAACATCAATAGACCCTTTCAACATTCGCTCCACCTTTATCGCCAGGTGCGTGGAGTCGAAGGCAATGACCATAAAGCCTTTTCCGGTCATACTCTTACCACTTTGTTGTATTCATTCATTTTCTCAACTATGTCGTACATGTTGCTTACAGTTCCCAATTCCAAATTGTCTTTTTCACCAAAATAATCCAGGCAAGTTCCGCAAACCAGCATTTCAACTCCTTTTTCCTGCAAATGAGAAAGCTCTTTCAGCACCGCCGACCCCTTGAGGGCGAGACGTATGCCTCCATTGAGGAACAAAACGGCTTTGGGCAACGGTTTTGCTTCCGTAAGCGCATAAAAATACCCCTTGATCAAAATCTTGCCCAGCTCGTCCGATCCCTCACCCATATGTTCCGAAGCCATGAGCAGAACCCATTCCCCGGTTTCATTTTCGCTTGAGTCTGGTTTATTCTCTGTTGATTCCCCAATCCCCTTGAGTTTGAGATATATGCCGTCTTCTTTTTTTTCTTCAGAAAAATCGTACCCTCTTTTGTTTGCCAAAAGGCTTACATTTTTGCTAGCCGTATCATTGTCCACTATAACAATTATTTCCGGAGCCCCTTCGTCCATTATTTTTTTTGTTTCTATAACCGGCTTGGGACAATCCATCCCTCTTGCATCAACTTTTTTCATATTTATAACCCTCTCTTTCAATTTATGGAACTATTATTTGAATTGAACCGGGAAATATGCAGATTTCCACAGGACATTCCCCAACGATGTCTCCATCGGCATTTAAAAGAACCCTGTCCTTAGATTCAACCTTTATCGTCTTTGCCCTGCTTGTTTCCACTTCAACGCACTCTATGTGTTTTCCGCCGAAAACCTTTGGAAACAATCTTATAAATTGTCTCTTGCCCAATGCTTTGACTATGCACACCTGGAAATCACCGCTGTCAAGCGACGCTTCAGGAGTTATCTTCATTCCACCGCCATAATACTGTCCATTCCCAAAAGCCACAAGCATTACCTCCCCCTTGAAAACCGTTTCATCTGTTTCCATATGGATCTCCACCGGTCGGTAGGTCATGAGAATCTTTATTGTTGCCGCCACATAGGCAAAAGTCCCTGGCAGATATTTTTTTATTTTTTGTGTTTCCTGTGTAATCAGTGCGTCTATTCCAAAGCTGAAAACATTTATGAAATACTTGCCGTTGGCTTTTCCCAAATCCACTCGTTTGCTTTTGCCGCTGTGCATCGCCTTCAATTGTTCATTCAGTTTTTCCGGAAGGCCAAGAGATCTCGAAAAATCGTTTCCCGTTCCGCAGGGGATGATTCCGACACATACATCTTCACCGGCAACTCCGTTTATGACCTCCAGGAGGGTTCCGTCTCCTCCAACGGATATAATATGGTTGAAGCCCTTTTTGCAGGCATCTGCCGAGAGTGTTTCCCCATGACCTGGAAATTTTGTCTCCGCTATTTCATATTCAATTCCCAAAGTTTTTTCATAACTTTCAATTGCCTTTATGAACTGCCTTGCTCGGCCCCTTCCTGCAACAGGATTCAATACAAAAAAATATCTGTCCATAAATTTCTCCCCGAAAGCATCTCTTTTCATTATATATTATGTGTTCCTTTTTTTCTAATATATACTATTTTCAAACATAATCAATATAAAAAAAGAACCGTTAAACGGTCCTTTCGGATTTGTGGCGAATATTTTTGCCATCTAATAAAATTTTGGATTTTATACGCATGCCGCATAGCCCGCCAATCAGGTTTTGAGTATCAGATAGCCCAATACCCCTATAAGGATGATGGCGAATATGAAAAGTGCATATATTATACTGTTCATATGCCATTGTGTGCGCGAAAGAATTTCTCCTACGCTCCTTATCTCTTCTGCATAGTTTTCTTTTACTTTGGAGGTTGCCGCCCTGTCTCCAATTCCGGAAACCAGGTCCTTTATTTCTATTCCGCTTTTTTTCTTCAAAACATCAACCTTGTCCGCGGCCGATCCATTGCGTTCTTTTCTTTTATACCTGCTCATATCAATTTTCAGGTCCCCGAACTTTGCAAACAATCCCCCTATGTTGGAAAATAAATTTACCAATCCGTGGTCGACGTGTTTAAACAGGTTGTATCCGATCCAGTAAAAGACTTTGGTCAATGGCTTGTAGAAATGATGTTCCAAATTCGGCCAGCGAAGTGTCGGATTTTTATAAATGTAACCCGTTTCGGTTTGCACAAGCAACCATTTTTGAATAACTAAAAAATATATTGCAAATCCCAAAGCAAAAACCATTCCTGTATCCAAAAATACTTCGGATGTATACATATTATGAGGCACATGCCCGTGACCGGAAAACATCGTCTCCGTTCGGCTTATTACTGAAAAGGCGTATTCAGGCCTGATTCCCGTGTAGACAACCACTCCTGAAAGCAGCAAGAGAGGAAAGAGAGCTCTCTTGCGAATCTGCTTCTTGAACTGGCCCCAATACTTTTCGCTTTCAACCACAAAAACCGATACAAAAATCTTGAGCAGATAGGCGACAGTGAAACTGCTGCTTATTATAAATATCCATTCCGCCGCCTTGAACCCCAGTCCTCCGTATATGTGCTCGGCCTCTATAAGGGCTTCATGCAAAAGATTCTTGCTTACGAAGCCGCTGAACCCCGGCATTCCAATTATAGCCATGAAGCCTATAATAAACATGGCCTTCAGAAACTTTTTGTTTTTTCCAAAGCCCCTTATGTGGTTTATAGACAACTCGTGAAGAACCATGTAGACTATTCCGGCGCTGAAAAACAGAAGCACCTTGAAAATGGCATGGTTGTATATGTGAAAGAGAGTTCCGTGTATCGCGATGTTGTTATGGTCGCCCAGCAAACCGATAAGTCCGATCCCCATCAGTATATATCCTATCTGGCTCATTGAACTGTACGCCAGAATCCGCTTTATGTTCCTTTGGAAAATAGCCAGGAGTCCACCCCAAAACATATTCAGCAAACCGAGAAGAAAAATGGCATTGCACAAAATAAGATCTCTGTCCATCATAACCAATACTGTAAGCATTATGCCGAAAATGCCTGTTTTGAGGAGTATTCCTGAAAGTATTGCACTCGCTGGAGCAGGGGCAGCCGGATGGGCCTTGGGAAGCCATATGTGAAGAGGCATCATGCCTGCCTTTACCCCGAATCCTATTATCATAAGCCATGCTATAATGTACTTTACAGACCCCATGCCGGCTACTCCCGCAGCAAGGTCGTCAATCATCAGGGTTCCCGTATAGTCGAAAAGAAGAAAAATTCCCATAAGGAGTATCATGCCCCCGGCAATTGCCATTATAAGGTATGTTTTGCCGGCGTCCCGGGTATATTCGTCTTCGTCGTGAATTATGAGGAAATATGAGGTTATTGACATTATTTCGAAAAAAGTGAACAAATTGAGAAGATTGTCAGATAGAAAAATTCCCATTGTACTTGCATATGTGAGTATGAAGAATGCGTAGTACCTGTTCCTCTTTTTGTATTTTATTAAATATTGGGTAGAGTACATAGTTGCAAGAAACCATACAAATGCCGTTATAAAGGCAAATATGTATCTGAAAGCGTCGAGCTTGAGAAATAGCCCTATTCCCATTATATCCGGTATCTCAATTTTTATGCCTTCTCCTCCAATATGCGGATACAGCATAAGAACGGCGAGAAAAATCAGTCCCGTCATTATTGTATTAAAGACATTCCTTGCCTTTTCATTTTTCTTTCCTATGAAAAACCCGACTGCAGACCCGATAAAGGGTATCAGCAGGGTGGAGACCAGTAAAACTTTATCCATATTGAAATCCTCCGAATCTTGTCAAATCAAGCTTCTTGCAATATCTTGAACGAAATGCAAAACCACATTCGGGAAAAGACCCAAAGCCACGGTTATGGCGGTTAAAACCACGATTGGCACCAGCATCATGAGCGGCGGCTCCTTGTTGACCAGCTCTCTTTCCATTTCCCCCGGGAAAAACGCAGTGACAACTATAGGGAGCAAGTATCCGGCTGTAAGAATAGCGCTAACGAGAAGTATGACAACAAAAATCGCTCTGTTTTCCTGGAGGCCTCCCATTGCCAGGTACCACTTGCTCACAAAGCCATTTGATGGCGGCAGCCCTATAAGAGATATTGAAGCCACCGAAAAACAACCCATCGTTATGGGCATCTTCTTTCCTATGCCCCTTATTTCACCTATTGTCTTGTATCCGGTTCTGTACATTATAACCCCTACGCAAAAGAAGAGAGTTATCTTTATAGCCGCATGATTTATCAAGTGTAAAAGCGCTCCGGAAAGCCCGTCTTCGTTTAAAAGAAGGATTCCAAGAATTATATAGCCCAACTGGCTTATCGTCGAATAAGCCAGGCGTTTTTTCAAATTATCCTGATGCAAAGCGACAAAAGAACCCATAAGAATTGTCAATACAACCAAAATGCTCAAGTATCCCCTTACATGCATTGCCTTTACCGCTTCAGCTCCGAAAAGATAGAATGTTATTCGTACGAGTGCGAAAATCCCCGATTTTACAACCGCCACGGCGTGAAGCAATGCGCTGACCGGCGTAGGAGCAACCATTGCCGCCGGAAGCCAGGAGTGAAAGGGAACCATAGCGGCCTTGACCGAGAAACCCATGAATAGAATCACATATGCCGCAGTCACCCTGCCGCCTGCTTCAGACGCATCAATTATCCCCCCCGGAACAAACTCGAGGTTGCCCGAAACGCTAAATAAAAGAATCATACCAAGGAGAACAAGTGTC
>DATFJE010000071.1:0-14312 GCA_035269385.1 Clostridia bacterium
ATCCATATTCAAAGACCCATTCCTGGTATATGCCGCTTCTCCGGAAACCAGTCTCGTTTTGAAATACCCCTGCCCATCAGTGGCCAGATCTTCCAAACGTCCGGTTTCCCTCAACAGCCCCTGGGAAAAATCCGTGGTCACACCCTCGACTCCCAAACCAAGCTGCATCTCTCCGATAGGCGTCTTAACGCCATCGGATTCCTTTGAAATTTTCGAGGATTCCCTTGCCTTTACCAATAATGTCTGTTTCTTGAATGATGGAGTTTCTATGTTCGCAATATTGTTGGATACATTTTCCTGACGCTTTTGCTGAGCTATCATTCCCGATGCCGCCACATACAATCCTCTAATCATTCGGTACCCTCCTCGCAAAACTCTCCTGCCTTGAATTCAACCGGATATATCATGCCCAAATCACGCGCTTTTGTTTCCAATTCATAATCTGACAACGTACCTTTTGAAAAAACCGTCATCAATAAAACAGCCGTTATGAGTCCAATTCCAAATCCCATTATAAAAGACGGGGACAGATTCATTTTTTTGAAAGTCTTTTTAATAATAGCAATTCCCCCTTCTTGATTCCGGTTTCAGATGAAAGTTCTTCCAGACTCTTTTCATCAAAATTGTACTGATTGAACTGAGTTTCCCTGGATTTTCCAAGGTCGCTTTTGCTCATTGATTGTGCCATTTGCCCTCTATCGGCATTCTCTTTGAAAATGGCTTCCATTGAGCTCATCCTACTGTTCATGGATTTTTCAAATGCCCGTAAATTTTCCAATTCTTCTTCAAGTAGTTTGAATTTCTGCTCTACGTTATTCTTATCGACATAATCGACTTTATTATGAAGGGGTTCTAATTTGAAATTTTCCATTTCAATATCTGCATCATCCAGCAATTCCCTAAAAAGCATCTTCCGCCGCTTATCAAAAAATGCATAAACCAAACAAGCCACGCCAATCAACAAAAGAAACATCTTCATACCTTCATCCGCTCCTCTTCCTTGGAAATTCGGTTTCTAAGTTTAATTAAAGATTTTCCATGTATTTGAGACACTCTCGAAATAGACACCCCCAGAATCACAGCAATATCCTTCAATGGAAGCTCCTCAAAATAATATAAATTCAAAATGAGTTTTTCTCTTTCCTTAAGCCCTTTAATGGCATTAGTCAACATGAAGGATTTTTCATCCTTTTCGAAAGATTCAACCGGATCTTCAGCTTTTTCATCGACCAAAATATCCTTCAAGGAATATTCTTGTTGATCGCCCTTGAACAATGCCCCTTCAAGAGAATACTGGGAAAGAAAATGCACTGTTTGATAAATCTCATGCAATTTCTCGATTCCTATTCCCAAATAAGAACGTATTTCATCGTCGGAAGGTTCCCTCAAAAGTTGTTGTTGTAAATTTTTTACAGCATCGTACAAGCGGTTGACCTTACCCATCCTGTCTCTGGAAACCAGACCGTTTTTTCTCAATTCATCCAATATAGTTCCCCTTATTCGCCATTTTGCGTAATGCTCAAAAGGGATTTTCTGAGACGCATCGTATTTTGACATGGCGTCCATAAGTCCTATTATTCCCATATTGACAAGGTCGTCGCGCTCCATATTCTGCTTATTTCGGATTCCCATCCTATCAACGACACTTTGTACCAAAGGAAGATATCTCAATATATCCTCTTCTCGTTTTGAATATACACATTGTTCATTCAAGTCCAACACCTCGTCACTATTTGCGTGTCTTTAATTGCTCCCGCATCTTTTTAAAAATGAATCCTACTATTTTTTCCTTCGTGCTGTACGACTGGTCCAGAAAACGAATTCCGACTTTATATTTAAAGCCTTTGATTTTGAACAATTTGTTCTTATGAATTACATCGCCATTCAATACAACATTGAGAGACGGATTTTTTGACATAACCATCAATTGATCTCCTATGGCAAGGTTTTCATCAATAAGAAGGCCTATTCCTTTACCGCTGATATCAAAACTCAGGCATTCCTTTAACTCTGTTTTGAACATTCCCTCGATTTGATCCGAATCCATTTCGCTTATTCCTGCCAGTTCTTCAGGCTTGACTTTGAAATATTTCATTTCGAGCACGATAGGCAATCTGAAATCCTCGCGCCTTTGAACCACTTCGAATTTTGATGGTTGTGTCAATTTATACAGCATTATGTTATCCTTGCCAATACCTTCGACAACACTATGAAACAAACAAAGATTGGTCTCGTCATAATATATGAGTTTGACTGCAACTCCCGTCTCAAGACTCTTCTTTATTCCCTTTTTCATCGGAATGCTGATGAAAAGATATTTTTCATCAAAATCCTGTATAAGGCTGTTCCCTATTAGCTCATCATGACCCGAAAAAAGCTCAACCTTGTTGTTGATTTCAAACTTCATGGACTACACACCCTTATCCGAAAATCTTGATTAGTCGGTTATACACTTCGGACATCGTCTTTATTTTCACCCCGCTGATTGACACCCCGGCAATCTGTTCCGCTATTTTATCCACGCACTGGCTCGCAAGACAATTGGGATAGTTGCTTATAAACGGAACCTGCTTCATGACCGAATTTCCAACCCTTGCATCTTCTGCAACATGTCCCAGGTATTCCATCTCCACGTTCAAGAAACTTTTTGCAGTTTTCTTGAGTTTTGTGTATGTAAGTCTTCCCATCTTGTCGCCTGAGGCCTTGTTTACAATAAGATTGATTTTCCTTTTTATCTTCAATTCGGATATTATTTTAATCACACTGTAGACATCTGTTATCGCTGTAGGTTCAGGAGTAGTAATAAGTATAACCTCTTGTGCGAAGGTTATGAAGGACATCTGATTCATGGAAATCCCCGCTCCAGTGTCTATAAGCAAAACGTCTATGCCCTCGATATCGGCAAATTGGTCCATTAGCTTCATTTGGGCAGTCCTGTCCAGCTTGGTCATCTCTATCATTCCTGAGCCTCCGGGAATGATTCGTATTCCCCCAGGACCACGCACAACCGCATCCTTCAACCTTTTATTTCCGAACATGACGTCATACAGAGTAACCTTGGGATAAATGCCTAGAACAACATCCACGTTGGCGAGCCCAAGGTCCGCATCCAGTATCATTACCTGCAAGCCTTTTTTTTGAAGAGAGATGGCCATGTTTACGACTATGTTGGTCTTCCCAACTCCGCCTTTTCCGCTGGCAACCGTGTATATCTTGATTTCTCTTTTTTGGCACCGGCTTGAAATGCCCATGTCTCTTTGCTTCACCATGTCTCTCAAACATTCCGCTTGATCCCTCATACATTAAGTTCCCCCCAAGCATATTTAAACAAAAGGTCTTTTGTCGCGATTTTCAAGTCGTCCGGCACAACTTGACCCATGCTTATGTATGAAACCGGTTTGTCCGAATAATATGAAGCATTTATTATATTCCCGTAGCTTTGTGTCTCATCAAGCTTTGTAAATATGAAATGGTCGTATTCCATGCATTCATAATTTTTAACTATCTTAACAAAATCGGTGTTTTTAGTGGTCATGCTGGCCACCAGAAATATATTCTTGTCCTTGATGTCGTCAATGTATTTTTTCATTTCCACCAGCTGTCTGTCGTTTTTATGGCTTCTGCCCGTGGAATCGACCAATATCAAGTCACAATCGTCAAGCCTTGTCATGGCTTCCTTCATTTCCTCATGGCTTACAACAACTTCAAGAGGAATATCCAATATGTTTGCATATATCTTCAATTGTTCCACCGCGCCTATGCGATATGTATCGATTGTTACAAGGCCGACTTTTTTCTGATTTACAAGGGATTCGCTCGATGCAATTTTTGCTATTGTGGTTGTTTTTCCAACACCCGTCGGACCGACAAAAACCATGGTCCTTCCTCTTGGCAAATCGGTTTTGACTTTTGCGTTCAACCTATCCTTCAGAAATTCATAAAGAATGATTCTATTGACATCTTCGTCCGCGACGTTCTTCCCTTTGCAAAACTCGCTGAAATCGTCAATGACCTTTTTATTGAAATCCATTTCAATAAGCATGTCTGTTATATCGTTTTTTGCATCAGTTTTCTTCGTGATTGAAACCTCGGTCTTTGCTTTTCCTACAAATTCCATAACAAGGTTTCGCAATTCCTGCACTTCATTATGTATGTTATCCGTGGATTTTTCAGGAGACGGGCTTGTTTCCTCTCGTTTCTCCGTTTTCTTGCTGATTCCCTTATTTCCATTTTCAGTCGTTTCCGTAGCAGCCGTCACTTCAACCAATCGCTTCCTGAAAAATCCGAATAAACCCTTTTGTCTCACATTGCGCTTGCTGACGATAACAGCATTATTGCCGAGATCCTGTTTGATTTTAACCATAGCTTCGTACATGTCATTTACTAAATAATTTCTAATTATCATTCATCTTCACCATCCCCAGTCCTTCAATTTCTATGGAATTCGGTATTTCATTGAGTGAAATAACCGCTAAATCGGGAAACGTCATCTCTATCAATCGTTTGAACGGACTCCGTATTCTCGGTGATGCCAAAACCACGGGTTTCATGTTTTTAAAAACGCTTTCCTTAAGCAATCGATCCAGATTTTCAAGAATCCCGGTATTCAAATCCGGACTTATAGCCGGGAAGGACCCTTGAAAAGATTTTTGTATGTTTTCGTAGATTTTTTGCTCAATATCCGGATGAATTGTAATGACATCCATGCATCCGCTCTCATTCAAATGACTCTTAACGATAGTTCTACCTAATTTGTGCCTTACATACTCTGTAAGAATCTCTGTATCTTTTGTGTTTACGGCATAATCAGCCAATGTCTCCAGAATCGAAACCAGATCCTTCACAGGAACCTGTTCCCGCAAAAGATTTTGCAAAACTTTTTGCACTTCGCCCACAGAAAGCAAATCCGGTATCAGTTCCTCCACCACTGCTCCATACTTCTCCTTAACCATATCCAAGAGAGATTTCACTTCCTGTCGTCCCATGAGTTCAAAACTGTGTCTTCTTATAACCTCATTCATGTGTGTAACCATGACCGTTGTAGGATCGACAATGGTGTATCCGAGCATCTCCGCCTTATCTCTTTGAGACTCATCCGCCCATACAGCCGGCAAACCGAACGCCGGTTCTACCGTCTTTTTCCCTTTTATATCAATTTTATCATTTCCTGGGTCCATAACAAGATAATGATCTTGCAAAATTTCTCCCGAAGCAATTTCATTTCCTCTAATTTTGATTACATATCTGTCTGATGGAAGCTGCAAATTGTCACGGATACGTATCGGTTGAACTATTATACCCATTTCGGTTGCACTTTGGCGCCTTACAGCCGCAATCCGGTCTAAAAGATCACCTCCCGAAGATGCATCGGCCAAAGCGATAAGTCCATATCCAATCTCGATTTCCAAAGCTTCAACCTGTATATATCTAACCATGTTCTCAGGTTCACGTTCGATTTCCGAAACCGGTTTTGCTGCCTTCCCTTTTTCTATATGCTCCTTCTGTTTTGCTTCTTCATTAAGAAAATATGCAAGAAATCCGTTTAAGCCCGCCATAACAAGGAATGGCAGATTCGGTAATGACGGAATCAATCCAAGTCCCAATAGCACCACAGCTGTTATAGCGATGACCTTCGGTACAGACAAAAGCTGTTTTGAAAGCTCGCTTCCGAAATCCACTCCAGAAGCAGATCTTGTAACTAGAATTCCAGAAGCCACGGAAATCAGGAGGGCCGGCACCTGGCTGACGAGGCCGTCCCCTATAGTCAAGACTCCAAACATCTGAATGGCTTCACCGAATGGAATACCCTTCTGCCCTACAAAAATTGCTATTCCGCCTATGAAATTGATGATTACTATTACTATCCCAGCTATGGCATCGCCCTTTACGAATTTGCTGGCGCCATCCATGGACCCGTAAAAATCAGCTTCGCTTTGCAGATTAAGTCTTCGAATTCCCGCCTCCTGATCCGTAATGACCCCTGCATTTAGATCGGCATCGATGCTCATCTGTTTTCCCGGCATGGCATCCAATGTAAAACGCGCCGCAACCTCGGCTACTCTTCCGGCTCCACTTGTGATGACAATGAATTGAATTACCACTATAATGATAAAGATAATCGCTCCCACAACATAGTTGTCTCCGGTCACAAACCCTCCAAAAGCAGCGATTATCTCCCCGGCAGCTCCCTGACTAAGTATCAACCGTGTTGAAGATACATTAAGTCCCAATCGAAACAGTGTCGTAATCAGAAGCAATGTCGGAAAAACCGAAAACTGAAGAATATCCGTAGTAAACATCGTCAACAACATGATGATCATAGCCAATGTGATATTGAAAATCAATAATATATCCAGCAACATAGAATTCATAGGCAATATGATCATTCCAACAATACCAATGACGCCAAAAGCCGTCAATGATCCCATATTGTTCTCAAGTCTTTTAAATATGCGTGCTTGATTGTTATCCATTTAAAATCCTTTCTATCGTAAACTACGTTTTCGTTTCATTCTGTATACGATGGCAAGTATTTCCGCGACAGCCTGATAAAGATCGGCAGGAACCTCATCCCCCACTTCGGAACGTTTGAAAAGCGTTCTAGCCAAAGGTTTGTTTTCAACTAAAGGGATATCATTAGCCTGAGCTATTTCCCTTATTTTAAAAGCCACTAAATCGGCCCCTTTAGCAACAATTACCGGAACATCTTCCTTCTGTTCCTCATAACGCAAAGCTACAGATAAATGAGTTGGATTTGTGAGAATCACAGTCGCTTCGGGTACATCTGCCATCATTCGGCTCATCGCCATCTGTCTTTGCTTCTGTTTTCTCTGGGATTTTATTTTCGGATCTCCCTCCATTTGTTTCATCTCTTCCTTGATTTCATGCTTTGTCATTTTAAGGTTCTTTTTAAAATCATATTTCTGGTATGCATAATCTATAATTGCCAATATCCCCAACACCAATGCAATTCGAACCACCAGATTGTAAATCAAGTCCTTTGCGAAAGGAAAAACCGCTTCAACTTCCATTCCTGCCACCGAAAAAATCTTCGGGATATTTTCCTTTGCAAACAAGTATGCTATATATCCCACAAGCAAAAATTTGAAAAGAGTCTTTGCCAGATTGAAAACAGTTTTTTTGGAGAACATATTCTTGAAACCTTCCACCGGATTCAATTTCTTTAAATTCGGCTTCAATGGATCCGTTGAAAATAAAAATCCCGTTTGAAAAAGATTAGCGACTATGCCCGAGACCATTACCGCCCCAAAAACAATTGCTGTCGCCGAAAAATATGAATAACCGTAATACAAAATCAATGGTCTAAGATTTCCCTCGGTAACCTTGTATTCAACATTTGACAACGCCCCATATAAAAAAACATAAAGTCTTTTAAATCCGTATTCTCCGGCAAAAGACAACAATAAAGCCATCAATATCAGTATGATTATCGAGTTCAAGTCGGTGCTTTTTGCAACCTGTCCCTTTTTTCGTGCTTCGCTAAACTTTTTTGGGGTGGGATCTTCTGTTTTTTCGTCTGCTGCAAAAAATATCGAATCAAAAATGCCGCTTCCGAAATCCATTCTTGCAAATTCCGTGAAAATAGTCGAATAACATACCCCAAACCTTAGACGATCCCATGCAATGATAGTTGTTGAGGCAATCGCCGAAAAAATCAAAATCCATTCCATTTGTTCCATCAGACAACCCTGACCTCTCTATATTAAACTGCAAGCACTTTAAGCAATTTTTCCAATTGGAAAGGAATGCTCTCTATCACCGGAACCATCAGGTGTATGATCGCCGGCATGAGAAAAATCGATACCGTCACTCCAACAAGAACTTTGAGTGGCAGACCCAAAATGAATACATTGAGCTGCGGAACCGTTCTTGCCAGCATCCCCATGATGACATCGGTCATAAAAAGTATGAGAAGCAAGGGAACGGCCAACTGAAAAGCAGTCTTAAAGCTTGAAGAAAAAAGAAAAATTACATCGGATGATTTCAAATGTTCAGTGACTAGTCTACCCAATGGCAGAATTTCAAATGTTTTCGCTAAAATATAGACCAAATAATGGTGGGCATCCAATGCAAAGAACAATGCCAATCCCGTCCAGTAATACAGGCGTCCGTATAGAGATACTTTGTTCTGTGTCAACGGATCATATGCGGATGCCATGGAAAATCCTATCTGAAAATCAACCAGCTGACCGCCCATTTGCATGGTTATAAAAATTATATTAACGGAAAATCCAAGAGCCAAACCAAAAAGCCCTTCGAAAATCGCCTGAATTGCAAACCCAGTCAGCGTAATCTCAACAAAACCCCCTGCCTTGGCCATTGGAAAGAGCAATATGCTCAGTATCATTGCCAATCCAACCTTCATAAGATTCGGAATCCCCTTTGCTGAAAAAATCGGAAAACCGCCCATTAAACCGGCAACCCTTGTCAATACGAGAAAGAATACCGCAAATTCTTGTGATGTCATTTTCCACCTACCTAATCATGTTGGCGATGTTTCCAAACATTCTTGTTGTGAAATCGGTCAATTTGCCCAACATGTAAGGTCCCGTAACCATGATTGTAAAGAATACAGCGACAATTTTCGGTACAAATGTCAGCGTTTGCTCCTGCACCTGAGTGGTCGCCTGAAAAATACTGACAATCAACCCGACGCAAAGCGCAACCATCAAGATTGGCCCGGCTGTAAGCAATATAGTTGTCAAAGCGTCTTTCATCACATCATTGACCATAGACTGACTCATTCGTCATGCCTCCTAAATGAAACTTTCAATTATTGATTTGACGACAAGGTACCAACCATCAACCATCACAAAAAGCAACAGCTTAAACGGCAATGAAATCATGACGGGAGGCAACATGAACATGCCCATGGACATGAGAATACTGGCAACGATTAGATCTATGACTATAAAGGGGATGAACAGCATGAATCCCATCTGAAACGCTGTCTTTAACTCGCTTATTACAAAAGCCGGAACCAAGGTCGTAAAAGATGTCTCGAGGCGCGTTTCCGGATACTCCCCACCTGAGAGATTGATGAAAAGACCCAAATCCTTCTCCCTTGTCTGACGAAGCATGAACTCCTTGATAGGTTTGGATCCAATTTCCAAGGCCTCATCCTGGCTGATTTCATTTGCCAGATAAGGATTCACAGCATCCTCTATCACTACTGTGTAAACTGGGGCCATAAGAAAAAATGTGAGGAAGAGCGCCAGCCCGATCAATATTTGATTGGGAGGAGTCTGTTGCGTGGCCATGGCGTTTCTTAAAAATGAAAGCACTACAATAATTCGCGTAAACGATGTCATGAGAATTAAAAACGATGGCACAAGTGTAAGAACTGTCAAAATAATCAAAATCTTTATGCCGTCTACATAGTCATCCGGGGTTTCCGCCTCATCAACATTGATACCAAATCTGGGAATAGGCAAGTCCACCTGTTCAGCAAAGCAGACATTGCCAAAGGATGCAACAAGAATAACAACCAAAATCAAAAGCGCCAACTTTCTATTCATTTCCACCCGTCTCTTTCCATTTCTGTTTATAGCCCTTAAACTGTCCGGTCCAACTCCGCTCATTCGCAAAAAGTGTTTTGCGGAAAGAATCCGCCTCCTCACATGACAACTCACGGATAGTTTCCACCCCATGTTCCGTAACACCCAGAACATAGTAGCCGTCCAAAATACGCACTATGCTAAGTGCCGCCTTGTTATATACTTGCACCGTCTCAATAACTTCCAAATTCCTTGAGTTTCCGAGACCCTTCATGTATCGATTGGCAAGCCTGAGACTTAAATATGCTATAAGAACAACAACAGGAAGGGCTATGAACAGTTTTATTAAGCTTCCAGTGAAATCGATATCCCTCATCTCCTCATCCTTCCTATTGAATCAAAAAATCGATTATGTATATATCCAAAACCAAATCCGGTTCAAAAAGATCGTTTACCTGATCTATCAGTTCCATTTTTAGATCGCCAGTCTTTTCAACGGCCATAATTTCATCCGCCGTCTTTGCCCTAAGTGTCTGTATGATCGCATCCCTTATTTGGCAATTGTTTTCTGCTAAAATTTCTGCATCTTTCTTGTCTTCATATCCCAATACAATCTTGGTCTTTAAATATCGCCTGCTGTTTGAGTCTTTCAAATTCAACACAAATTCATCCATTGCATACACTTGAACTACTACGGGCTCACCTTCCGCCTTGTCCTTGAACACAAACGACTTCGTAAGATATGAATATGCAAAAAATGCCGAAACAGCAAGCGCCAATACAAGCGCCAAAAGTATGGCGATTTTTTTGCTTTTCTTTTTAGGTTTAATTGGTGGATTTTTCACGTTATCTGACAAAATCAATTGCCTCCTTCTCTGAATCTACAAGTATAAGTATGTTGACCCTTCTGTTGAGGGCTCTTCCTGTCGCATTGTCGTTTGTCGCTATTGGTCTGTATTTGCCATAGCCAGCCGCCGATATCCGACCCGGCTCCACATCCATTTCTTCCGTAAAATACCTCAGAACATTGACTGCCCGAATCACCGACAATTCCCAATTGCTTGCAAACTTAATCGTGTTAATCGGCAACGTATCAGTATGTCCCTCTATGATAAGCTCATTGTCGAATTGCTGGATGAGCGTAACCACTTTTATTAGTATCTCTTTGCTCTCTTCTTTCAAGATTGACTTTCCTGAATCAAAAAGAACCTTCTCCTTTATATCTATGATTACTCCTCTTCGATCGGTTCTAACCGATATCTCAGCCTGCAAATCCTCATTTTCAACGTACTCACTAACTATTTTGTATAGTTGCGCAAGCTCCGTGTTCAAATCTTCAATTTTCATCTGTTCGATTGGCAAAGGATCGTTTATCGGAGCCTCTCCGGGAGGTATGTCATTTTGAAATATGGTCGGCTTGGCCTCTCCAAGAAGCACGCTTTGCAAGGCGCTCGCCACATTCTTGAACTTGATTGCATCCAAGGTTGAAAAGGAATAAAGCAATATGAAAAATGTCAATAGCAGGGTCATAAGGTCTGAAAAAGTGGTCATCCAAGCTGGAGAACCACCTTCCTCCAACTTTTTTTTCTTCCTACGAGGCATCTCTTGTCACCGTATCTTCCACTTCCTTTTCAGCTTTCTTATTTCGCTCCTTGGGAGACAGATATGTAGACAGTTTTTCTTCAATGATTCTCGGATTTGTCCCTGACTGTATTGAAAGAACTCCTTCAATCATCATATCCCTTGTGAATATTTCTTCCTCGGTTTGACTCTGTAGCTTGGTTGAAATTGGAATCAGTACAAGATTTGCCAACAAAGCCCCATAGAATGTCGTTATAAGGGCTGTAGCCATGCCTACCCCGATTGCACTTGAATCGCTCAGGTCGCTCAACATGATTATAAGACCGATAAGCGTTCCAATCATTCCAAATGCAGGAGCCAGTTCACCCCATGACTTGAAAATGTTGTGCCCGACACCATGACGCCTTTCTACAGTCTCAACCTCCAAGTTCATTATTTCCTTTATGCTGTCGGGCTCTATGCCGTCAACAACCATCTGGAGTCCTCTCATCAGAAATTCGTCTTCAACGCTTTCCAGTTCTTCCTCAAGTGAAAGCAATCCCTCCGAGCGTGCTTTACGGGATAGTTTTGAAAATTTGTCAACCAGTTCACTCCTGTTGTCCATCGGGGATATGAAGGCCTGTCTAAGTATCTTTGGCACCTCAAGAAGCACTTTGTGTGGATAGCTTGCCATGAGAGCCGCAAAAGATCCCAAAATGGTTATTAGCATAGAGGATAGACTCCAAAAAATAAGAAGGCTCCCTTGATAAGAAATAGCTACTATAATCACGGTCAAGCCCATGAAAATTGCTATCAACGGCACCAAATCGAATTTCTTCATTTCATCACCTCCAAAAATCCACTGTTGGTTTTTCTTCGATATGAAATGATGCGCTCCACTACTTCGGATCCCTTTTGGCTCACCCTGATTTTTTTTCCGCTGGTGAGAGTGATTATCGTGTCCGGAATTTCCTCTATTCTTTCAATCAGTTCCGCGTTCAGATAAAAAGGCTCTCCCTGGAGAGATGTAAGCTTTACCATAGGAAAACAACTCCTTTATGAGTGCAATTTCGGGGCGGAAATTTCTTTCGCCCGCCCCGGACTTGTGTTAAATAAAGATTGCCTTTTGAGCTTTTGCTTTGCTTTGCTTTGCTTTGCTTTGCTTTTGCTTTGCTTTGCTTTTGCTTTGCTTTTAGGTTTTATTTCTTGCTTTTCACTTTCTACTTTCTACTTCACGTTTCTTCTTTTGCTTTTATCTTTTGCTGTTCCTTCTTTTCCTGCACACTGCAAACTGCCTACTGCACGCTGTCTTTCCACTATCGTTTAAGGTTGAGAAGTTCCTGAAGCATCTCGTCAGATGTGGATATGGTTCTTGAGTTCGCCTGGTAGGCACGGCTGGTAATTATCATCTCTGTAAATTCGTTTGCAAGGTCAACATTCGACATCTCCACGACACCCTGCCTTATGGTTCCGAATCCGTCGCCGTTGGCTACGCCGACTTCAAGATCGCCCGAGTTCCTCGAATCCAGATATGTGTTTCCTCCAAGCTTTTCGAGCCCTCCGGGGTTCTTGAATTTACCGATTCCGATTTGTCCGAGTTCATAGACATTACCATCGCTGTATATTCCCTGTATCAGTCCTGAGCCATCCACGGAAAAACTTTCCAAACTAATGGTTGCACCCCCGTCTACAATAATTTCATTCGGTATACAAATAGAATTTAACGACCCATCATCTGAAGTATCGGATGGTCCAACAACACCTGTGGAACTGGAGTCGAATTCATATATTCCATCAGAATCACTATCTTCCAATTGATCGACTTTATAACCCAAAACCCGCAATCCTTCGGCATTTACCAAATTGCCCTCATAGTCAGTGAAAAAAGCTCCGTCGCGCGTATATCTTTTCATAGCTCCAGCCATATCCTGCGAGACCACGAAGAAGCCATCTCCCTCTATTGCGAAGTCCAGTTCTCTTCCCGTAGGCTGAAGAGCACCACCGGTCATTACGGTATCAATCGCCGCAACGCTTACTCCGAGACCAACCTGCTTTGGGTTTATTCCGCCCCCGCCTGTGCTCGATGGCATCTGTGCACTTGAAAGTGTCTGGCTGAACAGGTCTTGGAACCTTGCACGTCCCGACTTGAATGCCGTAGTGTTGACGTTGGCTATATTGTTTCCTATTACATCCATCTTTACCTGGTTGCTTCTCATTCCACTTACACCCGAATAGAGTGATCTTAGCATAATAAATTCCTCCCATTTTGTTGCGAAGATGTGCGCCGCTTCATTCAATCCGCGACGCCAGGCTTCCTCTTGGAGGTCCGGCCTGTCAATCTTCGTCTATAATTACTGCGCTGTCTATGTTTGTAAATACATTTTCCTTTGCGTCCTTTTGCCCCACAGCCGTTATTATCGTGCGGTTCCGTACACTTGCCACAAATGCCATTTCCTTGTAGAGCATCAGCGATTCCCTCGCTCCCTTCGCTTCGACCTTGTCCATCGCCGTTTCAAGATTCTTCAT
Source organism: Clostridia bacterium (assembly GCA_035269385.1). Classification (GTDB taxonomy): domain Bacteria; phylum Bacillota; class Clostridia; order Peptostreptococcales; family BM714; genus BM714. The sequence continues at coordinate 13,605 of DATFJE010000071.1, forward strand.
GTCATTATCTGTGAGCTTTAGATTTCTCTGGTCAAGCCGCCTTAATGCATGCGCCGAAATTTTAATCTCCGGCTTTCTCTCGATAGTCTTTTTCAGGAGCTGCCTGAAATTTCCATCTCCACCATTGGCTCCGCCTATGCCTTTGTCTCTGTTTTTCTCTGGCCCCGTTACCGGATAGAGCCTTCCGTTGTTCACCTTGTATGCCATCTAATCACTTCCCGAAATCGTCTCTGTCATTTCTTCAGGCTCCGTAGCAATTTCCATTTCCGGTTCGAACGCCTCATCAAGCACCTGGCCTATATGCTCCATCTGTTCGATTATTCTTGCAGTCTGAATGTTATCCGTGCCTGTCATGTCGAGTATGTTTTCCGCCGGATATTCGATATCTTCGATTACAACATAAAGATTTGATTCGCGCACCCTTACCGACTTCACCTCTCCTGTTATGATTGCTTCATCTTCTGCGAGGCTGACCGTCTTTCCTATCATTTGGCTTCCGAAAAGAAGATTCTGGTTGTCTTTAAGATCCGCAATTGCCGAATTCAAGTTCTCCATCTGCTCCAACGCCGAAAATTGAGCCAATTGAGCCACATACTCAGAATTGTCTCCGCCCTCCATTGGATCCTGAAACTTAAGTTGTGCCGAAAGAATCTGAAAAAAATCATTCTTGCCAAGTTCCTTATCGCGACTGCTTCTTTGTGATGCATC
>DATFJE010000072.1:0-11236 GCA_035269385.1 Clostridia bacterium
TTCGCTCAAACAAAGTGAATTTCTTTACGGTTTTGTCTTATCCAAAACCACGATAAGCTATGGATCGGTCGATGTTGTCAAACAGAATCACATGCCGATACTTGTCAGCAATCAGTGGGCAGTAAATACAAAAACGTTTAAAAACCAAAGATTTTCGGCTTTTATCTTTTTTTGTTTTCGTTTTTTCTCTTGTTTTTTCTTTCTACTTTCCACTTTCCACTGCTTTTCCTGCCCTTTGCCCGCTGTTCTTAAATTTTTTCCATTTGTGTTATAATGGTAAAAACACTTGGAGGTACTCCAATGAAAATGATTACGGCAATAGTACATGATGAGGATTCCAAGGAATTGTTGAAAAAATTGAATGAAAAGGAATTCGGTGTTACGAAGCTTGCTTCTACAGGTGGATTTTTGCGCTCCGGCAATACGACTCTTTTGATAGGAGTGTCAAAAGAACAGGTGGATGAAGTCCTCGGACTCATAAGGGAAAATTGCAAAAAGCGCAAGCAATTGACAACGACGGCTCCTGTTGGAGCAAACACAAGCAATTTTATTGTATTGCCCCTTGAAGTAACAGTAGGCGGGGCAACCGTATTCATAACAGATGTAGAGCGTTTTGAGAAATATTGAAAGGAAAAAACATGGCATACAGTAATATTAAAGGCCATGAGCCGGTTAAAAAATATCTTAAACAAGCCCTGGGAAAAGGGGTTTTTTCCCATGCGTATCTTTTTGAAGGCCAATCCGGTGTGGGAAAGCTTGAAATGGCCAAGGAGTTTGCAAAGGCCGTCAATTGCCAAAAGAAAAAAGACGAGGCGTGCGACGATTGTGTAAGCTGCAGAAAAGCCGACATCTCAAATCATCCGGATATAATTTCGATATGTCCAGACGGAAGAAGCATAAAGAATGAGCAAGTAAAGGCTCTTCAGTCTGAAATGCACCTGAAACCATACGAAAGCCGCAGAAAGGTGTTCATAATAGACGGTGCCGACACAATGACTCCACAGGCGCAAAACAGTCTTCTCAAGGTTTTGGAGGAGCCCCCGTCTTCAAGCTTGATAATATTGGTAAGCTCGAATGAAGTCGGGCTTCTTCTCACTGTCAGGTCAAGATGTCAAAGGCTTCATTTCGAAAGAGCCTATAATGAAAATTGCGCGGAGGACATTGCCGGCAAGATTCTTGAAACCTTTGACAAAACTGCGGGAGAAGTGGATTTGTCGGAATACAGGGACAAAACATTCATATTTTTCGCCGCCTGCATCAATAAAAATACAAAAAGCGTTTTTGAATTTTCAGAGTCGATTTCAAAGGCAGACCGTATGGACTGCCTCAGTATTTTAAATATGATAATTTCATGGTTTAGGGATTTATCCGTTTACATTGAAACAAAGAATGGGCAATTTCTTATCAATCATGATAAAATGGACGAGATAAAGAATTTGGAACGTAAAACAAATGGAAAGTCAGTCTACAAGGTTATGGAAGCCTTGATGGAAGCGATAGAGAAAATGCAGGGAACAGTAAATCAGCAGATGATCGTGGATCATCTGGTTCTAAAAATACAGGAGGCGCTTAAATGATTAAGGTGGTAGGAGTCAGATTCAAAGACGTGGGAAAGATATATTACTTCGATCCTGGAGAATACGAAATAGAGCAAAATCAGAATGTCGTTGTTGAAACGGCCAGAGGTGTCGAATATGGCAACGTTGCAATAGCGACGAGATTCGTTCCCAAGAAAGAGGTTTTCCAGCCGCTTAAAAAAGTTTTGAGAATGGCAACAAAAGAGGATGATGAAAAAAATGCGGAAAACAAATGCCGGGAAAAGGAAGCATTTGAGCTTTGCCAGGAAAAAATCAGCAAACACAATCTGGAGATGAAACTTATTGATGTTGAATTCACATTCGACAACAATAAAATCATCTTTTACTTCACGGCTGACGGGCGAATAGATTTCAGGGAATTGGTCAAGGACCTTGCGTCTGTGTTCAGAACCCGCATCGAGCTCAGGCAAATAGGCGTGAGAGACGAAGCCAAAATGATAGGCGGGCTAGGCCCGTGCGGAAGAAAATTGTGCTGTTCGAGCTGGCTTGGGGACTTTGACCCGGTTTCCATAAGAATGGCCAAAGACCAGAGCCTGTCGCTTAATCCCGCCAAAATTTCTGGAATTTGCGGAAGATTGATGTGCTGCCTAAGGTACGAGCATGAGACATATCAGTACCTTGACAAGCAGCTTCCAAAGACAGGCAAAAAGATTGAAACCCTTCAGGGTCCCGGGGTTGTAATAGCAAGGAATTTGATGACCCAGTCCGTAAAGGTATTGGTAGAGGGCAAGCACGAGAGGGACCGCGAAATAATACTGCTGACGGTGAATGAGATAGAAAATGCAAGAGGAGAATTTCCAAAGCAGATTATGCTTGTTCCCGAAATGCCGGAAATCACTTTTACCAATAAGCCGGATGAAAGAGCCGGAAATGCCAACGAAGAAAACAGATTAAAGGATCAAAACAAGAGGTATCCGGATGCAAAGGCAGCAAAAGATTCCGATTCCGGAACTCAAAACAAAGAAGGGGACCAATCCAAGCCCAAATCCAATTATAGAAAGCGTCGAAGAAAGAAAAAACCAAAGGGTCAAGTAAAAGACGCAAAGACCAACACTCCTAAAAATAAAAACAAAAGCAAGAATTCAAACAAAAGCTGGAACAAAAAATCTACAAAGGGAAATAGCGCAAAACCAAAAGGCGGAGCTGATGCGTGATGTCTGAAATTTCATTATTCATTGTTTTTGCAGAAGGAATAGCCTCGTTTCTTTCCCCGTGCATTTTACCGCTCATGCCGGTTTATTTGAGTTACCTTGTCGGAAGCACAATTGATGAGGAAGTAAACGCCGGTTTTTTCCGAAAAAAAGTAATCGTCAATACTCTGGGATTTATTCTGGGGCTATTTGTCGTTTTTGGAGCATTGGGAGCGGCATCCACAATTTTGGGAAGAATACTTGTTAGGAATGCTGAAACCATAGAAAAAATCAGCGGAGTGGTAATAATACTTTTCGGGCTTCACCACGTAGGCGTATTGAGAATACGAAAGCTCGAGAAAGAAAAGCGAATGAAGATAAATACGGATGCGGCCCCCGGATTTTTCAGATCCGTAGCAATCGGAATGGCGTTCAGTTTTGGGTGGACACCATGCATAGGCCCCATACTCGGATCGGTTTTGTTGATGGCTGGAAGCACCGGCAACATGCTTGAGGGATTCTATTTGCTTTCGGTTTATTCATTGGGCTTTTCAGTGCCATTTTTATTGGTTGCGTTGTTTTATCAATACCTTTTGAGCAAAATTCCGCATTTGGAAAAGCATCTTGGCAGAATAAAGGCAATAAGTGGCATACTCTTGATTATTTTGGGTATATTGCTATATGCAGACAAGCTTAGCATATTGTATTGACAACCAATCAAGAGGAGCTGTTAAAATGAAGATTAAAATATTTGGTCCATTGTTGACCGCCGCAGTTTGTCTGGTTCTGCTGGCGGCCGGATGCACCGAAAAAACGCCGGAGGAAAATGCGGCGGAAGACATCAGTCCCTACAATGGAATAGAGGCATACGATTTCAGCTTGAACACATACGAAGGCGAAACACATAAACTTTCCGATTACAGGGGGAAGGTTGTAGTTTTGAACTTCTGGTACTCGACTTGACCTTCGTGCCGGGACGAGCTCCCGTTGCTCCGTGAGGCTTACGGAGAAATGGATAAAGAGGAGATTGTCATTCTGTCCATAAACATGGCTTTTTATGACAAACTGAACAAAACCCTGGAACTGATAGAAGATTTGGAATTGAATTATCCCGTACTTCTTGACAGGGACGGAAATGTTACAGAGCAATACAACTTCCAGTTTACTCCAGCGACTTTTTTCATTGACGGAAAGGGAATAATAAGAAACATGTATTATGGAATTTTCGGCAAAGACATTTTGTTGGAAGAAATTGAGAAGACCGGGCAATACTGAAAGGGAGACGGGCATAGAAATTAATGATAGAAAAATGGACCAACGAATCGGAAAGAGTGGACGACCTTCAAATGAAAGGCCTCAAAATAATTCAGAACCCAAATGGCTTTTGCTTTGGGATCGATGCTGTTTTGCTCAGCAACTTTTGTGAAGTCAAAAAAGGCGAAAGGGTTGTGGATTTGGGGACCGGAACAGGGATAATTCCCATCCTCATTGCAGGCAAAAGCCGGGCGGAAAGAATAACCGGAATAGAAATACAGAATGAAGTGGCGGACATGGCTCAAAGGAGCGTATTGATGAACGGTCTTTCAGACCGGGTGGAAATAATCAACGGCGACCTTAAGAATGCAACCGATTACATTGCTCTTAGCTCAGCCGATGTTGTAACCGCCAATCCGCCTTACATGGCTGCAGGAAGAGGCATTCAAAATGGCAATACGGCGAAGGCCGTTTCAAGGCATGAAATCAAATGCACAATAGACCAAGTGGTAGGAACCGCCGCAAAACTGCTTAGACCTGGCGGACGTTTCTACATGATTCACAGACCGCACAGACTTGTTGATGTTCTTTGCGCGCTCAGGGAAAAGAGGCTGGAACCAAAAAGAATATTGTTCATACAGCCGTACAAGGACAAGAAACCCAACCTAATGCTCATAAAGAGTGTAAGGGACGGCAAACCTGAACTTGTATTCGAGGTTCCAATGGCAGTATACAGGGAAGATGGAAGCTTCACGCCCGAATTGCGTGAGTGGTACGAACAGGAATCCATCGAACCGATTCTATGAATACGAAAAATACTTTGCAGGGAGATTCGTCAATGATCGATAAAAGCGGTAAACTATACATTTGCCCGACACCCATAGGCAATCTTGAAGACATAAGCATGAGAGTGCTGAGGGTGCTCCGGGAATCAGACATAATCGCTTGCGAAGATACGCGGCATACATTGAAATTGCTCAATCACTTTGAAATTAAAAATAAACTGACAAGCTATCATGATCACAACAAAGACCGAAAAAAACACTCATTGGCCCAAAAGATAAGAGATGGAAAAAAGGTGGCGCTCGTAACGGACGCCGGAATGCCCGGAATTTCAGATCCGGGCGAGGACATGGTTAAATTGTGCATAGAAGAAAAATTGTCTTTTGAAGTCCTTCCGGGCCCAAGCGCATTTGTAAATGCACTGGTTGCTTCGGGACTTTCATCCAGGAGGTTTGCATTTGAGGGCTTTCTCGACAAAAACAAAAAAGAGAAGAATGCCGCGCTCGAGCGCATAGCGAACGAAACACGCACGACAATAGTTTACGAAGCCCCCCACAGGCTCAGGAAAACACTCGTTGAGCTTCAAAAGTTTCTTGGGGAAAGAAAGTGCGTTCTTTGCCGCGAATTGACCAAGCGCTATGAAGAGCATTTGCGTGGAAACGTTTCATATCTCATATCGCATTACGAGAATCTCGATCCCAGGGGTGAATATGTTCTTGTAATAGAAGGCGGCCGGGAAGAAAAAAAAGAGTTCACAGACGATATGGTAAAGAACCTTTTGAGTGACTGCATTCAGCGGGGGATGAGGAATAAGGAAGCGGTCAAATTCGTAATGGAAGAGACGGGAGTCGCGAGGAATAGGATATATGCTTTGAGCATCAAATTAAAAGATTGAAAATTTACAAAAAAAAGGTTGACTTATTATGGAAATGTTGGTAGCATTTAAAGAGTGATGATTGTCGAAAATTGTCGTATCGCGACATAAGGAGGGATATAAATGAAATCTACAGGTATTGTAAGAAAAGTTGATGAGCTTGGAAGAGTGGTAATTCCGATCGAACTTCGAAGAACAATGGATATTGCGGAGCGGGATGCCTTGGAGATATTTGTTGAAGGATCTCATATAATCTTGAAAAAGTATGAGCCCGCATGTATTTTCTGTGGACAGGCAAAGGATGTTGAAAATTTCAAAGGCAAGAACATTTGCCCCAAATGCATTGAAGAAATGAAGGATCGTCTTTAATACAAAAAAAGGCTCCCGCTTACATGCGGGAGCTTTTTTCATTAATCTTATTTTGTTTTTTCGGAATGTTTCTTTTTCTTTTTTGCCACCTTTGCAACGGGCGTGGCTATTTTTTTCAGCACGCCGACATTTTTTACAATCCCCTTGACTGCCTTAACGCCGTTGTTGGCTTCGGTCGTTATATCGTTGATATTCTTTGTGATTTCTGGAACTTCCTTCATTGTCTGGCCTATTTCATTGCTGTTTTCCTCGATTATTTTATTGATTCCCTTTACCGTGTCGTTTAGCCTTTTGAACAGAAGCGCCAGATAAACAAGCATTACAGCAAGGGTTCCCCATAAAACGACCATACCCAAGTCTTTTAAATTGATCATTATTTCCATGGCATGAGCCACCTCCATTTCTCTTTTAATACTTATACCCTAATACTTCTACCAAATCAACGGGAATCCTGCAAGAGTCGTGAAGAAGTTTTACCGTTCTTGACAAAGACATGATTTTTATATATAGTAAGTCCCATAAAAAAGCAAGAGCGATGAAGGGAAGAGTAGACGTCGAGTCTTTTAAAAGAGAGCCGGGACAGGTGTGAGCCGGCAAAGGACAAAATGTTGAAGATGGCCCCGGAGCTTTCGGACTGAAGACGAGTAGGTCCGGACGGGTTTGCGTCCGTTATGTCCGCAAGGTGATTATTTGTCACCCGAAAAGGTTCTTCGAGCAATCGGAGAATGAATCAGAGTGGTACCGCGAGCAAACGCCCGTCTCTTGGAGACGAGCGTTTTATTTTTGTAAAAAACGAGGAGGAAGACCAATGAGCAGAGGAAAATATTATTTGACGACTCCAATTTACTATCCAAGCGACAAACTTCATATCGGCCACACCTACACGACAGTTGCGGCTGATGCATTGGCAAGGTTCAAGCGCGCGGCGGGATACGATGTCATGTTTTTGACTGGGACCGACGAGCATGGCCAAAAGATTGAAAAAGTTGCGCAGGAGAAGGGGCTCGAGCCCAAGGAATACCTTGACGGGATGATTGAAGACATAAAGAAACTCTGGGGAACCATGGAAATATCATACGATCAATTCATCCGAACGACCGACGATGACCATGAAAAAAGGGTTCAGGCAATAGCGCAGAAGATGTACGACAAGGGGGACATATACAAAGGACATTATGAAGGCTGGTACTGCACTCCCTGCGAGTCGTTCTGGACAGAGGCCCAACTTTCGGACGGCTGCTGCCCCGATTGCGGAAGGCCTGTAGAAAAAACACAGGAGGAGGCCTATTTCTTCAAGCTTTCCAAATACCAGGACAGGTTGCGAGACCTTTTGTCGAACGGGCAATTTCTTCTTCCGGAGTCGAGAGCGAATGAAATGATAAGCAACTTCATCGACCCCGGTCTCGACGATTTGTGCATAACCCGCACAAGCTTCGACTGGGGAATCAAGGCGCCTTTTGACGACAAACACATAATATATGTATGGCTCGACGCCCTCAGCAACTATATAACGGCCTTGGGTTACCCCGATTCGCCAGAGAAATATCAAAAATTCTGGCCGGCGGACGTTCATCTGGTAGGAAAGGAAATAGTGCGTTTCCATACAATAATTTGGCCGGCAATGCTAATGTCGCTTGAGCAGCCTCTCCCCAAGATGGTCTTCGGACACGGATGGCTGCTGTTTGACGGAGGCAAGATGTCAAAATCCAAGGGCAACGTGGTTGATCCCGTGGTTCTCATAGAAAGATACGGAGTAGATGCGCTCAAGTATTTCCTTCTCAGGGAATACAGCTTTGGCCACGATGGCAATTTCAACAACGAAGTCCTTCTCAACAGGCTCAATTCCGACTTGGCAAACGACCTGGGCAACCTTGTGAGCAGGACAATAGCCATGGTCCTTAAATACAATGATGGAGTCTTGGAACTTCCAAAGGTCAAAACAGAATTCGACGCTTCTTTGATTGAATTGGCTGTATCTGCAGGAGTTGCAGTGGAAGAGAAAATGGATCGCCTGGACTTTTCAAATGCTCTCGAGGCAATCTGGAAGGTTGTAAGGAGAACAAACAAGTATATAGACGAGACAATGCCATGGATTCTTGCAAAAGATGAAGCACAAAAGGACAAGCTCAATTCTGTGCTTTACAACCTTGCTGAATCAATTCGAATAATATCCGTAATGATTAAGCCTTTCATGCCCCATACTGCCGCCAAGATTTGGGACCAGCTCGGAATCGAGGATGGAGAATCGACAAACTGGGAAAGCGCGGCAAACTTCGGAATAATCGAAGAAGGCGCCAAAGTCAAAAAAGCTCCGCCTCTGTTCCCCAGAATCGATGTCGAAAAAGAGCTCGAAGCTCTTTCAGCCGAAACAGCCGAACAGGATGAAGAAGCCCAGGTAGAGCCTTACAAGCCGGAAATAACCTTGGACGATTTCGAAAAATTGGACCTTAGGGTTGCAGAGATAGTCAAGGCAGACAAACACCCCAAGGCGGACAAGCTTCTCGTTCTGCAATTGAAACTCGGCTCGGAAACAAGGCAGATCGTTTCAGGAATAGCAAAAGATTTCAAATGCGAAGAGCTTGTAGGCAAGAAAATAGTAATAATCGCCAACCTGAAGCCCGTAAAGCTCAGAGGAATTGAATCCAACGGAATGCTTCTTGCAGCCGACGACAATGAAGGAATCGGCCTGGTAACTGTTGATGTCGCAGACGGAAGCCTGGTGAGATAGATGCTTTTTGATTCCCATGCACATCTGGATTCGTCTTCCTTTGACGATGACAGGGCTGAAGTAGTTGAAAGGGCCAAAGAGGCCGGTGTCAGCCTCGTGATGAATCCCTCGGTAGACCTTGAAAGCTCATCAAAGGTGGTCAGGCTGGCAGAGGAATATGAAGGGATTTATGGGGCGGTTGGAATTCATCCCCATAATGCAGACACAATGGACGAAATGATTCTGTCGCTTTTGGAAGGGTTGGCCAAGAAAGAAAAGATAAAGGCAATAGGCGAAATCGGACTCGACTACCACTACGACTATTCTCCGAGAGACGAGCAGAAAGATTGCTTCATAGAACATCTGAGAATGGCTAAGCGCCTCGGAATGCCTGTGATAATACACGACAGAGAGGCAAATGATGACGTAATGAGAATACTGAAAGAGGAGAAGGCTTTCGAAACAGGTGTGTTGCTCCACTGTTATTCTGGCAGCGCTGAAATGGCAAGGCAGTACGTAAGGCTTGGCGCCAGCATTTCGATAGCCGGACCCGTGACATTCAAAAACGCAAGGAAACTGGCGGAAGTGGTGAAGACTGTTCCCCTCGAGAGGCTCCTCATAGAGACCGATTCCCCCTTCCTTACACCCGTACCCAACAGGGGCAAAAGAAACGAGCCTGCATTTGTGCGTTTTGTGGCGCAAAGAATCTCGCTTATAAAAGAAATCGACTTTGAAGACGTGGCAGCCTCAACAAGCGGAAACGCAAAGTCATTTTTCGGCATTTAATTGACACATTCCCCACTCCGTTGTATAATCTTTCTGACATAAGGAGTGGGGATTTCCATGTCAAGGAGGAGGCGCAACTCATGAGAAGAAGGAACATCATGCTTTCGGCGCTTGTCTTGATGGTGGCTGCCGCACTGTTTTTTTTGCCTGTTTTCAGCAAAACCGTAATTGTTTCTGACCAAGGATTCGAGAAAGAAATTGCAGTCAGGGGAAAAACAGTTGCAGAGGCATTGAAAGAGGCGGGATACGACCTTAAGCCATCGGATGGGACATTGCCGGAACGGGACGAAAAATTGAAAAACGGCATGACCATTGAAATACAAAGAGCTTTCCCGATTCTGCTGATGGATGGAGGGCGAATGGACATAGTAAACACGCTCGGACTCACGGTCGGAGAAGTCTTGGAGGCAGAAAAAATCAATCTGAGCGCAATAGACAGTGTAGAGCCTGATCTTGGAACAATAGTTGAGAAGGGTGACAAAATCAGCATAACGCGTGTCAGCAAAGAAACTGTCCAAAGAATCGAATCGATAGAGTACAGTACGGAAATAAGAAAAAATCCGAATTTTGGCACAGAGGAGTCGCTGATTCTTCAAAAGGGTGTTTATGGAGAAAAGCTTTCCACATATATGATCACATATGAAAACGGAGTCAAAGCGGACGAAGAAAAGCTTTCGGAAATCGTAGTGTCCGACCCGGTAAACAAAATAATCGAAAAAGGCGACGGCAGTTTAATAGTGGCTTCAAGGGGTGACTTCAGATACGAGAAATCGATGATAATGACCTCTACGGCGTATGACTTAAGCGTGGAGAGCTGCGGAAAAACTCCCGACCATCCGGAATACGGGATCACATACAGCGGAACCAGGGCCAAGAGGGGGACCGTAGCGGTGGATCCCGGGGTGATACCCCTCGGAACAAGACTTTACATTGAGAGTCTTGACGGAAGAGCCGACTATGGATTTGCCGTGGCAGAGGATACCGGAAGCGCGGTAAAAGGAAATATAATAGATTTGTTCATGGAAAGCGAATCGGATGTTGCCGCTTACGGAAAGAGGAAGGTAAGGGTGTATATAATTGAGTGACAAGAAGCCAATGATAAAGGAAGCGGTGGTCGTAGAGGGAAAGGACGACAGGAGCGCTCTTTCAAAAGCCGTGGACGCCGAAATAATTGAAACCCACGGGTTCGGACTGAGCAGTGCCACCCTCGAGAGAATCAGAACCGCAAAGGAAAGGACCGGAGTGATAATTTTCACAGATCCAGACAGAGCGGGTGAAAACATACGGAGAAAAATTGAAAAAACAGTCCCTGGTTGCGCCCATGCATATCTGCCGCTGGAAGACGCGAAAAAGGGAAACAACATAGGAATCGAAAACGCAAATGTGGAGAGCATATTGAGGGCCCTTGCAAAAGTCAGGACCAAAAGGTCGCTGCCGAGGCAGCTTTTTTCCATGGACGACTTGGCTGTCGGAGGTTTGGTCGGAGAAACCGATTCGGCAGAAAAGCGCAGCAAAATGGGAAGGGAGCTCGGCATAGGATATGGAAACGCCAAAAGACTCCTCTCAAGACTAAATCATTACGAGATTACAAGAAAAGAGTTTGCTGATGCCCTTGTGCGAATAGAAGAAGAATGAAGGGGAAACCGATGCAGAGAATTTCATCCATAGGAAGAACAAAGGAAATAATAGAAAAATACAACTTCAGATTTTCAAAGAGCCTCGGACAAAACTTCCT
>DATFJE010000073.1:0-16563 GCA_035269385.1 Clostridia bacterium
TAATTTTCCCAGATTTTTTCGAAGTCGCCCTCCACGACATTGTCAAAAATAATCTCGTTTTCATGCTTAAGGACATTCAGCACCCTTCCACCTGCCACACCGGTATAACTGCCATCCTCTTCCCTGTTCCACCTGAAACACTGTCCGCACTCGAAAATGTGTCTGGGTTCGAAATCCGGTATTGTCATTTTCAATTTATTTTTGTCAGATTTCATGCGTTCAAATCCTTTCTGCAACTTTTTCCCAACGGGAATCAGAAGAGCCCTCAGCCTCCCGATGAAGCATTGCATGCTCCCTTTGATGTGCTCTTCGAAAGAAATCCCGAAACAAGTTTTACAGAATCCTCTTTTCCGCAATACGGGCAGGTTTTCATTTGGTCTTTTTCGGAAATGGATGACAGCTTGTCGAAAGTCTGGCCGCAAGCTTTGCATCTGTATTCGTAGATAGGCATGTAATTCACCTCCTCATATAGACTTTATACCCCCATAGTGTATGTTTCAATATTTTTTTTATTTTTACCGAACTTTTTGCCGTTTAATCCGTCATATGACCGAAAACAAACAACAATAACATTTGGGAGGCTACACTATGTTTACTAACCTTACTTTCGTTGAAGCGATAAAGCTTTTCGCTCCAATGATAGCAATACAGATCGGTCTTATTGCTTTCTGCCTGAGACTGCTTGTAAAAAATGACGTACGGACACTTTCAAAACCCTTTTGGGCTATGATAATAATATTCCTTAACATCATAGGCCCTGTGTTCTATCTGCTTTTCGGGAGGGTTGAAACAAAATGATCTATGCAAAAGGGCTTAATAAAAGCTATGGGCCGCACCATGTGCTTAAGGACTTGTCAATGCATGTCGAAAAAGGCGAAATATACGGATTCATTGGCAAAAACGGCGCAGGGAAATCGACTGCAATGAATCTGTTTGCAGGCCTTGCCGAATTCCAATCAGGAGAATGCCTGATAGCCGGCAAAGCGACAAGCATGCATTCCCGAAAATCAGGAAAGGTAGGATATCTGCCGGAAAACCCCGGATTCTATCAATACATGACTGGACTCGAGTATCTCTTGTTCATAGATTCCATGTTCAAAAGAAAAAATTCCGCTGCGCAAACAAATGCGGCTGAGTTGCTGGAAACTGTAAAGCTTTCGGATGACGCATACCGCAGGATAGGAGGATATTCCAGAGGGATGCGGCAACGCCTCGGGCTTGCTTCAGTACTTGTAGGGGATCCGGAGCTTCTCATCCTTGATGAGCCGTCCTCCGCTCTCGATCCCGAAGGCAGAAACGACATGGTGAATATCATTAAAGATCTGAACAGGCAAGGAAAGACAATTCTTATATCCTCTCATATACTCGACGACATAGAAAAAATATGCAATAGGATCGGAATACTTCACGGCGGACATATACACCTTGAAACGGATCTGACCGACTTGGACGACAAATACCTGCCTCCTTCATACCAAGCTGTTTTCGAAAAAGACCCTTCACCAGAAAACATCGCCACCTTGAAAAGGGAACCTTGGATGGCAAATATGGAAACAGAAAACGGCCATTTCATTTTTCACCTTAAGCAAACTGATGAATCCAAACTGCTCATGCTGAAAAAGTTGGGGGAAATGAATCTCGCTGTGCAATCGCTATTCCGCAAGAAATCCACATTGGAGGATTTTTTCCTGAGGATGGTGAACAAAAATGAATAGTTTTAAAGCCTACATCTACAAGGAATGGATTGAAGCTACAAGAACCTACCGTCTAACTGCACTCGGCTGTACAATCATTGCCTTCGCTTTCCTCAATCCCATTCTTCTTAAAATGTTGCCGGTAATACTGAAGTCGCAATCTCCCGGAGTCGATTTTTCGGCAATTATAGAAATGAGCCAGCGGGAAGCGCTCAGAAGCTATCTTGACAGTCTGTATGAAATAGGGTCGTTCGTTGTTGTACTCAGCCTCATGGGCTCGATTCCGAATGAGTTCAACAATGGAACTCTTGTCATTCCGTTTACTTCGGGCGCAAAAATCAGGAATGTGTATCTGAGCAAACTTCTGATAAACGGAACTGCACTTCTTGCTTTTTCGCTTGCCGGCACTTCAATTGCATATGCTTATTCATCAATCCTCTTCGGAACGGATTTGACAAGTTTTGCGCCTGCTCTTAAAGCCGGATTACTGTACGGATTGTATTTCATCTTCGCGACAAGTCTTACGCTTCTCGCGGGTAGCTTTTTCAGGAAACCTTCAGTCACGGCTGTTTTCACACTATTGGTGCTTTATGTTGCGCCGCCTGTCGCAGGTCTGTTCGATCTTGCTGTTTGGTTTCCCTTCGAAATGCTCGATGGGGCCAACGATTTAACGCCTTTTTTCTCAAAATCTTCTTGTCGAAGCATTTTGCATACCATCGCATGGCTGTCGACTTTCTCATACGTGACTGTCTGGAAACTGGAACACATGGAAAAAGTGAGGTGAAACCATGAAATCTAAAACCCTTATTGCAGTCCTGGCCGTAACATTTTTCCTTTCATGGCAGGCAGAAAACTGGAATGAAGTATCTATAAATACTAAAGACGGGGTTCTCTACGGAACCTTGCTTGACTGCGGAAAAGAAAGGCCTGTCGCACTTATGATTTCTGGATCCGGTCCCACCGACAGGGACGGCAATCAGTCAAGCGGAAACGTTAAAAACAGTTCGCTTGAATGGCTGGCTCTCGATCTTAATGACCGTGGCATTTCCACTTTGAGGTACGACAAGCGCACTTCCGGAAAAAGTGCAGGCAACTTTGAAAACAAAAATCTCGTCCTGGAAGATTTTGTCGATGACGCAGTGAGTTCAATACGCTACCTTAAATCGCAAGGATATGATAATATCTATTTGATAGGACACAGTCAGGGTTCACTTATCGGCACTTTGGCTGCCCAGCAGGAAGATGTCTCGGGCTTCATATCGCTTTCAGGACCCGGTCGAAGCATAGATCTTGTTCTTGCCGACCAATTTAAAAATCTTTCAAATTCTTTCTCGGAAGAAACATCAGAGATACTCAGTCGCATAAAATCGGGAGCGCCCGTCGGCAAGATGAGCCCCGAAGCAAAAAAGCTGTTTTCGACAGACAACGTGGTTTTTCTTAAGGCATGGATGGCCTACAATCCGGTAGATGAGATTGCCAAGCTCGAAATTCCAATGCTTTTCATTGCCGGTGAAACTGACATTCAGGTTCCTCTGGAAGAACTCGAACTCATTTCTAATGAGGTCGGTCCCGAAAATTGCATTGTGATACCAAACATGAATCACGTACTCAAAGAATCTCCTATCGACCGGCAAAAAAACCTCAGGTCCTATGCTGATCCTTCATATGGGATTGCCGATGGCCTGACAGAAACCATAGAGTATTTCATTCGCTAAGCAATTTCGAACAAGGTGGTGATTCCTTGAAAGAAGCCCAATTGATCAAAGCCGCAAAAAAGAACGATCCAAAAGCATTGGATCAATTGTTCAGGGACAGCTATCCCATCGTTTATGGCTACCTTATAAAAACAACCCTTAACGAACAAACCGCGCGCGATTTGACTCAGGAAACTTTTCTTAAAGCGCTAAATAAAATCAACAGTTTCAACGCCCAGTCGAAGTTCTCAACATGGCTGATAAGCATTGCCACAAATCTTCACAAGGACGAACTTCGAAAACGGAAACGCGAGCGTCCCGAATCGGACAATCCTGTCGCTTCTTCAGACAGCAATGTTGAAAAAAGCGTATTGGAAAGAGAAGCATTCGGAAAAGTTTCGGAAATAATAAAAAAATTGCCGGATGCAAAAAGAAGGGTTTTCATACTGAAGCATTACTATCACTACAGCTATGAAGAAATCAGCCGCATAGAAAATTGTCCCATAGGAACTGTAAGGTCAAGGCTTCACGACTGCATAAATAAAATCCGTTTAGAAATGGAGGTGGAAGAATAATGAACAAATCATGCGAAATGTACCAAATGGAACTGATGGATGTGCATTATGGAGAATCTAAGATGACCGGCGAACTAAGAAACCATTTGGATATTTGCGAGGATTGTTCACGCTATTGGGCAGGGCTCGGTGAATTGGAAACCTCAATGGCTTTCCCCGAATTGGAAGACCCTTTCAAAGAGATTGTTTTGGATAAGCTCATGGCGGAAAGAGATAACAAAACCAGCTTGAGACGTAATGCACGTGAATTTGCAGCTTTTCTGCTGCTTGCGGCACTCTTCCTCGGAACTTGCCTGGCCCTTGTTTTCTCCGGACACGCAATTGCCCTTTCAAAAATATACTTGTCCATTTTCATGGTTTCGCCGCTGATGCTTCCCTTCCTTATAAAACGCCAGACAACAAAGGGGGCTCATACAAATGGAAGAGCTTAGAAATGTTCCTGCAGCAGTCTTCATACTGATAGCAGCACTTCTTTTCGCCCAAGGAACCTGGATTTTTCTCGATGCCCAAAAACGCGGTTCAAACAAATGGCTTTGGGGATTTTTCGGCCTATTAAATGTACCTTCAAACCTTATCATCTATCTCATCGTAACAAGAATATTCATTAAACCCTCACAATGTCCCGACTGCGGCTTTCCTGTGGAAAAAGATTATTCCTATTGCCCGGGATGCGGCAAGAAGTTTGACGATTAACCTGCCAACAGATATCCCTCGCGCAATCTGTATAAATAAAACGGCATGTATTGAAAATATTAGTATTGATTAGAAATCGGTCCTTGACATGTTTTCAATACGAATTCCCAAATTAAGATAAAATGAAATCCTCTCAATGTCAATCAATGAGAGGATTTCTGTTTTTCGGTTGATGGTTCAAACGCATATCATGCAACTGGATATCATATTTGGAAATACTCTTCAATGACTCTCGAGATTTCATGGCCGGGAGATTTAATTCTGCTTTACTTTAAGCAACCTGTAACTTAGCACAACCAAAAGCAATGCGGGCACAAGCATTATTTGAGTAGCCGCCGTCAGACCATACGAGTCTGAAATTCTGCCAATAAGAAGAAGTCCCATCGCCCCTATTCCGCCGGCAAATCCCATTACCCATCCGTAGCTTGTACTTGTCTTGTTTGGCATCAAATCATGTGAAATAATTACGATTGGTGTATTGCTCGCACTAAGCATAATTCCCACGAATGCAAATGTAATAGCGGAAATAATACCTTCGCCGAAAATCACTCCAAACATCAATACCCCCACAGTTCCATTGAAAATCATAAGACTTTTCCTGCTGCCAAAGCGATCGTTCATGAACCCTCCAAACATTGTTCCAACAGGAACCAAGAAAAGGTTCAATGATAATAGCAATCCCGCCGTCTTTAAGTCAAGCCCTTTCATAATCAAAATTTGAATTCCAAACGCAGTAAGACCCCTTCTGATAAAATTTTTGTTGACTGACACAAGACAAAGCACAGACAGTTTCTTTATATTTTCTAAAAATGCCCCTCTGATTTCTTTAATAACACGGGACGATTCCGCTTTTATTTCAATCTCCTGGACTCCTGCCCAATACATGAACCCTGCTGTTGCAAGCCCCGGCACAATAAACAGTGCAAGACTCTTGAGTCCGTAGTTATGAACCATAGGCAATGCCACTGCCGGTGCCACAGCTGCCGAAAGCCCTCCGATGGTCATGAAAACAGAAAGTATTTTCCCTTTGGATTCCCTCCCCAGCTTAACTACTGTAGATGTTCCAAGTGGATGGAAAAGAGCCGAGGCAAGTGCTCCGAGGGCAACCACTGCAAGAAGCAAATAGTAATTTTGTACCAATCCCGCAATGCTCATCCAAAGCGCAATCCATATTACGGACCATATGAGCAAATATGATTTCCCATGTTTGTCGACAAAACCGCCCACAAACGGCTGGGCAAATGAGCCGAAGCTCGTTATTACAAAAGCGAGCATCCCCTGCTGAGTCATGCTTAACCCTAAATTTTCAGCAAAGATAAACGAAATCGGCGGAATGAGTCCCACATAAAAGTCATTCATGAAGTGGCCCACAGATATGGACGCAAGCTTTTGCAATCGCTTTTTTACAGGTTCTACAACTTTTTCTTGACTTAACTGAGTATCCATTAATTATTCCTTTCAAAAACCCTATGTGCACATTCTATCACAAAACGTTTCCAATTTGGGATTCTTTAAAAATCATCCATGAATACTGATATAATGAAATAAAAACGAACGGGAGTGATTTGAAATGCACAATGACAAAAGCCTTTGGGCCGGGCTCAATAAACCTGACCTCGACATGGTAGATGCGGATGTTGCCGTATTCGGCATACCTTTCGACGGCAGCGTGAGTTTCCGCGCCGGAGCATCGGAGGCACCCGACGCACTGAGAAATATAACCCGCACTATAACTCCGACAACAGAATTTCTTGAAAGCTTTGAGGAATTGAAGGTTAAAGACATCGGCAATTTCGGAACCGGCACAAGAGAAGAGATTTTCTCAAAGGTCGAGGACGCAACCGAAAAACTCGTGAAGGCAGACACATTTTTCACCATGATAGGAGGAGACCATTCGGTTACTATACCGGTTTTGCGCGGTATTGACAAAGCCCTCGACGAACCTTTCGGAATAATCCATCTTGATGCGCACTTTGACATATGCGATGAATTGGGCGGAGACAGATTGTCCCATGGCTGCACCGAAAGACGCGCGCTTGAGCTTGATAATATAACCGGTCCCGAGAATTTCTTCTTTATCGGTGTCCGCTCAATAGAAATGGACGAATTGCATTTTATAGAAGGAAAGGACTTTTCAATAATAAACGCACATGATTTCGACAAGCTCGGCGTTTCCGCGGTTGTGGATAAGGTGAAGCAAAGCATGCGGCATTTCAACAAAATCTACCTGACTGTGGATATCGACTGCCTTGACCCCGCATTCGCCGCGGGAACCGGAACCCCGCAATTCGGAGGAATGACCTCCCGCGAAATGCTTGACCTTCTGATGGGCCTTTTCGACCTTCCCATAATAGGATTCGATGTTGTTGAAGTCGCCCCTTCTCTCGATCCTTCATTGACCTCTGTTTTCGCCGCACGCAAAATAGTAACGGAATGCTGGGGGCATCATTGGAGAAAAAACAAGCTCGGAGCTTTATAGCTCCGAGCTTGTTTTGCTATAGTTGCAAACCATACATGTCTTCGAGTTTCTCGCTAATATACAAATGAGCATCTTCGAGCCCCTGGTTGTAAATGTCAGGAGCAATCTTTTCGATAAAGAAATCCAATATCAACTGCGCCCCCAAGTCGCCCAAATCCTCTTCTCGCTCTTCATTAAAATATTTCTTTATCAGGCTTATCATTGCTTTTTTCCTGTCATCCTTTATGGCAATTCTCTTTTCCGTCATCTCAAACACCCTTTCAGCAAAAACCATCATAATTTCAAACGATGGGCTTGTCGATTCTATTGAAATTAAAAGCCTCTCTTCTTTGTATTAATTCTACAACATAGAAGAGAGGCTTTTCAATTGATATCATTTCAAAATTTCCACATATTTATGCGCATAGCTTAAATCATCGAATCCCAGCTTTTTATAGAAAGGTTTCGCATTAGTGGTCTTCAAGCGCCATTGCGGTATATCAACCAAATCGGGATGCTCAAGGATACTCTCTATAAGCAAGCTTCCAAAACCATTTCCTTGGAAATTTTCATCAATCACAACATCGCTTATATATGCAAAGGTCGCATAGTCGGTAATGACACGCGCAAACCCTATCTGCCACCCATCGCTTAAAATTCCAAAGCACATGGAATTTTCAACAGATTTTTCTATTGTTTCCTTTGGCCTGTCACAGGCCCAGTGTGTAGACCACAGAAGGTCGCAAATATTATCTATATTCATTTCTTTTTTATTGGTTGTCACTTTATATTCCGGTTCAATTTTTAAAGCAAGCATGAAAATCCCTCCGTCTTCAAAATTCTGTTTCGTATTATTATATATTGCAATGCATATTTATGCAAGCTATAATGAAAACTTTTTGTTTGTGAATGCCTTTTTCCTTTGTATGCATTTACAAAATTGAGTATTCTATCAATTTGTGGGTATCGAGTTAATGGACGCATATATTTTTGCTGTCCAGACCTTCGAAGAGGGTTATTGGGAATGGTTCTACAAACAAAAATGAACAAGCGCCTTTTCAGGCGCTTGTTCATTTTTGTCCGGCAACATAGCTATTGATTTTCGATTTTTCGAACCTCGTATAGTATTTCATTTCTTCTCAAGAATGGAGGAGTAAAAGGAGGATTGTATCTTGCAACTATGACATTTGAAATAATTTCATACTCCTTTGATTCCAGCCAAAGTCTGAGGTGTCCACTCATATTCAGGAATTTTTCCTGTTTCCATGAACCGGTAAAACGTATTGCCCCATAAGTTCCTTTGGGAACATGCCTTATTTCCACAGCCTTGTCAATGGGTTCTGGCAGATCCTCAAACTTATGCGATTTGGGCATCACAAAGGATGTCTTTACAAAATCGTCTTCCATTTCACTCAAGACGGGGGAAGTCATGGATATTTTCTCGGATGACTCGTTTCCACCGCTTATATAGCGAAATATATCGTTGAACCCGCTGTCCATAACATCTTTTCCCGCTTTTTTTATTTCAGCGACATTGAAACCGTCATACTGCCGGATTTCCATTGCTTCTTCTTTTAAAAGAACATCATAATCAATCTGCTCGACAAGCGGCATGAAAATCATCTCCTTTACTTGGTTGATACCCCTTTTCTTTTAAATTTCTCAAATAAAGAAAAAACAACCGTTTAAATACCGGCTGTTTCCCGTAGCTGTTTTTCATAAGATTGAACTTTTTGCGCATCCATTGGAAGAAGACCTTCCAATCGGTATTTTATTCCCATAGATTCATATTTTGAAACGCCGAGATTGTGGTATGGAAGCAGTTCAATCTTTTCGACTCTGTCGAATTTCCGAATAATTCTCCCAAGCTTGTCCATGTGCTCCTTTCCGTCAGTCATTCCCGGAACAACGACATGCCTGATCCAAACCTTTTTGCCGGATTCATTCACAGCATGGGCAAACTTATAGAATTCGCCTATGTCTCCCCCGGCAAGATGCCTGTAGCCTGCGCGATCAACATGTTTTATGTCCAGTATGACCAAGTCGGCATATTCCAGGATCTCATCGTATCTTCCGATGCCGAAGCCCGAAGTGTCGAGCGCCGTATGGATTCCGGCAGCCTTGCATTTTTTTAGGAAATCAATCAAAAATTCGGGTTGCATGATAGGCTCGCCTCCTGAACATGTGACTCCTCCTCCCGAACGATCAAAATAGTGTTTGAATCTCAGAGCTTTTTGCAAAAGTTCTTCTGATTCCATTTCCATGCCGCCGCCAAGCTTCCATGTGTCCGGATTATGGCAGTATGCACATCTCAATCTGCAACCTTGAAAAAATGTCACAAATCTTATTCCCGGTCCGTCATTGAGTCCCAATGTTTCTATTGAATGGATTTTCCCTTTCATGGTCGTCTCCTTTCACTAAAGGCTTTCGTGGAAAGTTCTTTGAACTACTTCCATTTGTTGCTTTCTGGTCAATCTGTTGAAATGCACAGCGTATCCGGAAACCCTTATTGTGAGGGACGGATATTTTTCGGGATGGTCCATCGCCTCGAGCAATGTCTCCCTGTTCATTACATTCACATTCAAATGATGCGCTCCCTGACTGAAATATCCGTCAAGAATCCAGGCGAGGTTGCGTTTTCTATCTTTTTCATCTTTGCCAAGAGCCGCTGGCACTATCGAAAAAGTATTCGATATTCCGTCTTCGCAAACATTTCTGTATGGAATCTTCGCCACCGAATTGAGCGATGCCAGGCTTCCGCTTTTGTCTCTTCCGTGCATCGGATTGGCTCCGGGAGAGAAAGCTTCGCCCATTTTTCTTCCATCCGGTGTGGATCCCGTTTTTTCTCCGTAGACAACATTCGATGTTATTGTCAATACAGAAAGCGTATGCTTTGCATCCCTGTAAGTCTTATGTCTTTTCAATTCATCCGAAAACTTCTTTAGTATTTCAACTGCAATATCGTCAACGCTGTCGTCGTCATTTCCGTATGCCGGATAATTTCCATCTATTTCAAAATCTACAGCTCTTCCGTTCTCCCTGATTGGTCTCACTGAGGCGTATTTGATGGCGCTAAGTGAATCGGCTGCAACCGAAAGACCTGCCACCCCGAATGCCATTAGTCTTTCAACTTCGGTATCATGAAGTGCCATCTGTCCGGCTTCGTATGCATATTTGTCATGCATGTAGTGAATTATGTTCATCGTATTGACATATAGCTCCGCAATCTTTTCAAGCACTTTGAAATAATTTGCTTTTACTTTTTCGAAATCAAGCAATTCATCTTCTATCGGTTCAAGGCCTTCGAAAATCTTGACTCCCTTTACTTCATCCATTCCGCCGTTTATAGCGTATAAAAGTGATTTTGCAAGGTTGCATCTCGCCCCAAAAAATTGCATCTGTTTGCCTATGCTCATTGCGGACACGCAACAGGCTATTCCGTAGTCGTCTCCATATACCGGTCTCATAAGCTCATCACTTTCGTATTGAAGCGCGGCGCTTTTTATTGACATCTCTGCGCAATAAGTCTTGAATGCCTCAGGCAGTTTTTCCGACCATAAAATAGTCATATTGGGTTCCGGCGCCGAACCCAGATTGTCGAGTGTGTTAAGAAATCTATAGGATGTTTTTGTTACCAAAGACCTTCCGTTAATTCCCATCCCTCCTATTGACTCTGTAACCCAGTTCGGATCTCCGGCAAATAGTTCGTTATAGTCAGGCGTCCTAAGATGTCTTGCCATGCGTAGTTTGATAACAAATTGATCTATAAGCTCTTGTGCCTGCTGCTCTGTCAATAAACCATTTTCAATGTCTCTAGTAATATAAACATCCAAGAAAGTGCTTGTTCTACCTAACGACATTGCCGCACCGTTGTTTTCCTTTATTCCCGCCAAATAGCCAATGTACAGATACTGAATGGCTTCACCTGCAGTTTTTGCCGGAAATGAAATATCTATATCATATGACATCGCCATTCTTTTAATGGCTTCCAAGGCACGTACCTGTTCAGATGCTTCCTCTCTTAAACGAATCGTTTCTTCCATCATTGGCAAATCAAGCATTTCTTTGTCATGTTTCTTTTGTTCAATCAAAAAATCAATACCGTAAAGAGGAATTCGCCTGTAGTCGCCAATTATCCTACCTCTGCCATATGCATCCGGCAATCCCGTCAAAAGCCCGGCGCTTCTCGCTTTTCTCATTTCAGGCGTGTAGACGTCGAAAACTCCGTCATTGTGGGTTTTTCTGATACTCTTCAGGACCGAAAGCGTTTCTTCATTAAAAGCATATCCATAGTCCAAAAGCGCCTCGTCCGCCATCCGCAGGCCTCCATAAAAATTTACCATGCGCTTAAGCGGCGCGTCGGTCTGAAGCCCTACAATGATTTCATTCTCTCTGTCTATATAACCGGGTTTGAAATTGTCTATTCCCGAAAAATGCTCAGTGTCGATATCTAAAACGCCTTTCTTCTGCTCCAATATAAGCAAATCCTCGCATTTCCCCCAAAGCTTTTTCGTCTTGTCTGTCGCTCCTTCAAGAAAGCTTTCGTCCCCGTCATATGGAATATAGTTTTTCTGTATAAAGCCCCGAACGTCAATTTCCTTGGTCCATACGCCTTCATTGAAGCCTTCCCATTCATTCTTCCGCATAAAAAAATCCCCCTCGACAATTTCTTAATCAAGCCCGGGATTCTTCAAAAACAAAGACCACCCGGACTTATCGCCCAGGCGGTCGGCATATTATAATCACACTCCATGTGGTTTATTCCACTTCCGCCAGTCATGTGATTGATTCATCATTTATCTTTTATTGTATCTATATGATAGCAAGTTCTTAACATTATGTCAATATTGTTTTGGTAATATTCGTGTATTTGTATAATTGTTTGACTATTTCAACTACATTGTTCGTGTTTATTCGTCTATGGTACAAATATCGTCCTCTGCGCCCCCACCAAGCAAACGTATGGAAAGACGCCATGCTGCTACTGCCGACAATATATACGAAACTACAAGTGCTCCGAAAACACCTTTTATTCCAATAATTTTAGAAGCTGCCAAGGCCAGCGGTATATATAAAGCAAACATCTGCACAATCATAACTGCTGCGGCTTTAAATGGTTTGTGCAAAGCATTCATCACAGAAACCGAAATTCTCAGAACCCCATATGCTCCATACCCTAATGGAACCAATCTCAAATAAATAACTATTACTGAAACGACACTTGGATCATCGCTAAACAAAGTTGCGATTTTTCCTGCAAAAAGCGCCAGCAAGGCGTAAAGCAGGAGCATCGACAAAATGGAAAATCTATAGCTTAGTTTCATTCCCTTCCTTACACGGTCACATCGCCCCGCACCATAATTTTGACCCACAAATGGTGTCATGACAACCGAAAGCGCCATTACAACTATGAGGGCGAAACGCTCCAACTTCGCCGCAACACCAAAACCTGCAACAGCTGCCAGGCCATACGTCGACAATATTCCTGTTATTATTCCAATTCCAAACGGCTGAATTACCCTTGTCAAAGCATTCGGTATCCCTATATAAAGAATTTTCTTCCAAGAAGCAAGCATCCTCTTAATTGTGAGATTCCTGAAAGAAACTATCCCGTCCCTCCAGACAAGCACATATATGGCGACGCTGAAAGTGGTCATTCTGGACAATACCGTAGCAAGCGCGGCTCCCGAAACACCCATGCCCGGAACAGGTCCCCACCCGAAAATAAATATGGGGTCAAGCGCAGTGTTTACAAGAGCCGCAATCATCATTACTATTCCCGGCGTCTTAGTATCACCAAGTGCTCGCATGCTGTTGTTTCCAACCATTGGAATCACAACAAATATTACCCCCGCGTACCAGATCTGCATGTACGACTTTATATACGGCATGACCGTATCATTTGCCCCAAGCAATTTAAACAGCGGCTCAATCGTCGCAAAGCCCGCAACTATGAAAAGTCCTGTAACCAATAGTCCAAGGCTAAGGCTGTCTGTAGCGTACCTGACTATTTCGCTCTGTTCACCCTTTCCAATTGCCCTTGAAAGCACCGAAAGGGTTCCCGTCCCTATCCCAAGAGCAATGCTGTTTATCACAAGCACGACAGGAAAGGTAAATGTGAGCGCTGCAAGCTGATTTGTCCCAAGCCTGCTGACAAAGTATGTGTCTACAATATTGAACGCAATGAGCCCGAACATTCCAAACATCATTGGAACAGTCAATTTGAATAACATTTTTTTGATGTCGCCACTGGCGAGTTTTGCTTCTGTTGAAATATTCATTGGCAATTCCCCATATGTTTTTAATCATTATATCACGAAGAAACTCTCTTGCTCCAAAGCACCTTGACGCCCAACAAAATTAACATCATCTTGTCAATGCGTAATGAAGCTCAAAATAAAAATATAGGACAAGGTGCCTGTATCCCTGTCCTATATTTTTATTTTGAGCCTTTATACAAGAAAGGAGCCTGAAAAGCCATTTCATAGCTTTTCAGACTCCTTAAATCAATTATTAAAATCAATTCCTCTATGTTGCCAAAGCACCCATAATCCTCGCCTTGGGCAATACACCTATAAGGCGGTTTTCTTCATTTACCACGGCAAGCGGGTATGGCGACTCAATCGATTTGTCAAAAACATCACCGATGTACTCATCGGGCGTAACTGTAAGAAAATCGCGTTTCAATATGTCATTAAGCGTTTTCTTTTCTTCTATGGCTTTTATGCAGTCGTCAATAGTGACAATTCCAACAGGCGCCCTGTTTTTGTCGACCACATAGATTCTTTCAATATCCTCGGCATCCATCTGCTTCATCAGTACCTTGGGTGAATCTCCAACTTTTGCGGCATCTTTTATCTTCTTCATTACGCCTCTTATCTTAAGCACCTTCGCACGGTCAATATCCCTTACGAAATCCTCAATATAAGCATTCGAAGGATTGTTGAGTATGTCTTCCGGATAACCGATTTGGACAATCTGTCCATCCTTCATTACAGCCACTCTGTCGCCAAGCTTGAATGCCTCGTTGACATCATGGGTTATGAATACGATGGTTTTTTTGACTTCAGACTGTATGTCCAACAGCTCCTCATGCATTTCCCTTCGTATGAGTGGATCCAATGCGCTGAAAGGCTCATCCATCAAGAGGATCTCCGGATCATTTGCAAGTGCCCTTGCCAAACCGACTCTCTGCTTCATTCCTCCGCTGAGCTGACCGATTTTGCTGTCTTCCCAACCCTCAAGACCGACAGCTTTAAGAGTGTCCATCGCTGTCTTATACCTATCGAGTTTAGGGATTTTTTTAATCTCAAGTCCGAACTCGACATTTTGGACTACACTGCGATGATTGAAAAGCCCGAAATGCTGGAAAACCATAGCAATCTTGTTTTGCCTGAATTCCTTAAGATTTTTTTTATCGTATTGAACAATATTTTCTCCGTCAACATAAATATTTCCGGCTGTTGGTTTGTTCAATAGATTCAGACATCGGATAAGTGTTGACTTTCCACTTCCGGAAAGCCCCATTATTACGAAAACCTCACCCTCTTTTATTTCAAAGCTGGCATTGTCAATACCAACAGTAGTTCCGGTTTTTTTCTGTATCTCATTTTTTTTCATTCCAAGATCCAGCAGCTTCAAAGTTTCTTTGGGGTTCTTTCCGAACACCTTTGTCAAATTCTCCACCTTTATCTTTGGATTTTTGATTTCTGTCTCCATTATATTTCACCCCCAAATTATTCGTATCTATACCTGTCCGCGAATGCCTGTGTCAACCTGTCTATGATTATTGCCATGAATACTACACATGTGCCGGCTTCTGCACCCATTGCAATATCAATCCTGTTGATTGATGTCAGAACGTGCAGGCCAAGACCTCTGGCCCCAATCATCGACGAAATTACAACCATTGCCATCGCCATCATTGTGGTCTGGTTTATTCCTGCCATTATTGTAGGCATGGCTTGCGGAATCTCAACTTTCATTAGCGTCTGCCATGGGGATGCTCCAAAAGAATTGGATGCCTCGACCATTTCTCGGGAAACGGTTTTTATAGCCAGATTTGTAAGCCTTATTACCGGCGGCAAAGCGTAAATCGTAGTAGCAAAAACCGCTGGAACAAGACCAAGACCGAAAAACATTATCGCCGGAAGCAAATATACAAAACTTGGCATGGTCTGCATTGCGTCAAGTATTGGCATCGCGATCCTCTCGGCCCTGTTGCTGTACGATATCAGAATGCCTACCGGTATTCCAATCATCAGCGATATCACCACAGACGTAAGAACTATGGCAAGTGTTGTCATCATTGGCTCCCAGTACTCGAAGGATCCGATTATAAACAGCATTATGCCAAACGTTATCCCGGATTTCAGATTTATGAGCTTCCATCCCGCCCAAAATACCAAAGCAATGACAACAAACCAAGGAATAAACATAAGCGCATCGTTGATCGTTATCATGAATTTCAAAATCCCCGACTTTATTCCATCAAAAACATAATCGTAATTTTTAGTGAGCCACATTACAAAATTTTCTATATACACGCCAAAATGGGTGTTAAACACCTCGGGAAAAACCATATTTTCACTCCTTCCATTCAAGAAAAATTATTGACGCCAAATAACCCCGCAAGAGGCAATCAGCGCCAATAGAATACATTTCAAATCTTTTTTTAGGCAAATCCTAAAATATTATTATAAGGTATCAATTACCTTTTGCGCCATTTCTTCGTCAATCCACTGAGTCCATATTTCTTCATGTTCATTAAGGAACCATAAAGCGGCTTCATCTTCATTGACACCATTATTGTTCATATATGCCAAGGCTTCTGCAGTCTGAGCACTGGTAAGGTCGTATTTGCTTAAAAACTCGACAATATCAGGCGCCAGTTCCGGCAATTCCTTTTGGACTGAAACAGTTATATAAACCGGTTTGAAATTACACATTTTAGTGGTTTCCCAAATTTCTTCCGAATGAGGTCCTTCATCGAGAAGAGTCAAATCATAAACTCCTGTAATCCATGCCGGCTCCCAATAATATCCGACCCAAGGCTGTCCTTTTTCGTAGCTGGCAACTATCGACGCAGCAAGGGATGCACCCGAACCCGGACTGAAAAGGTTGTACATTTCGCCAAGTCCGTAGGATTCAAACTTTTTATCCATTATCTTTGACACTTCCCAACCAGGAGGAGAATTGTATATTCTTCCCATGCCGGGATCTTCCTCGTCTACAAAAATATCCTTGTATTTCTTGAGGTCTTCAACAGTCTTAAGATCCGGAGCCATTGGCTCTATGCCTCTTTCAGAGTCACCCTCTATTACGTATGTCGGTACATAAAACCCTTGAGTGTTATCGCTCATATTTGTTCCGATTTCTATTATTTCGCCTGATTCCACATCGCCTGCATAAGTGGGAATACTATCGGTCCAAGTTTCTATAAGTACATC
>DATFJE010000074.1:0-9220 GCA_035269385.1 Clostridia bacterium
GGAGCGTATTCCTCTTTGCACATTGGGCAGATCACCTTGACCAGTCGCTGCGCTATTATTCCTGAAAGGGATGATGAAACAAGGTATGGAGCTATGCCCATGTCAACCAGCCTGTCGATGGTTGCAACGGCACTGTTTGTATGAAGCGTTGAAAGCACCAAATGCCCTGTTATTGCAGCCCTGATTGCAATTTCGGCCGTCTCAGAATCGCGTATTTCACCGACCATTATTATATCCGGGTCCTGCCTCAGCATGGAACGTAGGCCGGTTGCGAATGAAAGTCCTGCTTTTGTGTTAACCTGCATCTGGTTTATTCCGTTGACTTTGTATTCCACAGGATCCTCTATTGTCAGTATGTTTCTTTTGATGTCGTTGATTTCAGATAGCATAGTGTAAAGGGTGGTGCTCTTTCCACTTCCGGTAGGCCCTGTCAAAAGTATTATTCCATTGTTGGAGCGGATTATTTTTTCGAAAAGGTTCATGTTGCTTTCGGTGAATCCCAACTCAGTCTTGTCCTTCAGGAAATTTGTTCTGTCAAGTATCCGGATTACTATTTTTTCGCCATAAATTGTCGGAGTCGATGAAATACGCAAATCGTATTCAAAGTTGTCAAGCTTAAATTCTATTCTTCCGTCTTGCGGTATTCTTCTTTCGGCGATGTTCATATTTGCCATTATCTTTATTCGAGCCACTATCGCTCCATGGGTTTGCTTGGATGGTTTCATGACCTCGCGCAGGTCTCCGTCGACTCGGTACCTTATTCTCAAGATGCCTTCTCCTGGTTCTATGTGTATGTCGCTTGCCTTTTGCTGTACGGCCTGAAGTATTATGGAATTGACAAGCCTCACTATGGGAGCGTTGTTTATTTCATTGATAAGCTTGCTGTCTACATCTTCCTGGTTGATGTCGTATTCGCGCTTGAATTCCTCTACGGCCTTTTCTACATCCTTTTCGCCGTAGTGTTTTCCTATTGAATTTAAAATATCCTGCCTGGTGCTTATTACAGGCTTTACTTTAAGTGATGTCATCTTTTGCATGTCGTTTATGGCAATAATATTGAAGGGATCATCCATAGCAACAGTTATTTCATCGTCTTCGATTTTTACAGGAATAAGAATGTTTTCCCTTGCGAAAGACTCATCAAGCATATGAGGGATTTCGGGTTCTATGTAATGCCTTTCAAGGTCTATGTGGGGGATTCCGAGCTGGTACTCGAGAACCTCGTTCATTTCCTTGCCTTTTATGTATCCCGAATCGATAAGGATTTCACCAATCCTTTTTTTGTTTGTCTTTTGGATTTCGATTGCTTCATCCAATTGCTCTTCGGTTATTTTTCCGATTTGCAGAAGCAAATCTCCCAAACGGACATTCTTTCTTATCATAGTAAACCCTCCGATTCCTTTCCCTTTTTTCATATATTGATTATGCCATAAACATTATATAAATTCAAAAATTTTGAAATAGAGTCAATGGTTTTCAGCTTCTATGACAACGGAACGGACCTTTGCGGCCATTATGTCGATTGCCACCTTGTTGTATCCTCCCTCTGGAATGATGATATCGGCGTATTTTTTTGTGGGTTCTATAAATTGATTGTGCGCCGGTTTAACAGTTGAAAGATACTGATTTACCACTGACTCTAAAGTTCGACCCCTGTCCCTTATATCCCTTTTTATCCGTCTGAGGATTCTGACATCAGGATCCGTATCAACAAAAATCTTAATATCGAGAAGATCTCTGAGGCGAGAATCCTCAAGGAGCATTATTCCCTCGAGTATTATTATCTCTCTTGGCTCAACCCTTGCGGTTTCTTTTTTCCTGTCGTGTATGGAAAAATCGTAGATAGGTTTTTCTATGGGTTGAAATGATATCAGTTTGTTTAAATGGGCTATCAGCAGTTCGGTGTCGAATGCCATTGGGTGATCGTAATTGGTCTTTATTCTTTTTTCCATTGTAAGATGGCTTTGCTTCTTGTAGTATGCGTCCTGCTGGATTATCAGAATGTTTTTTTCTGGGAGGGACCTGAAAATTTCTTTCGCAACGGTGCTTTTACCCGAACCGGTGCCGCCCGTTATTCCGACTACGACAGCTCTTTTCATTTCAACTTTCCTCCCTTTTTTTTCTCAGTATGTCGAAGGCTTTTACAGGCTGGTCCATAAGCAAAAATAATTTTTGTTTTGGATGGGGGGCTTCGGCAACGGGGTTCATTTCAGAATCAAAAAGTGTTGAAACTTTTTGATTGAATGACTTGAATCCCGGCTGCATCACTTCAATTTCATCCCCTATCACAAATTTATTTCGCTGCTCTATTTCTGCGAGCTTAGTATCTTCATCATACGACTTTACAGCTCCGATGAAGTCGTATGGGCGTTCATACGAAGCGGTGTCGTAAATTTGGGCATTTCCGTCAGGCCTACCGTCATAAAATCCTCTTTCGTATTGGCGGTGGCTTGACTTTTTCAGTTCGTCGAGCCATTTGGGATTATATTCATACTCCTTACTATTTGCATAGTAGCTGTCAATCGCATCACGGTATACCCTAACTACGTTCGCGACATAGTATAGGCTTTTCATTCGTCCTTCAATCTTTAGGCTTTTAACTCCAGATTCTATTATTTCCTTAAGGTCCCCTATAAGGCATAAGTCCTTTGAGTTGAAAAAGTATGTGCCTTTTTCATCCTCCAAAACGGGGAAATATTCTCCCTGTCGTTTTTCCTCAAGCAGATGATATTGCCATCTGCAAGGGTGTGCGCAGGCCCCTCTGTTGGCATCCCGATTTGCCAGATAATTGCTTAGCAGGCATCTTCCAGAATAAGATATGCACATTGCACCGTGAACGAACATCTCGAATTCAAGAGATGATGGGCTTTTTTCGATGGTTTCCCTTATTTCAGGCAATGAAAGTTCTCGGGCGAGGACTACCCTTGGAAGTCCCTGGCTGTGCCAGAAGCTTGCGCTAAGATGGTTTGTGGTATTTGCCTGGGTGCTCAAATGTATTTCAATTTTGGGATTGTTCTTTCTGATATATGCAATTGTGCCTGGATCGGAGACTATTACCGCATCGACATTCATTTTTTCGAGTCTTGACAGATATTCAGGGAGGTCTTTCAAGTCATTGTTGTGAGGAATTATATTAAGGGTTGCATAAACCTTGCGGCCTCTTTCGTGAGCGAATTTTATGCCGTCCTCCATTTCATCGAGCGAAAAGTTTTTGGCGGCAGCTCTTAGGCCGAATGTCTGTCCGCCTATGTAAACGGCGTCGGCTCCATATGCTATGGCATATTTCAATTTTTCAAGGTCTCCCGCAGGAGCGAGCAATTCAACTTTATTCATTTAATTTCTCCTTTTGATAATGGGAAACGGCAAGGCCGTCGCCCACAGGCATAAGTGTGGTTTTCAAGTCTGGGTGGGTGCATAGGAATTTGATGTAACTCCTCATCGCGCGTACCATTGTGCGGTTCTTGCGAACTTTCATGTCGTAGTTGAGAGTTAGTCCGTTCATGAGTATATTGTCTGAAATTACTATGCCTCCATTGTTCAGAAGCGGAAAAGCCTTGTCGAAATACTCCCTGTAATGGCTTTTTCCGGCATCTATGAAAATCATGTCGAATTTTTCATCTATGCCTGCAATCATCTCTGAAGCATCGCCTTGGAGTACTCGAATTTTGCAGTAACCCAGTATATTGAAATTTTCCTTTGCCTCAAGCGCACAATCGGGTCTCTTTTCAATGGTTGTTATGCGTCCATTTTCCATTTCCTCGTAAAAAAGGGATGCGGAGTAGCCTATTGCCGTTCCAATCTCGAGAATGGATGTGATGCGGGCTATTCGAATGAGCAGCCGTATTATATCGGCGCTTTCCCTTTGTATTACAGGGATGTTCCTTTCGATGGCGTCTTTTCTCATAACTTCTATTTCGGGCTTGTCTAAAAGGTGTCCTGTTATGAGATTTACAAGATTTTCACCATGAATGTTGTTGTTCATATATATCAGTCCTTGTATTTTAATTGGGCCTTCAAATGCTCCTCGTACGTTTTTGAAAATATATGGCGTCCTTTTTCGTCTCCCGGTATTGCGTAGAAGAACAGATATTCATTTTTTTCCGGATACAGTGCGGCAACAAGGGATTCTTCACCCGGAGATGCAATTGGTCCTGGAGGAAGCCCTTTCATTCTATATGTGTTGTATGGCGAAGAAATTGACGTGTCCTCATATGAAAGCGTTTCCTTTCTCTCTCCAAGGGCATACTGGACTGTTGCGCAAGATTCAAAACGCATGTTTCTATTTAAACGGTTATGGAAAACCCCGGAAACCGTTTTTCTTTCAGGAGGGTATTTGGTCTCCCGTTCGATTATGGATGCCATTGTTACAAGTTCGTTAATTGAGAAACCGGTTTCAGACAGTCTTTCCCTGTAGGCTTCATCGAAAATTTCATCAAAACGGTTCAAAAAGATTTCTATTATTTCTTTTGGTTCGTATGAGAATGGTATGTCATATGTGTCGGGGAAAAGAAAACCTTCCAGTGTGTCGGAATTTACTGTCTCAAGAAAAGAATAGTCGTATAGTGACGGGTCGAGCGCTTTTTCGAATTCATCTTTTTCTACAAGGCCTTTGGAAACAAGCAGTTCGGTTATTTGCCTGAGTTCGTATCCTTCAGGTATTGTCACGCGGGCAAATTCGACAAAAGAGCTCCCACGGACCAATTGCGAGATGATTTCTTCATAATCCATGTCCTGTTTTAGGGTGTAGCGCCCTGCCTTTATATTGTTTTCATCGCCGCTTCTTTTTACAAGAACAAGAAAAAGGTTTCCGCTTCGAACAAGTTCGGAGTCCTTAAGTATTTTGGCTATGTTTTTCGTGGTGCTTCCGTTTGGTATTTCAAAAGTTATTTCCTTGGGATTATTGGAATCGTAGGGCCTGTAAAGGCTGTATAATGCTGAAAATCCAGAAATTAAAATAATCAAGCTTAAGGCAAACAATAGTTTTTTCATTTGCTTCCTCCAATTTATTTACTAATCATCATTATATAATTGCTATGTCGGTATTGCAAGGAAAGTAAAAGCCCGATCGTCTGTTGACAATCGGGCTTTCTTATTAGTCTTAAATTTGCATTGCTTCAGCAAGTATTTTGGACAAGTCGTCCAAAAGCTGGCGGTAACGACCTTCCGCACTAAAGTATTCTGAACAAAGAGGATCCTTTGATAGGACTCCGAAAAGTTTGTTCAATGTCTCTATTTCATTTTCATCGGGCTCCTTGCCGCTCAAGATGGAAACGCGCAAATCAGCTTCCCTTTTCTTGAAATCCAAGAAAGATTCGTTCAAGGATTTGTCAGCTTCAAGATTCTTTTTTGCGTTTGTGTAATCCTTGTAAACTTCTGATTCCTTAATTGCCTTGGAAAGACTGTGAGCAGAATCGTATACGTTCATGCCTATCCCCTCCTATATTTCATTTATTACAGGGAGAATCATAGGATTTCGTTTGGTCTTGTTGTAAAGATGCCTGCCAAGCGAATCCTTTACAGCCGATTTTAGAGTTGACCATTCCCTGTTGTTCTTTTTGAGACAATCTTCAAGCGCTTCAGCAATCACCTTTTTAGCTCCGTCCATAAGATCTTCAGATTCGCGCACATATACGAACCCGCGTGAAATGATGTCCGGCCCGGAAAGGATTTTGTTTTCATTTTTTGAAAGAGTTACGACTACTACCATAAGACCGTCCTCGGAAAGAACTTTTCTGTCTTTTAGGACGATGTTTCCGACATCGCCCACTCCAAGTCCGTCGACAAGTACATATCCGCTTGGAACGGTTTCTTTCATTTCAGCAAAATCTTTGTTCAGCTCTATTACATTCCCATTTTTTCCAATGAAAATATTGTTTTGGGACATTCCGAGTTCCGATGCAAGCTGTGCATGGCGTGCCAAATGTCTGTACTCGCCGTGAACAGGTATGAAGTACTTGGGTTTTACCAATGAATGCATCAATTTCAACTCTTCCTGGCATGCGTGACCCGAAACATGCACATCGTCCAAAAGGTCCTCGTATATTATGTCTACGCCTTTTTCATAAAGCAGGTTTATGATGTTTGATATGGTTTTCTCGTTTCCTGGAATCGCCGAAGAAGACATTATTACGGTGTCGCCTTCCTGAAGTTTCATTTGCCGGTGTTCTGAGTTCGCCATTCTTACTAGTGCCGACATGGGTTCTCCCTGGCTTCCTGTTGTAGCTACAACGATTTCATTGTCGGGATACCTGTTTATGTCATTGATGTTTATATGGATTCCGTCCGGTATATTTATATAACCCAATTCCGAGGCAACCTTAACCATATTGACCATGCTTCTTCCTGAAAATGCTATTTTTCTGTTGCAAAGGTATGCGGCGTCAACTATTTGTTGCAGACGGTGCACATTTGATGAGAAAGACGCTACTATTATACGCTTTTCGGCACTGGCGAATATCCTGTCGAAAGTTTTTCCGACCTTCTTCTCGGTCATTGTATATCCAGGCCTTTCAACATTTGTGCTGTCTGCCATAAGGGCAAGAACGCCCGAGCTTCCTATCTCGGCAAAGCGGTTAAGGTCTATGGGATCTCCATCGATTGGAGTAAAGTCTATCTTGAAGTCGCCGGTATGGACAACTTTGCCTACAGGAGTTTCTATCAAGAGACCCACTGCGTCGGGAATGCTGTGTCCAACTCGTATCATTTCAATTTTGAATCTGCCAAGAGCTATTTTGTCTCCAGCTTTCCTGACATGAGTTTTGACTTTTTTGTCCAGTTTGTGTTCCTTGAGCTTGTTGGCTAAGAGACCCAATGTTAAATTTGTTCCGTATATCGGCACATTGATTTTCTTGAGGAAAAAAGGAAGAGCTCCTATATGGTCTTCATGACCGTGTGTGAGTACTATTCCCTTAATTTTTTCTCTGTTTTTTTCAAGATAAGTGATATCAGGAATAACAATGTCGATTCCAAGCATTTCATCATCAGGAAAAGCCAGTCCGCAATCGATTATTACTATTTCATCCTTGTATTCAAATACTGTTAGATTCTTTCCGATTTCATTTAACCCCCCCAAAGGAATTATTTTAAGATTGTTCTTTGGTTTTTGTTTGTTCTTGTTCATTTTTTCACTCCTACATTATTATTGTTTTGTTTGTTTTTCAAAAGGTTGTCAAGAGCCATCTGCGCGGCTTCCTGTTCAGCTTCTTTCTTGTTTCTTCCTTTTCCTTTTCCGATTTCCGTTCCATTTACCGTTACCCGTGAAAAGAAGATCTTATCATGGTCAGGACCTTCTTCATTGTAAATCTGGTAGTTGAGGCGGCCGGAACTTCTTTTTTGAATCAATTCCTGCAGATGGGTCTTGTAATCGATGAACAGCTTTCCGTTTACCGCTTCATCAATGATGGATTTCATCCGGCACAATATGAAATATCTTGCCTGCTCAAATCCGCCATCGAGATATATTGCTGCAATAAGTGCTTCCAAAGCGTCTGCAAGGATGGATGTTCTGTTTCTCCCTCCCGTAAGCTCCTCTCCCTTGCCCAAGAAAAGAAATTTGCCAAGTTCAATCTCCCTTGATGTTTTTGAAAGGCTTGTTTCGCAAACTATTCGTGCTCTCATTTTTGTAAGTTTTCCTTCGGGCAGATCAGGATGATTTCTGAAAAGGTAGTCGCTTACAACTATCCCGAGTACTGAGTCGCCTAAAAATTCGAATCTTTCGTTGTAAGTCGAGATTTTATTTTCATTAGCATATGAACTGTGTGTCAAGGCCGTTTTTAGTAAGTTTATATTTTCGAAAGCGTAATCTATCGTTTTTTCTATTTCCGTCATTCTTCTTTCCATTGATTGTCACCCCTTGAGGATTGCTTTTTCTTCTATGGATTCTATAACTTTGCTCTTTGCATATATTTCCGCATATACGAGTGCATTTTTTATGGCCTTTGCGTTTGAACTTCCATGGGCCTTTACAACTGGACGCTTAAGACCTAAAAGTGGAGCTCCACCGTATTCGGTATAATCCATTTCCTTTTTGATTTTGGCAAAAGAACTTTTAAGCAGCAAGGCTCCCATCTTGTGCAAAAATGTGTCGGTCATGTGACTCTTTATTGTTCGCATCAGGTTGATTGCGACTCCTTCTGTCAGTTTAAGCACTGTGTTGCCTGTAAAGCCGTCGCATACCGCTACGTCGCAGAGACCTTCAGGAAGATTTCTTGCTTCGAGGTTCCCACTGAAATTGAAGTGGTCTGAATGAGTCATCAATTCGTATGACTCATTTGTAAGGCGATTTCCCTTGCCGGCTTCCTCGCCTATGTTGAGAAGACCCACCTTTGGAGAATCAATCTGGAAAACTTTATTCATGTATATTGATCCCATAATGGCAAATTCGACCAGATTGGATGGTTTGCAATCAGCATTCGCACCGGCATCCACAAGAAGAGTGAAACCGTTTCGGGTCGGATATGCGGGGGCAAGAGCAGGCCTTGAAATCCCGTCAATGCGACCGGTGAGAAAAATTCCACCGGCTAAAAGAGCGCCTGTATTTCCGGCAGAAAGCATTGCGTCGGCTTCGCCGCTGTTGAGCAGTTCATAAGCTACAACCATGGAAGAATCTTTTTTACGTCTTATGGCCTTTGCAGGCTTGTCTTCATTGGTTATGCATTCTTCTGCGTGGTGTATCTGAATATTTTCGGGAATTGAAAGATTTAACTCAATAAAGGTTTCGACTAATTGTTCCCAATTTCCAACAAGCATAATGTCCGATTCAATTGAATTTGTCTTTAGGGCTTCAACGCAACCTGCAATTATTGCTTTTGGAGCATTGTCTCCCCCCATTGCATCAACGACTATTTTCATGTTGCCTCCCGTCAGGGCATTGCACCCAATCTTTTTTTCAATTTGACAGTATAATATATTTTCTTTTGAGTTGTCTAAAGCATATGCAACCCTCAAGATTATTATAACATTATTTTTGACTCAAAAAAAATAGTAATGACTGGAATCAGCCATTACTATTTCTATAAGTCATCTAGTCAACTTTTAGAACTTCCTTCTGCTTGTAGTATCCGCATGATTTGCAGACTCTATGGGAAAGAACAGGCTCATGGCACTGTGGACATTCAATCACATTAGGCGCAGTCATTTTGACATTCGAAGCTCTTCTTTTGTCCCTTCTGGCTTTAGAGATTTTTCTCTTTGGTACTGCCATTACGACACCTCCTTGCTT
>DATFJE010000075.1:0-4844 GCA_035269385.1 Clostridia bacterium
CGACTGCCGAACCTGCTGCCGCCATCAAGAATCCAATTCTGGACCCCCAATTTTCTCTTTGCTTAGTTTCCACTAAATAATCCCTCCTTTAAAATATTGGTGTTAAAGAAATAAATATATAATTAGGTCAAGACCACTGAAATTGCATAATCTTGACAAATTACCACAAAATGTTGATTTATATCCATTAAACTACTCTATTCTACTTTGGAAAGCTTTATTCCTTCTCTTTTTTTTAATTTTTTGAAAATTCACGTCGATAAAAATCTTATCCCCATACTGTTCGTTTATATCTTTTGTTTGACACTTGCAAATTATGTAAATCTACAACGTTTACTATTTAAACTTAGCATAATAATGCAATATTTTCAACATGTAAAAAACTCCGCCTTCCGAATAAGCCCCCGTTTAAAGCCATCTAAATGCAACTCACAAGCTTAAATCAGCGTTTTGGCTTGTTATATTAATAACCATATCGCTTTTTTATTATGCAAGTTAATGCATATTTATGCGTATTAAGGTTTTTGTATACACTGGTTCAGGTATTTTTTTCAGTAATTGCAGTCATAAAAAAATATTTATTTCATTATTTTTTAAATCTTTAATATATAATTAATGCATAACTATTTAAATTTTTCTTCTTAAAATTGACAATGCGTGCAAAAAAATATAACCTCGCCTTAATATTTGAATAAATATTAAAACCGGTCATATAAGCATTGATTAATATTTTACAGTATTTTTTATAGATTTAAATTGTTTTTAAGATATTTCAAAAGCAGAGGAATAATGAGAAGTTGAATGGCGATCCCCGGTGTTCCTGTCAAAACAGCCGCCTGCAAATAAATAACGGGATCTATTTGCACTCCGAAAAGAAGTGCCAAAACATACACCATTCCACCTGCGGCCAATCTTCCTGCAACCATAGCAATAATCAATGCAATAATAGGCATCCGCCTTTTTTTTCCCGAAATGAGCGCTGTCGTAAAACCGTATATTCCCAGCTCTACAGACATTATTACAGCAATCGGAAAAAGCACCGGCATTCCGGTTGCAAATGCATTCAGGAAAGGAGCTAGAAATCCTATCAAAAAAGCCATTGCCGGAGATAGAAAAAATCCGGACAGCAGAATCGGAATATGCATGGGCAGGAATATCCTTCCGTCTATTCCGCTCATATGGAAAATAGACGGCAGTATTACAGAAACAGCCAAAAATAGCGCCGCATAAGTCATTTGTCTTGTTTTTTTCAAGTTGTGTCTCCTTTCTAAAAATCAGCAAAACAACAACCACAGATTTCATTGTACTCAATGTTCAGCCTGTTTTCAATGCTTTATTCAAACCACATGCTTAATTCTTCTTTTGCCGCGATAGGGTTTTTAGATCCATGCACTGCGTTTTTTTCTATATTTGTCCCATAGAGGTTTCTTATTGTTCCGTCTGCAGCATCCTCGGGATCAGTGGCTCCGTTTATGGCTCTCACTCTTTCGATGGCGGAATCTCCTGAAACTACAAGAGCCATAATTTTGCCGCCCGACATGAAATTTAAAAGCGAATCGAAAAAGGGTTTTCCTTTATGATCTTTGTAATGCTTTTTGAGAAGTTCTTTAGAAGGAACAACAACTTTCGCCTTTTCCACAGAAAGACCGCTATTTTCGTAAATGGAAATTATATTTCCGACAAATCCTTTTGAAAAAGCGTCCGGCTTTATTAAAACCAATGTTTTTTCAATCATTTGAATCTTCCTGAAAGCTCTTTCTTCACTGCTTCCATATTGGTCTCTTTTTCCTCGAGAAGAACCATTAAATGATATATCAAGTCGGCCGCTTCATATACAAGCTCTTCAGTTCCTTCGTTCTTGGCCGCTATGATAACCTCCGCGGACTCTTCTCCTACTTTTTTAAGAATTTTGTCTATTCCCTTGTCAAACAGATATTTGGTATAGGAATTCTCATCTCCGCCTGTCTTTCTTTCTTTGATGACTCTTCCAAGCATTACGAGTATATCGTCCTTGCTTTCCATTGATTCGGATTCGTAAATCCTCCTGTAGAAGCATGATTTGTTGCCTGTATGGCAAGCCGGTCCTGCCGGGTCAACCTTGACCAAAAGAGTGTCTTCATCGCAGTCATAATCGATTGAGACTACCTTTTGTATGTTTCCCGATGTTTCACCCTTGTTCCAGAGTCTCTTTCTGCTTCTACTGTAAAACCAGGTTGTCCCGGTATCAAGTGTTTTTTCAATTGACTGCTCGTTCATGTAGGCAAGCATCAAAACCTGCCCTGTGGCATTGTCCTGCACAACGGCGGGAAGGAGCCCTTTTTCATCGAATTTCAATTCTACGCCAATATTCATTTCAACTGCCTCCTCATTGGAACCCCATTGTCTTGGAGATATTCTTTCAATTCATCTATTTTTATTTCTTTGTAATGGAATACTGAAGCCGCCAATGCGGCGTCGGCCTTGCCTTTTTCAAACACTTCAAGAAAATGTTCCTTCTTCCCTGCGCCTCCCGAGGCGATAACCGGAACATTTACAGATTCTGATACAAGCTTTGTAAGTTCTATGCTGTAGCCTTCCTTTACTCCGTCTGAATCTATGGCATTGAGGCATATTTCCCCTGCCCCAAGCTCCACTCCTTTTTTTGCCCATTCCAATGCGTCTATTCCTGTATCAATTCTACCTCCATTGATGTAAATTGTCCATCTTCCTTCTGACAGCCATTTGACATCCATTGAAAGCACTACGCATTGATTGCCGAATTTGAGGGCCGCTTCTCTTATGAGTTCAGGCCGCAGCACAGCAGCCGAATTGACTGAAACCTTGTCGGCTCCTGCTTTAAGGACCTTGTTGAAATCTTCAATCGTGCGTATTCCCCCGCCTATTGTAAACGGTATGTTTATCTGCTCCGAGGTTCTTTCAACTACATTGAGAAAAATATCCCGTTTTTCATTGGACGCCGTTATGTCGTAAAACACAAGTTCATCCGCCATTTCGTTCCTGTAAAATTTCGCCAGGGAAACGGGATCTTCAACATCCTGCACATCTTTGAATTTCTTTCCCTTTACAACCCGTCCGTTTCTGACGTCCAGACACGGGATTATTCTCTTAGTCAGCATGACGACACCTCCAGAGCCTCTTCAAGTTCAAGCGTGCCTTCATACAAGGCTTTGCCCGTTATGGCGCCATAAAGTCCCATTCCAGCGAGTTTCCTCACATGTCCAATGTCTCCTATGCCTCCCGAGGCTATTATGTCCATTCGGGTGACTTTCTGCAATTTGGAGAGTTCTTCAAAATTCGGCCCCACCATGGTTCCATCCTTGGCTATGTCTGTGTACACTATGGTTTCAACGCCTTTAGCCTCCAAGTCTTCCGCGAAGGCAACTGCTTCGATTTCGCTCGTCTCCATCCAGCCTTCAGTACAAACCATTCCTTTTTTCGCATCAATGGATACAAGGACTTTGTCTGCTCCGACTTTTTCAACAAGTTCGGTAACAATTTCTGGATTTTTTACTGCCGCAGTTCCCAAAATAACCCTCGAAACACCAATGTCTATCCATTCTGCGGCTATTTCAACTGTCCTTATTCCCCCGCCCAGTTGCAAGGGCACATTCACCGATTCGAGAATCCTTTTAACCGCTTCCTTGTTTTTTCCTTTGCCG
The DNA here is from genome assembly GCA_035269385.1 of Clostridia bacterium. Taxonomy (GTDB): domain Bacteria; phylum Bacillota; class Clostridia; order Peptostreptococcales; family BM714; genus BM714. Next base: position 3,660 of record DATFJE010000075.1, read on the forward strand.
TGAAGAGCTCCGTCAAGGTCTACAATATGAATATACTTTGCGCCTTTATTCTTCCATGCGATTGCAGCATCGACCGGATCATCGAAATATACGGTCTTTTGATCGAATTCGCCTCTGAGAAGCCTGACGCACTTCCCTTCCTTGATGTCTATTGCCGGAAATATCATCATGCTTCTATCATCTCCTTAAGATTTTTCAGTATTTTGTAGCCTGTCTCCCCACTCTTTTCAGGATGGAATTGGGCCCCTATTACATTGCCCCTTCGAACAAGGGCAGGAAATTCAACTCCGTATTCGCTTGAAAACACAAGATCGTCCGGATTCTTTGGAACTGCATAGTATGAATGGACGAAGTATACGAATTCTCCTGTCTCGACGCCTTTGCCAATAGGGTCTTCTCTTTTTTCAATCAGATTGTTCCAACCCATATGCGGAACCTTGCAGTCTATTTCAAAACGGACAACATCCCCTTTTAGAAATCCCAGCCCGTCCCATTCTCCATCCTCGAAGCTCTTGTCAAACAAAAGCTGCATCCCAAGGCAAATGCCCATCAAAATTTTCCCATCAGCTACATTGCGGCGAATGCAGGGAACAAGGCCTGACCGCTCAAGATTTTCAATCGCGTCCCTGAAAGCTCCGACCCCCGGCAAAAGTATTGCATCGCTTTTATCTATTGCTGCTTCTTCCGATGTTATTTCCGATTCAAGCCCTATGTTGTTGAAGGCTGTTTGAACGTTTTTGAGATTTCCCACTCCGTAATCCACTATCGCAATCATATTATTGCCTCCTATAGAATGCCTTTTGTTGAAGGTATTCCGCCAATCGACTTGTCAATCGAAACGGCCTCCTTTAAAGCTCTTGCAAATCCTTTGAATATCGCCTCGGCCATGTGGTGGTTGTTCTTGCCATACATAATGGCGACATGAAGGGTCATTCCGCTTGAGAGGGCAAATGCCCTGAAAAACTCCTCAATCATTTCGGTTTCCATTGCTCCTATTCTCTCGCAAGTGAAGGAAGCGTCGAACACAAGCATGCCTCTTCCGCTTATGTCTACGCAAACTCTGCTTAAGGACTCATCCATGGGTGTGAACATCGACGAGTATCTTTTGATTCCGCTTTTGTCCAACAACGCTTCCTTGAAAGCCTTTCCAAGCACTATTCCAGTATCCTCGATCACATGATGGTT
>DATFJE010000076.1:0-3136 GCA_035269385.1 Clostridia bacterium
ATGGCGTCAACCGAAAGTATGAAGTTGGTTTTCTTGCTTGTGAACATTCCCTTTACGTCTTTCAGCTCCTCGAGGTTTCCAAAAAAGTTCGGGTTTTGCAGCACGACTCCAGCGGTTTCTTCATCAAGCATTTCTGCAAGCTTGGAAAGGTCCGTAAGACCGCTTTTCTCGGGAACGGTTTCAACATCGAAACCTCTGAACCTCGCGTAGGTTGCCAAAACCTCCCTTGTTTCAGGATTTACGGTTTCCGAAACGAGAATCCTGTTTTTCTTGCTGACGGCGCAGGCGACCATCGCCGCCTCTGCTACAGCTGAAGCCCCGTCATAGAGTGATGCGTTTGAAACATCCATGCCGGTAAGATTCGCTATCATGGTCTGGTACTCGAATATGACCTGCAGTGTTCCCTGGCTTATCTCCGGCTGGTAGGGGGTATATGCTGTGTAGAACTCCGAACGCCCCGCCATGTGGGTTACGACAGACGGAATGTAGTGGTCGTATGCACCGGCTCCAAGGAAATTCACATGGGTCTCTGAACCATGGTTCATTCCCGCGAGCTCTTTCATGGTCCTTCTCACTTCAAGCTCAGACATTGGTTCGCCTATGTCGAGAGCTCTGTTTAAAAGCAATGCCTCGGGTATGTCTTCGAAAAGGTCGTCGAGCGAGTCTACGCCTATCGACTCAAGCATGGCCCTTTCATCTTCTTTTGTGTTCGGAATATATGGGAACATGCTATTCCTCCTCGCTTAAGAATTCCTCGTATTCTTTGGCGTTCATGAGTTCATTGAGCTCCGCCAAATCATTTATTTCCACTTTCACCATCCAATTTTCGTAGCAGTCCGCATTGATAAGTTCCGGCTCGTCCTCAAGACTTTCATTGATTTCAACAACCTTTCCTCCGACAGGAAGATAGGAATCCGAAGCCGCCTTTACGGATTCTATTGCGCCAAAAGCCTCTCCCTTTTCAAATTCGTCGCCTTCCTCGGGAAGCTCAACGAAAACTATGTCTCCCAAAGCATGCTGGGCATAATCTGAAATTCCTACGGTACCCATATTTCCTTCAACGCTTACCCACTCATGATCCTTGGTATAGTAGAATCCTTCCATCACTTTCATTTTACGTCCTCCTTGTGTTTTTTTTCTGCTTGTATTATCAACCGCCTGGGAATTTAGTCCCGGCATTTATTTCTTGTATTTTTTGGAATAGAATCTCTTGCTTGCTATCTCCGCCGCCGCCTTCTTTTTCCTTATGCCTATCAAAATGGTACCGCCCATGTGCGCATGTTCGGCATCGATTAAAGCCAGCCCTATGCTTTTTTTGAGTGTCGGCGAAAAATATCCGGTGGTAACATGACCGATTTCATTTTCTCCTGAATAAACACTGTATCCATGTCTCGGTATTCCCCTGTCCTTCATTTCAAAGCCCACGGTCTTTCGCCTAAGACCTTCTTCCTTCTGCTTGGCAAGCGCGTCCCGTCCTATGAAGTCGGTGTCCAGCTTGACGAAATATCCAAGTCCCGCCTCAAGCGGCGAAACATCCGGACCAAGCTCGTTTCCATAAAGAGGAAGAGCCGCTTCGAATCTTAGTGTGTCCCTGCATCCAAGCCCCACGGGCTTGAGACCTTCGGCTGCTCCAACCTCGAAAAGTTTTTCCCATATATGTATCGCCTTGTCGGGATTAACATAGATTTCGAAGCCGTCCTCGCCTGTGTAGCCCGTCCTCGAAACAAGGCATTTGACTCCGGCTATCTCCACATCCCTTGCGCAATAGAAAAATGCAAGCTCTTCAAGGTTTTTGTCCGTAAGCTTTTGAAGAATAGTCTGAGCCGATGGACCTTGAAGCGCAAGTTCGGCCGTCACGTCCGAGAGGTTTGTCAAATCGAGGTCATACCCTTGACTCTGTTTTTCCATCCATTCCAGGTCCTTGTCTACATTGCCGGCGTTTATAACAATGAAATAATAGTCGTCTGCATATTTGTAAACCAACAAATCGTCGACTGTGCCGCCGTTTTCGTAGCACATCATTGCATATAGGATTTGATTGTCCTCAAGCTTCGACACATCGTTGGTAACCAATTTCTGAACAAACTTGAATGCCTCTGGGCCCTTTACTTCAACCTCGCCCATATGAGACACATCGAAAAGTCCCGCGGCGTTCCTTACGGCCTCATGTTCGGGTATCAGGCCTTCGAACTCAACCGGCAGAGCCCATCCCGCATAATCGACCACCTTTCCCCCATACTTCTCAAAAACATCGAAAAGGGGTGTTTTCCTTGCATTTGAAATGTCCATCCTTCATCCTCCTTTATTGTTTTGCATTTTCTTGCCGCTCTCTAATTCCACTTGTTGCTGCAAGCTAAAATCAATTGTCAGTGGTCAGTGGCAAGTGGTCGAGAAGTACAAAATGAAAAATTCAAAACCTACAAACCTCATATGCGTTGAAATAAATGTTTTTTTGCTTTCACTTTTCCTTTCAACTTTCAGCTTTCCACTTTCCACTTAATTTTTTTCCACTTTTCTTTCTTTCATCTTTTATACCCATATACATAAGTCTTCCAACTACTTTATCAAGCCTTCACAAATAACCCCACTTTTATTGCATAAGGTATGCAAAGATCAATTATCCTTCAAAAAAACAAAAACAGAACACGCCCTTTATGCGTCTCTGTTCTTTTACCTGAGAGTTTTGAACATTTCCTGATTTTGCCCCTTCGGTGCCGCAATATGCGGTCTCTCCAGAGTATCGTCCGTTGGCGGCCATCGTTCATTTGAATCGTAAATTCGACTCCCGCCATCATCATCCGAATACCTATATTCACTTTTCATTTACATTATACTTGCCTCGGCCTCAAAATTTCAAGAATTGATAAGATTTTGTCAGACAATTCAATCTTTTTCTGCAAAAATATTGCTGTACAGGCTCATTTTCACCAATTTAATATAAAAAAACTTTTGGTCTTTAGCTTAAATTGTTATATATGTATTTTTCGAAAAAAGTATATGTCAACCACATTTGAAAATGTCCCAATAAATCGCAAACATTAGCACCAAAATCTGGTGCTAGATTTGAATTGTTAGGCTACGTCTTTTCTATGTGCCTGTTTTTTCATATATCGTTCAAAAGATGCTTGTTTCCACG
>DATFJE010000077.1:0-8878 GCA_035269385.1 Clostridia bacterium
TAATCTTTGCTTTCAACGGCCCCGCCATAGCTGTTGATGTTGCCTTCCGTGTTGCCGGGAAGTCCTGTTTCCTCAAGATCGAGCATGGCGACGTTCCTTGTTTTGTATTCGTCAATTCTTATTTTGAAATCGTTTACGAGACCGTATTCTATTAAGACGGGAACAAGCAGCATTATTATCAGGACAATGTATGCGGCGATTCGAACGCCTATTCTCTCCCACAGAGTTCTCTTGCCGTCAATAAGAGCTTTAAGCCTTTTTATGTATGCTTTTGCTCCGAATAGACGGACTCTGCCTCCGGACATGTCCACCGAAACATGTTCTCTCCATATGCGGGTGTAGAGCATGTCGAATTTGGGTCTTAACACCATGGTTTCTTCGTTTTCGTCCACTATTTCCCAGAGGGGCGATTCCAGCTTTTTTTTAAAGCCGGCGGTGAAATCTTCCGAAGCTTCGATCCCGGTTTCAATGACGCTTGGCACATAATGGCGAGAAGATGCGATGCTGAAAAGCGGCAAAAAATAAACCGCAAATCGCCAGTTTACAGGTATGTCAAAGACGGTTTTATAGAGCAATAACAAAAGGGCTATTGGAATTGCAAATGTGCTTAGCAGCTTCATTGTTGCCTTTGCATATGGTTTGATTTTATTCATGGGAATCATCTCCTGAAATTTTTATTGGTGTATGTGTAAAGCCTGAGAATGAGCCGGCTTTGGAATATGTAATAAAACATACATGTATCAACGTTGAAAGCATCATCATTATAGTCCTAAAACATATGAATGTAAAATAATGGGCGGGGTTTTAAATGAATAATCAGCATGTTTTCTTCATATAAAACTTTGAAAATCGATGAAAACAATAAGAATTGAAGCGCAAGTCATAAGGAATTCAAGAGAAAGTGTTAATTTTGCGTAACGCCGGGTTACCATTGGAAACATCAATTCGTGAAAATAAAAAAACGGCGACTGAAAAACGAGTGTTCCGCCCGTTTTTGCCTTGGCATATATATTGCATTATAAATTAATGAATTTAAACAGGATAGATAGGCATCTTCCTTGAATAGTTCAATAAAGAACAATAGAAACTAAAAGTGGATTGATTGTTCAAGCAACCTAAATGATAAGAATGGAGGTATATAAAGCATGAAAGTTAAAGTAAGGCAGGAGAGATGCAAGGAGTGCGGCATTTGCGTGGCAAATTGTCCAAAGAAAGCTATTTCATTCAGCGAAGAAATAAGCGTTACGGGGTATAGACCGGTTGTTGTCAATGACGAACTGTGCATAGGATGCGGAATCTGTTACACGATGTGCCCGGACTGGGTATTTGAAATCTTAGGAGACAGGGGGTAAAAAAATGGAAGACATGATAAAAGGCAATCACGTATTTGCGGAAGCGGCATTAAGAGCCGGCGCAAGATTTTACGCAGGATACCCGATCACACCTTCGACAGAAATAATGGAATATCTCTCGACAAGGATGGATGAAGTAGGTGGGGTATATATACAGGCAGAGAGCGAACAGGCATCCATGAACATTCTGACCGGGGCGTCGGCATCGGGAGTCAGATGCTTTACTGCATCTTCAAGTGTTGGAATGACTCTTAAGCAGGAAGCCATCTCCCATATGGCGGATTCAGACTTGCCGTTCTTGGCGATAAATGTTGTAAGATACGGAAACGGACTGGGAAATTTACAGACGGGTCAATCCGACTATTATAGAGACACAAGAGGCGGTGGAAGCGGAGACTACAGAAATTTTGTATTGTCGCCTTACAGCCTTCAGGAATCAGTTGAACTCATCGCACACGCATTTGACCTTGGCGACAAGTACGGAATGGGAGCAATACTGCATACAGAAGCTTCTCTCGGGCAAATGATGGAGCCGTGCAGCTTCCCTGAAATGAAAACAGTTGAGAGAAGACCCGGAGCCATAGACGGCACCCACAGCCAAGAGAGAATATCCCCCTTGTTTAGGGACAGGTTTGCAGAAGCTCTTGAGATGAAGGAAAGATATAAACGCGCAATAGAAAACGAGCAAATGTGGAAAGACGAGTATCTTGAAGATGCCGACTATGTATTGGTTGCCTATGGACTGGCTGGAAGATCAGTAATGGGAGCGGTTGAGAAGCTTCGAGCAGAGGGTCATAAAGTTGGATTTATCAGACCGATAACCCTGTGGCCTTTCCCAGAAAAAGCCTTTGCAAAGGTTAATCCTGCTGTTAAAGGATATATTTCGATGGAAGAAAATGCTGCGGGACAAATGGTTGATGACATTGCGCTTACTCTCAAGAAAACCGAGCAGAGAGATAAGCCTGTGTATTGTTTCACATATGCAAGCAGCATTCCCACATTGAAGAGAATCAAGTCTGATTTCATCAAAGTAACAAATGGTGAAGTTAAGGAGGTATACTAATATGGCTATAGCGAAAAAAACACCTGAAATGCTCGGCAAGCAGATATCTTTCTGTCCGGGTTGTGGTCATGGAGTCGTTGTTAGGCTCATTGCTGAATGCGTTGAAGAATTGAAGATGGAAAAGAATTGCATATGGAGTATAGGCGTAGGATGCTACTCGCTTATGGGAGCAGCTGTGGAAGCGGATAACTTCAACAGTCTTCATGGTAGAGGAGCAGCAGTTAGCACAGGCTTCAAGAGATGCAATCCCGATACGCTTGTAATCTCATACCAAGGAGACGGCGATGCTTACAGCATCGGAATCGGCGAAAGCGTAAGCGCGGCATACAGAAATGAAAATATAACTGTTATAACAGTAAACAATACAAACTACGGAATGACCGGAGGACAGATGAGCGCCACCACGATGCCCGGTCAAAAAACAACGACATCCCCGCTTGGAAGAGACTGTACTACAACAGGAATGCCTATGAAATTCCCGGAAATGATAGCCGGTTCGTTTCCTGATGTAGCATATGTTGCAAGAGGTGCAGTCACTACACCTGCTCATGTCGCTAAACTCAAGAAATATATAATGAATGCGTTTAAAGCACAAATGAACAACGAAGGCTATTCACTGGTTGAAGTCTTGTCTCCATGTCCCACCAACTGGAAGATGACACCTCTTCAAGCAATAGAAAGAGTAAACACTGAGCTCGTAGACTATTATCCTTTAGGTGAATTAAAGACAAGGGAGGCCAAATAGACATGAAAGAAGTATTATTTGCAGGATTGGGCGGACAGGGCGTACTCACTTCAGGCCTCGTTATTTCTCAAATCGCCGTATCAAAAGACATGAATGCCACTTGGATCCCGCAGTATGGAGCCGCAATGCGTGGAGGAACCGCCAATTGTACAGTTAAATTTGGCGAGGGAATGATATACAATCCGGCGCAAGAAGAGCCGGACATACTTCTTGCTATGAACAATCCTTCTTTCCAGAAGTTTGTAGGATTGGTTGCTCCGGGAGGAACTGTAGTAATTGACAGCTCGCTCGTAACATGCGACACAAGCGTAAGGGACGATATAACTATTGTTTCCTTGCCCAGTACGGAAATGGCACGCACAATTGGCCATACTAAAGGAGCAAATATTATTATGGCTGGTGTAATCGCAAAAGTGTCAGGCGACTTCACCGAAAAAGAGGGCATTGACGGAATGAATGCCATGTTCAACAAAAAAGGCAAAGGTAAATTTGAAGCGCTCAACACAAATGCCTTCAAACTTGGATACAACTTCATCTAACTTAATTGTATTTAGAAACGGCGGTTGCCGGGATATTCGAAAGATAGAGCCTGTCAGCCGCCGATTGTTTACATATGTATGAACTTTTTTCGAATTGAAAAAGTGAGACTGCAGCGAAATGTTGCAAGACAAAAGTAATTGCGTAGGAGGAAACTATTATGATATCTCGAAAAATGCAAGAATCACTCAAAGGAAGTTCTGTCATCAGACAGATGTTTGAGGAAGGCAACAGGCTTGCAAAAATCTACGGAGCCGAAAATGTATTCGACTTCAGCATAGGGAATCCAAATGTCAAGCCGCCTGAAAGAGTCAAGACAGCCATAAAGGAAATTCTTGACCAAGAGGATCCGAATTTCCTGCACGGATATATGAGCAATTCAGGATACCCCGATGTCAGAGAGGCCATAGCCCAAGACATAAACAAGAAGCACGGACTAGGCCTTACATTCAAGAATATAGCAATGACTGTCGGCGCCGGCGGAGGGCTCAGCATAGTCTTCAGCACAATAATAGACCCGGGCGATGAAATCATAACATTTTCGCCATATTTTGGACCTTACAGGAATTATGCGGACTACTGCGGAGGGAAACTGGTAGTTGTTCCCTCGCACATAGGAAGCTTCCAACCCGACCTTGAAGCTCTCGAGGCGGCAATAACGCCTAAGACGAAGGCCATCATAATAAACAACCCCAACAATCCTACGGGTGTCGTTTACAAGGAAAAAGACATAAAAGGTCTTTCGACGCTGCTCGAGCAAAAATCAAAAGAATACGGCAAAACAATATATGTGGTTGCGGACGACCCCTACAGAGAAATTGTATATGATGGAATAGAAGTTCCATACATGCTGAACCACTACACAAACACCTTCATAGTATATTCATACAGCAAGTCGCTCTCGCTTCCGGGGGAAAGAATAGGATATGTTGCGTTTCTGCCGGAAATGGAACAGGCGGAAGAGGTGGAGATTTGCCTCAGCAATGCAACAAGGAACATAGGGTACACCAATGCGCCATCCCTTTTCCAAAGAGTGGTTGCAAAGTGCCTGAACGAGACTGTCGAAGTGGATGTGTACAAGCGGAACAGGGACCTGCTCTACAATCATCTCCTCAAGCTCGGATTCGAATGCGCAAATCCTGATGGCGCTTTCTACCTGTTTGCGAAAGCTTTAATTGATGACGACAATGAATTCGTACAGGCAGCAAAGGAATTCAACATACTCATAGTTCCAGGATCGGCTTTCGGATGCCCGGGCTATTTCAGGGCTTCCTACTGCATATCGTACGAAAAGATCGAAAAATCCCTTGCTGCATGGACAAAGCTTGCGGTCAAGTTCAACATGACTGCAAAATAAGGGCTATACCAGTAAACAAAATGATTTGAAAGCAGATTGACTTAATTAAAAAGATTATTTGAAAGGCCGGCGAAATTGCAACCGGCCTTTGTGTTTTTTTAGCCATAGCCCGGATTGCATAATAACAATTCATCTCTGCAAATTTGCGGCCCAAGGAATCAAAATCATGTTTTTGCTTGCATGCTTCTTAAAAGGATTGAGTGCCTTTGACTTCGACATATGTCCTTTTGAATATTTATTGTGATTTTTACTTTCAAAACCATTATAATGAAAAATAATAACTTTGAATGGAGCAAATAAAATGGACTTGGGACTATGGATACAAATTCTTTTGGGACTGGGGAACCGATTCGGGAACCTTTTCATATTCGCATTTGTGCTTACTAAAATAAAAGCTTTCAGGCGAATAGTGGCGAAAGAAAAATTGTCTGCAGAAGACAAACTGATACTTTCTGTGGTATTCGGCATTTTCGGAATCGTTGGCACCTACTTCAGTTTCGAATACAACGGGGCTCTAATAAACACTAGAATAATCGGAGTTGCATCGGGAGGCCTTCTCGGAGGACCTCTTGTCGGAGTGCTTTCAGGGCTTATAGCCGGAGTGCATAGGGGCCTCATCAATGCCGGAAACGTTACATCAACAGCCTGCGCGGTATCAACAATATTCGAGGGACTCATGGCGGGCTGCATGGGCCTGTATGTGAGAAACAAAAGAATCAAGTGGCCTTATGCAATGCTTACAGGAGCAATTGCAGAGAGCATGAGGAAGATAGCTCTGCTCATAATGATTAAACCTTTTTCGGTGGCTCTCGACCTTGTCATAGACATATGGGTTCCGATGGTGATAATAAATTCGCTTGGGCTGGGACTGTTTTTCATGATACTTGAGGCAATATTCAAGGATCGCGAAAGGGCTGTTGCAAGACAGTCCGACCTGTCACTGAAGATAGCAGACAGGGCTTTGCCATACCTTAAGAAAGGAATCGACTCGGATGAATTCGGGAAAGTGGCAAAAGTAGTTTACGACATGACAGATTTTGATGCTGTCACACTTACGGACAGGGAAAAGATTATTTCACACGAAGGAATAGGAACTGCCCGCCATGCCGTAGGAGCACCGGTTGTAACATTCCTTACTGAAAGGGTTTTGGCAAGGGGTGAATGCGTTGTTATGGGAAGGTGCGAGGAGCGGGATTGCCAATTCATCGGAAAGTGCATGCTCAAATCGACACTCACTCTGCCTCTCAACGATGGAAGCGAAATAGTGGGTACGCTGAAACTTTACAAGACGACGGAAGGCTCAATTACAGCGGTGGACACTGCACTGGGGAACGGGCTCGCAAAGCTTATTTCGACAGAACTCCGTATAGCAAAGCTCGAAGGCCGTTCAAAGTTGGTTGCTCAGGCAGAAGTGAGGGCTCTTCAGGCTCAAATAAACCCTCATTTCCTTTTTAATTCGCTTACCGTAATAGGATCTCTTTGCAGGACGGAGCCGCTTAAAGCGCGTGACCTCATATTTTCTCTTTCGAGTTTCTTCAGAAAGAATCTTAATGGAAACAGACAGAATGTGCCGGTATGGGAGGAGCTCGAACATGTCCGGTCATATGTTGAGATAGAAAGGGCAAGACTTAAAGACAAACTCGAAATAGTATACGAGGTTGACGAAAGCCTTGACTTCATGCTTCCGTCGCTGACGCTGCAGCCACTTGTTGAAAATGCCATCAAGCACGGAATATATCCCAAAAAGGAAAATGGCGAAGTGAGGATAATTGCGGAAAAAAGAGGAGAAAGTTATCTGGTGTCAATATCGGACAACGGGGTTGGAATGGAAAGTGAATATCTTCAAACCCTTCAAAAGGGAGAGTCTTTTGGGTTGGAATCCATAGGCTTCGGAAATGTAATAAAAAGGCTTGAAGGATATTTTGGACCCAAGTTCAGTTTTGATGTCAGGAGTAAAAAAAACGATGGAACCGTAATTGAACTTCGAATACCGGAAGTGAGGGGGGCGGCTCTATGATACGAACGGTAATAGTGGACGACGAAATATACATCAGGGATGAACTCAGATATTTTCTTGATCAAATTGACAATGTGGAAATAGTTGGAGAGACCGGTGACGGCGACGAGGTTTTGGCAATAATAGAAAGAGAAAAACCCGATTTGCTTTTCCTCGACATAGAACTCGGGCACGCAAACGGATTGACGCTTGCCAGAAGAATAATGCAGATGTGGGAGCCGCCGAAAATAATACTGTCAACTGCATACGACAAATATGCCGTTATGGGTTTTGAACTGTCGGTTTCAGACTATATCCTCAAACCATTTTCACTCGAGAGAATCAGAAGCGCTGTGAACAAGGCGATGGGTTGCATAAAAAATGATTCTTTGCGCAAAGCATATGACAATTCCGGAATGGATAAAATCGCCGCAAGCAAGAATGGCCGAATATACCTTGTAGACACAAGCGATATAATTCATTTTCAGGCAAAAGGAAACGGTGCTGCGCTTGTTGCAAAGGACGGAACATATGAGATATCTTCAACCCTCAAGGAGATAGAAGAGTCTTTTCAAAGCGGCAAGTTCATAAGAATACACAAGTCGAACATAGTCAATGTGGATTTTATAGAGGAAATAATCCCATGGTTCAACTACACATGCAAGCTCAGGCTCAGAGGCTCGGACGATGAACTGACCGTGTCGAGGAACTACTTCAAGAGCTTCAAGGAAAATTTCAAAATTTGAATAGAAAGGTCATTGAATGCTTTTCAAAGCCCTATGATGCATGAAATCATAAAAGTGTTTTAAAGCATCAGGTATTGCGTCTATAATTATCACAGACAATAAACAAAATACCAGGAGGGCAAAAGATGAAAAAATGGATTAGCTTAATTGTTGCAGCACTTATGCTTGGAGGACTCATGCTCGGCGGATGCGCAAAGACAGAGCAACCGGCCGGAGAAGCCGAAGCGTCACCGGAAAAAGTGGAAAAACAGTTTGTCACAATTGCAACAGGTGGAAGCTCCGGCGCATACTTTGCTTTGGGCGGAATGGTTTCAACTCTTTTGAATGAGAACCTCGACTACGTGAATGCATCTGTTCAATCAACAGGAGCTTCTGCAGTAAACTCTACATTGCTGGGCGAGGGCAAAGCCGACTTGGCTTTTGCCATGAACGATGTTGTAAACTATGCGTATACAGGAACCGAGCTTTTCTCCGAAAAGGGAAGCGTTGAAAATCTGAGGGGAGTAGCATCTCTTTATCCGAATTTTGTTCAAGCTATTACGCTCGAAAGCAAGAACATAAACGACATCAGCGAACTCAAGGGCAAGCGAGTAGGCGTAGGAGCCCCTGGAAGCGGAACAGAGGTAAACGCAAGACAGATACTGAGCGCATACGGTATAACTTATGACGATGTCGACGAGGACTACCTCTCTTATGCGGAATCAGTCGAGCAGCTCAAGAACGGAGCAATAGACGCTGCATTCCTGACATCTGGAATACCGAACGCCGCAATAATGGACCTTGCGACAACGAAGGACGTAAAAATTATTCCAATCAAGCCTGAGAACATCGAAGAGCTTGCAAAGGAATTCCCGTTCTACAGCCCCGAAATGATACCTGCAGGGACATATGACAACGAGGAAGATGTCGAGACAGCAGCAGTAATGACTCTTCTTGTAACAAGGGCAGAGCTTTCGGAGGAAATGGTTTACGACATAACAAAGACCATATTCGAAAATCTTGAGGCATTGGGAAATACACATGCATCGGGAAAGAAAATCAGTCTTGAAAAGGTTGAAGTGGGAATGCCCATTCCTCTACAT
>DATFJE010000078.1:0-27209 GCA_035269385.1 Clostridia bacterium
AGAACCTGTCCGTCGCAATCTGCGCCCGCTCCGATGCCAATGGTTGGAATTGTCAATTTTTCGGAAATTATCTTTGCCAATTCAGCCGGCACGCATTCAAGGACTATTGCGAATACGCCTATTTCTTCCAAAAGCAGTGCATCTTCGATGATTTTTTTTGCCGCATCCTCGGATTTTCCTTGAACCTTGAATCCACCAAACATGTTGACTGATTGGGGAGTGAGCCCCAAATGGCCAACTACCGGAATCTGTGCCCCAATGACAGCGCGAATCTTGTCGGCTATCTCTCTTCCGCCTTCAAGCTTGACTGATTGAGCCAAACCTTCTTTTATCAATCTGCCTGCGTTTCTTACGGTTTCCTCTACGCTTACATGATAGCTCATAAAAGGCATGTCGCCTATGACCATAGCCCCTTTCACTCCTCTTGAAACAGCACGGCAATGATGAATCATGTCCTCCATTGTTACTTGGAGCGTGTCTTCGTATCCAAGAACAACCATTCCGAGAGAATCCCCCACCAGAAGACTGTCCACACCGGACTCGTCCAGCAATTTCGCCATGGAATAGTCATACGCCGTAAGCATTGAAATCTTTCTTCCATTCTTTTTTGATTCAATAAAATCATTGACCGTAAACCTTTTAGCCATCCAGCTCACCCCTGTTCAATATTTTTTTCATTTCATTTATTTTTTCCTCCGGCTGGAGGCCGTAGCGGCTGGCATAATCAACCGTTTGAAGACCCATGAACCGGTAAAAATCCTCTTTGTCTTTTGCCGATTTTTCAAATGCATCCATATGGCGCCTTATGACGCCTGCGTCGCCTCTGGAAATGGGTCCCGTCAGTGTCTTTTCAGGGCCTCCCTCCTCAGCGTTTTGAACCGTTCCTTTCGCGAGCGGCAACAGTGCTTTGGCGGCATCTTGTCTTGAAAGCCCCATGTCCAGATACAAGGAGAACGCATAATCCAAAAGAACCGTCACATAGTTTGACGCCACACATGCCGCGGCATGGTATAAAGCCTTTTTATCTGTTTCTATTTCAAAAAACGAACATCCCGTATTTTCCAGTAAAGCTGTCATCGCATGCATTTTTTCGCTGCCGCCTTCAACGGAAAAGACAGCATCTTCAATTCTTTTCCATGCTTTCCCGGGTTCAGCAAACGATAAAAGCGGATGCAGGGAATATGTGTGGCAGCCTCTCTTTTTGAGAATCTCAAGCTCTTCGGATGCCAAAGCGCCACTCATATGTATAACAATCTTTCCATCCAATGAAGGACTAATATTGGACAGTTTTTCTGCGGCTTTGCGAATTTGGTCATCATTTACAGTCAAAAATATCATATCGGCGACTTCAGCCAATTCTTCCATGCTGCCGTACCACGAGGTTCCGGCAAACTCAGCGGCGGATATCGCCGAAGACCTTGTTCTACTGAAATATCCGCAAACGTCATAACCCCGGCTTGTCAAAAACTTTCCATATGCTTTACCTACTTTTCCGGCGCCTACAAACCCTATTTTCATTTCAACCTCCCCCTTGCACATATAAATGCCCGCCGGTTCAGACCGGCGGGCATACAAAAACAAAACAATAAAAGCCTTCCTAAGCAGTTGCATAGAAAGGCGAATTTATCAAAATAATCTTGTCACCTCTGTCTCGGTCCATTGGCTCAGAGCAGAATTTAATTGCTTATTCAATTGTATATTCCAAATTGTTCAGTGCGGCTCGAAGTCGATACCGCCTGCGGTAAGTCTAACATAAAACAATCAAATTATCAAGTATTTCAATTATTGCCCAAGCATAGTGACATCCATATGCGGATATGGGATTTCGATTCCATTTTTGTCGAACGCTTCCTTTACACGTTCTTGCATATCATAAAAAACAGTCCAGTAGTCTTCCTTTTCAACCCATGGTCTTACAACAAAATCTACAGAACTGTCGCCATGGGAAATGACCCTGATAAAGGGTGCCGGTTCCTTCAATATGAGGTCGTGATTTTCGCAAAGTTCAGAAACTACCTCCTTCACCTTGCTTATGTCCGAATCATATGAAACTCCGAATTTCAAATCCACTCTTCTCATTTCCTCAGTCGAATAATTTATTAGGCTGTTGTTGGAAAGATTACCGTTTGGAATTACTATTGTTTTGTTGTCAGGCGTCAATAGCACCGTATAGAGTATCTGTATTGCTTGAACCGTTCCGTCAAATCCTCCGGCTTCGATGTAGTCTCCTATGTTGAAAGGCCTAAAAATAAGTATCAACACTCCTCCTGCAAAATTTGAAAGGCTTCCCTGCAAAGCCAAACCTATGGCAAGTCCGGCGGCTCCCAATATAGCTATGAAGCTGGTGTTTGGAACCCCAAGAATGATTACAACCGTAACAACAAGCAATATTTTAAGCGCTATTTTAACGAATGAATTTACGAATTTAACCAAAGTTATGTCTGAATCGCTTCTTTTCAAAATCCTGTTTATTATTTTCATCAACCATTTTATTGCATAAACTCCTACAAACCATACTATCAGGGCACCTAAAATTCTCATTGCAGCAGTAGTTATAAAAGCTTTGACAATCAACCAAGTCTCATAATTCATAATTATCCTCCTCCAATTTGTGCTTCAGTTTTACAGTTGCTTCACTCACTGCATTTTTATTCCCGATTGTTGAGAATTGATATCCGTATTCCTTCTTCCAATTCATTTCCCGGGGAAAGAATTATAACATCACCCTCCGATATTCCATTTTCTATCGCAAAATAATCATTGCCCTCGAAAATGACGCTTACGGGCTTCAAAACCGTTTTTCCTTCTTCGACAACAAACACATGCGGCTTTTCGCCAATTTCAAAGACTGCATTGTCCGGAACCCTCAGCACATCATTCATTTCTCTTGTTATTATCCTTACGTCAACTTCATATCCCAGACGGATTTTGTCCGAAAGAGTATCCGAAACCATTTCAACTTTTACCCTCTTCTGTTCTATTCCCAATTCGGAAATCTTGCTGAAGGCTTTCGGTGATATCCTCTCAACAAGGCCTCTTGTTTCCGCAAGTCCTATGTCTTCGTTTTCAATCAGAACAGTCTGTCCCTTTTTGACGTCGCCGACATCGCTCACCAGCACATCAGCTTCAAGAAACAATTCTTCAAGGCTTCCCAACTCGAAAAGCGGCATTCCCGGACTTATATACTCTCCTTCCTTTACGTGAAGCAGCGTGACCTGTGTATCCTCGTTGGATGTAATTGTCAATTTATCGCGGTTGTTTTCCAAAAGGTCTATTTCATAGCCTATTGTCCGACTTTGCGCTTTTGCGCTATTGTATTGGCTTAGCGCCTGCCCGTAGGTCTGCTGTGCGACTTCATAGGCGGTCTGCGCCTTTAAAAAGTCATCCTTGCTTACTGCGCCCTCTTCGAAAAGTTTCTCCATATTGCTTAAGGTTCGAGAAGCCTCATCCCTTGCCAGGCGAGCCGATTCAACATATGAATATGAAGCTGAAGCATCTGCGCCGCTCAATTGGGCTGTCAAGCTCTTGATTTGCAGCTCTATGTCGTCTCCCTCAACCGTTGCAAGGATGTCGCCCTTTTGTATCGAATCGCCTTCCCTTGCCATCACATCCTTCAGCACTCCGCTTATGTCCGAATAAATGACATGCTCATTGTCAGATTTCGCGTAAGCAGTCTCTTCGACATATTCAAGCACCTTCCCCTTTTCAACGTAGCCGACCTCAACCGGAATGCCTTTGTCTTGTGAGGATATGTAATAAAATCCCCCGGCGGAAGCTATAAGCAAAATTATTGAAATCGTTGCCCATTTTTTCATTTTTTTCTTTTTTTGATTGTTGCTGTTTTTAAGCAATCCAGTGAATTTCTTAGCAATTTTCATAAGGGCCTCTCTTTAAGTTATTCTATTCTTGAGCGCTTCGATGAAATCCAATCTCTTTATCTTGTGAGAACTGAAGTATTGAGCAAGCAAGACATAAAAAACTGTCAACCCTGCAGCATATATATACGAATTCTTTTCAATGGGCGCTGTCATTGTATAGAATTCCGTTTGAAACGATGTCTGCAAAAGTTCCATAAGCCACCTTCCCAAGGGAATCCCGAGTAAAATGCCGAACGCCGTCATAATAAGGTTTTCCTTCAAAACTATTCGATTGATTTCTTTTTTTGAAAATCCCATTATGCGCAACGATGAAAATTCGAGCCTGCGTTCATTTATGCTCATCATGGTTGAATTATAAACTATCGCAAAACCGATTATTCCCGCAAACAATGCATAAACGGAAAGACCTGCATATGTGAGCTTGGTAAACTCCTTGAAAATATTTTTCAGGTCTTCAAGCGAGTTTACGGACGACACATTTTTGACATCTTCCATTTTTTCTTTGACCCTGTCTGTAGAGTCGATCATTACCCCGGTTATCATCCCTTCGTCGAGAAGCTTCCCCTGCATGAAATCGATGTCCATGTATGCATTAAGTCCCAAGCTCTGTTTGACTACACCGTCAACCTTGATTCTGACATCGTCCTTAAAGGGAATAAAGTTTTTTACATTCACAATGTCGCCTTTTTCAATATCCAATATATATGCCATGGGTTCGCTTATCAGCATTCCGTCGGGAGAAAGGCTGAGAATACCTCCATCCGAACCGGCCAAATTATAAAATTCCGTATCCGGTTTAAGGCCTATTACGCTTACGACCTTGCTTTTCCATCCATTTTCAATCTCAAATGGAAATTCAATCTTTCCTTCTATTCCTTTTACATCGACCAATTCCCTTATTTCCATTACAGACTGCTCCGAAAGCGGTTTTGTGTAGGCAATTTCATAGTCCATCCGCATGAACTCTCCATACTGGTCATAGAACATCGCCTCGAAAACATTAAGCATGTGTGCAGGCATGAGCGCTGTAGCGAATGTTACAGCAATGCCTACGGAAAGGAATACAAACCTCTTCCTGCTTCTGAAAACATTCCTCCATACTACCTTCCAGCTGAAACTGATGTGTTTCCATATGAAAGTGATTTTTTGTATGTATGTCTTTCCAATTTTTTTGGGAGGCTCCGGTCTCATTGATTCTGCAGGCATTATGCCGAGTATGCTTCTCGCACCCCAAAGCCCTGCCCCTATGCAATAGATTGCGCTGAGCAAGAAACCCATCCCAAGATAATTCCATGAAAATATCCTCACCTTGAAGGGTATCCTGTAAAACTCCTGATACAGATTCGCCATGGGCCCTGATAACAGATACCCTACAAAAACCCCTATCAGGGATCCTATTGCCCCTATTATGAATGCGTGTTTCGCATAGTGCATCAGTATGTCCCTGTTCCTGTAGCCTATTGCCTTGAGTACCCCTATTGAAGTACGGTCGTTTTTGACCATGCGAGAAATCATGATGGCTATTATTGCAGCCGCCACGCCAAGAAAAACCATGGGTATTACATTTGCCATTTGTTTGGCTCCCCTTATTTCCTCGGCCACTATGCGGTCGCTCATGTGGTCTTCCCGTCTTATTATGCGCTGCACGCCGTATCTTTCAAGCTCTTTTTCAAGCTCGTCCTTGAATATGCCATCCTCTTCCGGATTCTTCAATTTGATAAGCACTTCATTATACGATTTCGAATACCCAAATGCCTGTTGTGCGAATTCCTCAGATACATAGAAAATGCCATATTTTGAAGGCTGTGGAAGCAAATTCTGCTCATCTTCCATAAGATATATGTGTTCGGGGCTGCCTACAATCCCCTTGACATCGAGTTCGTATTCCTTTCCTCCTATTTGAGGATGGACAACGTCTCCAACTTCTATCCCCCTCGCTTCAGCAAACTGCTCCAAAACCAATACGTCTCTTCGCCCGTCCTGAATCCATCCCCCTTTCAGTATGTATAAATCATTAATTCTGTTTTCTGCCTCCGGTATGGACGATATGCCCACATTAACCTTTTCGTCCTTGTCCTCGACCTCAAGCGGAGTCTTGAAAAAAACTCTTCCCTGCACAGATTCGACACGCGGCATTCTTCTTATGCGTTCAATGCCGGATTCGTTTATCTTCATTAGCTCAACGCTTACATCTTGAAAATTGTTGAGTTCATAATACTTTTGCGCTCCCACTTCCAAATCCATAACAGCCAGGGAAATGGCCACATAACTCATTATTCCTACAGCAACCACCATCGAAACTGCGACAAACTGCCCTTTTGCTTTCATTATATGACGGTATAGCCGCAGATTGAATTTCTTCATCACCATACAATCCTTTCAGGCGGTATAGGCTGTTCATTGTACTTGTCGGAAATTATTCGTCCGCTTCTCATCTTTATCACACGGTCGGCCATATCGGCAATTGCGGCGTTGTGGGTTATTATCATCACTGTCTTGCCATGCTTCTTATTAACTTTGTCGAGCAAAGACAAAATGGAAAGGCCTGTCTTGAAATCCAACGCTCCTGTAGGTTCATCGCAAAGCAATATATCCGGGTTTTTTGCAACTGCTCTTGCTATTGCCACCCTTTGCTGCTCTCCTCCGCTCATCTGCGACGGAAAATGGTCCATTCGGTCATCAAGATTCACTTCCCCCATCACCATATCCACTTCAAGTGGATCTTCGCATATTTCAGAAGCAAGCTCGACATTTTCTCGGGCGGTCAAGTTCGCCATCAAATTATAGAACTGGAATACAAATCCCACCCGGTTTCTTCTGTACATCGTCAACTTGTTGTCATCGTACAAAGTAATCTCATCGTTCCTGAAAAAAACATTTCCGCCGGAAGGCACATCCATGCCTCCTATAATGTTGAGCAAAGTGCTTTTCCCAGAACCGCTCGGTCCGAGTATGACAACGAACTCGCCGTCGTAGATTTCAAAGGAAGCGTCTTCGAGAGCTCTGACCTCGACTTCTCCCATCCGGTAATATTTGCTTATTTTTTCAGCCTTCATCAATATTTTTTTACCCGCCATGTGGTTAATCTCCCTTTATGTGTTCTATGCGGACACATTCCTATAGACGAATGTGCCCGCATATGCTTTCCATAACAAGAAGTTATATATTTAAAAAGCCAAAACCCAAATAAATTCCGCTTTTATTTACTTCACCGGTTTATAGTATATTCCATCTGCAAGTGTTTTTCCTTCGAATTCTTCATAACGGATCCCCGCAAGCTTATGTTTTTGCTTTTTACGAAATGAAAGCGATGCAAAATTCGGAGTTGGATATATTATCGTTTCCGAAAATATGCCTTTCACACCAGACGCCTTCAGATCCCTTATGAAACGTCTATACAAAGCGCTTCCGACTCCCTTGCCGCTGCAATTTTTCATTATGGCTATCTTGTCCACCAATACAAAATTTTCTATTTTGCTCAAATCGAATTCAGGCGACCAATGGACCTTTGAAACCCAATCGGGATTCTCCGAAAGCCATTGTTCCTTTGTGTACGCCATTAAAAATCCAACCGTTTCACGTTCCTTAGCGACATAAAAATAATCGAGCTTGTCCACCATTTTGCTGAAAATTTCCATAAAATAATCCGGGTCGGACTTATAGTCGTCCATCAAAAATCCGCTGTACGAATCCTTTTCGCTCGTTCCGACACTTTTCGCAACCTTGTAAATTCCTGCAACATCTTTTCTTTCAGCCTTTCTTACGCTAACCTTTTCAACATTGATCCTTTTAAAACTATTAATCGGAGCTTCGTCATCTCTTGATTCCATAATATCCCTCCATTTAATTTTTTATAAAAACAACCTCATTGTTGTTTATACCCTTATCATATATCAAATGAACATCAATTAACAAATTTGAGACTCTTATTTGGTCATTTTCCAGTTACAAAAACGTATATCAATCAAACAATTCCAAACTTAAAACCCCAAAATGATTTAGCTCTCAACCCAAAAGGTTTTCAGGGTTTAAAGGATAAAGCTCCTCCAAAACAAACACCCCGTCCTTCCTTACAAGAACATCGTCAAAATAAATTTCTCCGCCTCCGTGTTCCTGTCTCTGTATGCAAACCAAATCCCAATGTATTGACGAATCGTTTCCGTTCGAAGCTTCTTCATAGCATCTTCCTGGAGTGAAGTGGAAGCTTCCTTTGATTTTTTCATCAAACAATGTGTCCTTCATCGCTTTTTCTATATAGGGGTTTACACCTATGGCAAACTCCCCTACATATCTTGCCCCTTCATCAGTATCGAAGACATCATTTATGCGTTTTGTATCATTTGCTTTCGCATCAACTATTTTTCCGTTTTCGAAATCAAGCACAATATTCTCATATGTCACTCCTTGATATACGGCAGGACAATTATATGAAATTCTTCCATTTACAGAGTCCTTTACGGGTGCTGTAAAAACTTCTCCGTCCGGTATGTTCATTTCTCCTGCGCATTTTATGGCCGGAATTCCCTTTATTGAAAATTTTATGTCTGTTCCCTTTCCCTTTATGCGAACTTTGTCCGTCTTTTCCATAAGCTCAACAAGGCTGTCCATTGCATCAGACATCTTTCCATAGTCAAGATTGCAAACCTTGAAATAGAAATCTTCAAAAGCTTCAAGGCTCATGTCGGCCAATTGCGCCATCGAATAGTTTGGGTATCGCAATATTACCCATTTGGTATTATTGACCCTCTCCTCGCCATGTACGGGATTCTGATATCTGTCTATGTATCTCTTTATTTTTTCCGCGCCCAAATCCCCAAGCTCGCTTACATTTTCAGATCCTCTTATGCCTATGTATGCATCCATTTTTTTCATCAATGCAAGGTCGACATCAGCCATCAAATCCATTTGCACGTCTTCAGAATGTTTTAACATCTCTCTCAACAAGGTGTCGTCCCTCTGCCATAAAAAAGGTAATCCTCCAACTTCATATGCCGCCCTCACCAATGCTTTAACCAACGGTTTGCTTGCTTCACCCTTGTATTCAATCAGAACTTTCTCGTTCTTTTTTAGACTGCAGGAATATCCTATCAAATTGTAAGCCAGTTTTTCAATTCTCGGATCCATATGTTCTCCCTTCAATTCTTATTTGCTCTCAATAATTATACCATTATTTATCAATCGTTCAATTCATGGGAAATTGTTGTCTTAATGTTTATATTATCTTATAATTGGTATATATAATTATGTAAATAAATTTAAGGAGGCTTTTATGAAAAAATTCAGATGCATACCTTGCGGCTACGTATACGATCCCGAAATCGGAGACCCAGACGGAGGCATTGAACCGGGAACAGCTTTCGAAGACATCCCCGATGATTGGACTTGCCCCATGTGCGGAGTAACAAAAGACATGTTCGAGCCTGTCGAATAATAATTTGCAGCAAAGCCCCCTTGTTCTTCAAGGGGGCTTAATACTGTTTAAAAACTCCGCTGTAAAACAGTTGTCAGTTGTCAGCAAATGCAAAAATACTTAAAACCAAATACATTTTCAAACATAAATTCATTCCAATGCTTTTCTTGTTTTGCACTCGCAATTAATCTTTTCCAGCAGCTGCAGACTGTTCTTCCTCTTTTGTCTCTAGTCTTTTCCTGACATCTAACATCTGACATCTGTACTTGCCTTTTGCCCTTGAATCTTTTTCTTTCCACTTTCCACTTTCTACTTTCCACTTTCCACTTTCCACTTTCCTCTTTCCACTTTCCTCTTTCCACTTTCCACTTTCTACTGTTCTTCCCGTTTGACTATTTCTTATAGTTTCAATATAATGGTTTAGATGCATCAAGCATCAAATGGAGGTACATAGAAATGAAAAAACAATACAAAGCCGACGCCGCCCTGGTCTTCGTTACAATGACATGGGGGGTTTCTTTCATATTGACCAAATTGCTTATTGAAAAAATAGGAGTTTTCAATTTTCTTTCTCAAAGATTTTTAATTGCAGCATTCATAGCCGCCTTTTTCTTTAGAAAAAAATTCAAATACATGACTCCCAAAATGTTTTTCACCGGCATGTTCATCGGTTTTATACTTTTCGCAGGATACGCATTCCAAACAATGGGACTTCTCTACACAAGCATATCAAACTCGGCCTTCATAACGGGTTTTGCGGTGGTTCTTGTCCCGATAATAAGTACTGTCTTCTTCAAGACTAAGCCCTCCGTTTCCGCAGTTTTGGGAGCCATTATGGCTATTTTCGGCCTTGCATTTCTAACTTTGGGAAACGGATGCGGTTTTTCAAGCATAAACTTCGGGGACTTTCTAACCTTCCTTGCCGCAATCAGTTTCGCAATGCATATAATTTCTGTTGGCATCTTCGCAAAAAAAGGAAATGCCGTGATTTTGGCAATAACACAGATTTTCGGAGTCGGCTTTTTCAGTGGCATTACAGCGCTTATTTTTGAAGAACCCGCCATTCCGTCAACAACTGCCGACTGGGCGTCCATGCTTTTTCTGAGCATAGCATGCACTGCACTGGCTTTCATAGCACAAAACGAAGCGCAGAAATACACGACTGCATCGCATACAGCTCTCATTTATTCAGGAGAACCTGTTTTCGCCTCAATTTGCGAATTCCTAATCTACGGAACCATTCTTTCTGGCCAAAGCCTTTTGGGCGCAGCTCTGATTCTGTCGGGTGTCATCCTCTCTGAAATCAATCCATTTAGAAAAAGACGAAGCGGACATGTTTCCGCTTGAAAAAATGCTCCCGCTGCAGAGTCAATCATTTTGACTTTATCTGCAACGGGAGCATTTTTTATTGATCAATCTTCAAATATGCCGTGCTCCGCCATCTTGTCCTCAATCTTCTTCCAAAGTTCGTCGCGTCCCTCTTTGGTTTTTACGGAAATCGGTATCACCAAATCTCCTTCATCCATTTCGAGGGTTTCCCTTATGGCTTTAAGATGGGCTTCCTTCCTGCTTTTGGGAATCTTGTCCGTCTTGGTTGCAAGAACAATACCCCTGTATCCGTTGCTTTTTATCCAGTCAAACATAGTCTTATCTAATTGGGAAGGTTTATGCCTTATATCCACCAAAATAAAAACATTCATAAGCATCTGTCTTTCACTTAAATATTTCATGATGCTTTTACCCCAAGTATTTCTGCTTTTTTTTGAAACCTTGGCATATCCGTACCCCTGCAGATCGACAAAATAAAGCAACTCATTTATTCTATAAAAATTTATTGTCTGCGTCTTTCCAGGGGTTGAACTGGTCCTGGCCATCTTTTTCCTGTTGACCAACATGTTTATGAGAGACGATTTTCCAACATTGGAACGGCCGGCAAAAGCGATTTCCGGCAAATTGTCCTCCGGATACTGCGCCGGACTGACTGCACTGATTACAAAATCGGCGCTTTTAATTTTCATTTCAGTTCCCCTTCCACAAGAGCATGGGCAAGCACCTCGTCCATGCTTTCAACCGGAACGAATTTCACCTTCCGCCTTACTATGGCCGGTATGTCTTCCAAATCCTTTTCATTTTCCTTTGGTATCAATATCTTCGTAATCCCGGCTCTTTCAGCGGCAAGGGATTTTTCCTTGAGCCCTCCAATGGGAAGAACCCTTCCCCTGAGAGTGATTTCTCCTGTCATAGCAACTTCCCTGTTTATGGGTTTTCCGGTCAATGCGGAAATTACGGCTGTAGCCATTGTTATGCCTGCCGAAGGACCGTCTTTTGGTATAGCCCCTTCCGGTATATGGATATGCACATCCTTTTTCTCATGAAAAGCTTTGTCTATTCCCAAGAATTCGGCTTTGCTTCTTATATAGCTTATTCCTGCCTGCGCAGACTCCTTCATGACATCTCCCAATTGCCCTGTTAGGATTATTTCACCCTTGCCGCTCATCAAAGTTGCCTCAATGGTCAAAGTCTCCCCGCCGACAGTCGTCCAAGCCAACCCTGTAGCAAGCCCCAATTCGCTTTTCTGGTTCAATACATCGTATCTGTATTTCTTGTTGCCCAAATATTTGTCAAGATTTGATTTTGTAATTCGCACTGTATCAATTTTTTCCTCGACAATCTTGACTGCAGCTTTCCTGCAAATCTTGGCAACCTGTCTTTCAAGTTCCCTAACACCGGATTCCCTGGTATAAAAGTTGATTATATCCTTTATCGTACTGTCCGAAATCGAAAGATTTTCAGGTTTCAGGCCATGTTCTTTCAATTGCTTCGGCAAAAGATAGCGTACCGCAATCTTCGTTTTTTCCGGTTCTGTGTATCCTGAAACCTCAATGATTTCCATCCTGTCCATAAGCGGCCTTGGTATATCTCCCAATGAATTCGCCGTAGTTATGAACATCACCTTTGAAAGGTCAAAAGGCACCTCCAGGTAGTTGTCGGTAAACTCCTTGTTTTGTTCAGGATCCAAAACCTCAAGCAGTGCCGAAGCCGGATCTCCTCTGAAATCACTGCTGATCTTGTCTATCTCGTCAAACAGGAAAACAGGGTTCTTGCTGTTTACATCTTTTACCGCGGTTATTATTCTCCCTGGTATTGCTCCTATATAAGTTCTCCTGTGTCCGCGAATTTCCGCCTCGTCTCTTACTCCACCCAAAGACATTCGTACGAATTTTCGGTTAAGCGACCTTGCAATGGATTTCGCAATGGAGGTTTTCCCAACTCCAGGAGGCCCTACAAGACAGATAATCGGCCCTTTCATGCTTTTCACCAGCTTGCGTATGGCAAGATATTCCAATATTCGTTCTTTTACATCCTTTAAGCCATAGTGGTCCTCTTCGAGGATTTTCTTGGCTTTCTTTATGTCAATGCTGTCCTTTGTCTGCTTGTTCCACGGCAATTCCAACAGCCAAGTCACATAAGTCCTTATTACATTTCCCTCTGCGGAACCCGGCGACATCATCCTTAACCGTTTTATTTCCTTTTCGGCTTTTTCTCTTACGTTTTTTGGTATTTTAACACTGTCTAGCTTTTGATACAGCTCTTCTATATCATCATCAAAGCCTGGGCCTTCGCCCAGTTCGTCCTGAATCGCTTTCATCTGTTCTTTGAGGTAGTAGTCCTTTTGTATCTTGTTGAGTCGTTTTCTGACCTTCTTGTCTATTTCGTTTTCAATCTCCAGTATTTCTATTTCCTTCAAAAGTATCTGGTAAAGCACTTCCAAACGCTCCTTGGGATTCAATGCCTCAAGTATCTCTTGCTTCTGACTCGTTTTAAGAATCATGTGTGAAGCCGCCGCATCCGCTAAACGCCCCGGTTCTTCTATTGAAGAAACTGTAATTAGAACTTCAGGAGAAATCTTTGCGCTTGCACTGATGTATTCTTCGAAAGCATTGATTACGGTACGCATCAATGCTTCGCATTCCTTTGTCACTTCCATTTTATCCTCATCGATGTATTCTTCAATTTCTACTCTGAAAAAAGGTGTCTCCTCGATGATTTCAACGATTTTGCCTCGATCCACACCTTCCACAAGCACACGGATTGCATCTCCCGGCAATTTAAGCATTTGCTTTATTTTTGAAACAGTCCCCACTTTATAAAAATCAGAACCTGTCGGCAAATCAACCTCTACTTCCATTTGCGATGACAAAAATATCATTTGATCCATCATCATGGCCTCTTCCAAGGCCTTGATGGATTTTTCCCTGCCTATATCAAAATGCAGGACCATGTTTGGGAAAACAGTAAGCCCTCTCAGGGGAATCATCGGAAGTTCTATCAGATTCTTCTTGATTTCATCCATATTGTCACTCTCCTTTTCGCCGGCCTACATATTCGGTCCGGTTTCTTAAATAGTCTTTCCATTCTGAAAGCCTTTGAATTAAATAAGAAAGCGAGAAACCCGCTTTCTTATCAAGTCATTTCTAAGACACATTTTCTTCCTTCTTGATGCGCTTTCGTTTGCTTTCTCCGTAAACCAGTTTGGGCCGGACGCCTTCACTGATTGTTTCCCTGGTCACGATGCATTTCTTGATGTCGTCCCTGGACGGTATCTCAAACATTATATCCCTCATGACGCTTTCAATTATGCTTCGCAGACCCCTTGCTCCAGTGTTTCGCTTGACGGCTTCTGCGACAATTTCGTCTATTGCTTCGTCGTCAAACTCAAGTTCCACCCCATCAAGTTCGAAAAGCTTCTTGTATTGTTTTACCAAAGCATTTTTGGGTTCGAGAAGTATCCTTTTCAGCGCATCTTCTTTCAATTCATGCAATCCCGCATATACGGGCACACGGCCGATGAATTCCGGAATCAATCCGTATCTCAGCAAATCCATTGGAAGAATCTTTTCAAGAAGTACACCTATTTCCAATTCTTCTTTGCCTATTACATCGGCAACAAAACCTATATTCTTCTCTCCAATTCTTCTCTGGATGATTTTGTCTATACCGTCGAATGCTCCACCGCATATAAACAATATATCGCTTGTATCGATCTGAATGAATTCCTGCTGGGGATGCTTTCTCCCTCCCTGTGGAGGAACACTCGCTACTGTTCCTTCAATTATCTTAAGAAGGGCCTGCTGCACTCCTTCTCCGCTGACATCCCTTGTTATTGAAGGATTATCGGATTTTCTTGATATCTTATCGATTTCATCGATGTAGATTATTCCCTTTTGAGCTCTTTCGACATCATAATCGGCAGCTTGTATGAGTCTCAGAAGTATGTTTTCGACATCTTCCCCTACATAACCGGCCTCCGTAAGTGATGTTGCGTCAGCAATCGCAAAAGGAACTTTCAGCAGCTTTGCCAGCGTCTGGGCCAGAAGCGTCTTTCCGCAACCGGTAGGACCTATCAGCAAAATATTGCTTTTCTGCAATTCGACATCGTCTTCCTTTTTTTCCTTGTTGATTCTCTTGTAATGGTTATAGACTGCGACCGCCAGTGTTTTCTTGGCGCTTTCCTGGCCTATAACATATTGATCTAGAATTTCCTTTATTTTTGCCGGCTTTAGTATACCAGACATCTCAACATCGAAAGTTTCACTCAATTCCTCTTTGATGATTTCCATGCATAGTTCAACGCATTCGTCACAGATATAGACATTGGGTCCGGCAATCAACCGCCTTACTTGGTCTTGCGTTTTCCCGCAAAATGAACATCTTAACTGTTTTCTCTCATCGGTTTTAGCCATTAGAACACCTCTTTCGTCCGTTATCTTGAACTGATAACCTTGTCAATTATCCCATACTTCACGGCATCTTCAGAACCCATGAAATTGTCCCTGTCCGTATCAATGGAAATTTTTTCGAGACTTTGCCCGGTTCTTTCACTTAAAATCACATTCAGCTTTTCTCTTATCTTGATGATTCTCTCGGCATGTATGCGTATGTCCTCCGCCTGTCCCTGAGTTCCTCCAAGTGGCTGATGAATCATTATTTCAGAATTTGGAAGTGCATAGCGTTTTCCTTTTTCTCCTGCAGCCAGCAAAAATGCACCCATTGATGCGGCCATTCCCACGCATATTGTTGAAACATCCGGTTTAATGAACTGCATAGTATCGTATATTGCCATTCCCGAAGTGATTGAACCGCCGGGACTGTTTATATAAAGTGATATGTCCTTGTCAGGATCTTCCGATTCCAGAAAAAGCATTTGTGCCACAACAAGGCTCGCCGTAGCATCGTTCACTTCTTCTCCCAAAAATATTATACGGTCTTTAAGCAGTCTGGAAAAGATGTCATAAGATCTTTCGCCTCTGTTAGTCTGTTCAACAACTATTGGCACCAGCGCCATAAAAAACACCTCCTATTTCAATTATACCTTTTATGGTTTACTTTCTAAACAAGTTTTGTCTTTTCGACCAAAAGATCGATTGTTTTTCTTGAAACAATGGATTCCTTGAGATACTCCATATTTTGACCGCCGTAAGTCATCTTGACTTTATCCAATTCCATTTTGTATTGCTCGGCGATTTTTTCCATTTCTTTTTCAATTTCTTCTTCCGAAGCTTCAACTGCTTCCTTCTTGGATATTGCCTCTATTGTAAGAGCTGTTCTGACCTTTTTACCGGCATCCTCTTTCATTTGATCTCTTAGGTCTTTTTCTTCAGATTTGGTTATTTCATAGTATTTGTTCAAATCCAATCCTTGATACCTCAATTGATATTCAAAATCCTTTATCATTGAATCAATTTCGTTTTCTATCATTACTTCCGGAAGATCGATTTCAGAAATCGTAACAACTTTTTCAACAACCTTGTTTCTTAATTCGGATTCCGCATTTTTTTGGGCTTCCTCTTCCAGTTTGGATCTTGTGTCCGCCTTGAGTTCTTCCAATGTATCGAATTCGCTTATGTCTTTTGCCAACTCATCATCCATCTCAGGCAATTCCTTGCGCTTGATTTCTTTTACAAGAACCTTGAATGTGGCTTCTGCGCCTGCTAAATCTTCGGAATGATATTCTTCAGGAAATACAACTTTGACTTCCTTTTCTTCGCCTGCCTTGCATCCCACCAACTGCTCCTCAAATCCGGGTATGAATTGATTCGAGCCCAATTCCAAGGGATGGTTTTCGCCTTTTCCGCCTTCAAAAGCCTCATCACCCACAAACCCTTCGTAATCTATCATTGCCGTATCGCCTTCTTTGGCCTCTTCGTCAACGCTGATTAGACGAGCATTCATTTCCCTTGATTTTTCCATCTCGGCGTCTACAGCCTCATCCTTCACCTCTGATGAAACATTCTCTATTTCAATTGAATTGTAGTCTCCAAGAACAACCTCGGGCTTCACTGTTACATCTACCGTGAACACTACGGGCTCACCTGGCTCCAAAGCCTCAATGTCCACTTCAGGTCTATCGACAGGATCCAATCCGAGTTCCTCAATCGCCTTTTCGTATTCGACCGGAAACGCTTCATTTATTGCATCATCATAAAAAACCCCAACTCCGTATTGCAGCTCTATTACCTTTTGCGGTGCCTTGCCTTTTCGGAAACCCGGTATATTGAATCGGCCTCTGTTTTTCAAATAGGCCTTCTGTATGGCCTTCTTGAAAGCCTCGTCTGAAACAGTAACCTTCAAACTGACCTTGTTGTTTTCCTTTTTTACAAATTCTGAACTCATTATAGTGTGCCTCCTCTAATTATATGTGAACTTTTTCCCCTTTTCCGGGGTTTTAATCCGATGATTTAATCAAAAAAAGTTTATACCGTTACAATAATACATTATACCATAGATGATGTATCAAGGTAACATATAAACCTCTCTTATATGAATATCCCCGTAAATTATATCACTCGTCAACTCTTTGTAAACCCTTTTTTGCCATTTGGAGGCGGTTTCGTGTTTTTTCAAGAACTTTCATTCCATTTCAATCCATTTTGAACCGTTTACAACTGCAAATCAACAATTAGCAAAGTAAATAAAATCAAATATTTATGAAAGACAAAACAAAAAGCTAGCCGCCTACCGGCAAAGTCGCAATGAAAACCACAGAAGCCAATAGAATTATTGCAGCCCCCGATGGCAGTTCGTATGCATAGGCAAAGGCCATTCCAGCCAACGAAAAAACCAACCCCAAAACCGATGCGAGCGCCATTGTCGATTCTATTTTCCGAGTGAAACGACCCGCTATCATTGGAGGAATTGTCAAAAGGGCTATTGCCAGTATTATTCCAACCAATCTTAGAAGAACAACAACCGAAAGTCCCACGAATACATATATCAGATAATCGAAAAAGCCGTTTGCAGTTCCTGTTGCATTTGAAAACAATTCGTCGAAAAGATACGACTTGATGTGTTTCATATAAGCCCACGTCAGTACAATTGTCACGACCGTAAGCAAAGCCATTGGGTAAAGGTCGAAAAGTCTTATGGCTTCGATGTCTCCAAAAAGATAAACATGTATATCCGGAGGATCACCGGGTTTTAAGTAAATGAATATGCTTCCCAACGCCATTCCAAGCGCCCACAATACCCCTATTGTTCCGTCAATGTGCTTGGAATCATTTTTTTTCATTGCCGCCATTATAATTGCTCCTGTCAAAGCGAAGGCAAACGCTCCCCATATAGGTTCAAATCCCATTAGAAATCCGAGCCCGACACCTCCGAAAACCATATGGGCTATTCCGCCGCTCATCATGACAATGTTCTTTTCCACTATTACCGTACCTACAATGCCGCATAGTATGCTCGCGAAAAAAGCGCTCAAAAATACGCGGTGCGTCAAAGCCATACCGAAGACATCTTCAATCATTTCGCTCACCCTCTTTTTCATGTTGTTTCAAAACCCTATGCGGCGTGCCGTGCGCGAGAAGATCCACCGGGCATCCGAAAGTATGCTCTATTATATTTTCATTTATTTCTGATTCTCCATGATAAAACAATTCAACATTCAGGCATGCTATGCTTTCCACATACGCCGATATGACTCCCAAGTCGTGTGTTATCAGTATGATAGTCATTTCGCTGTTGAGTTCCCTGAGCAAATCATAAATTGAGTCTTTGGATTTTGTGTCTATGCTTGCGGTCGGCTCATCCAAAATAAGTATTTTAGGGGAAATTGCCAATGCCCTCGCAATAAGCATCTTTTGTGTTTCTCCACCCGAGAGAGTTTTGACTCCGTTTTTCTTGAGGTGGCTTATTCCCACTCTTTCCATTATGGCATCCGCCTTAAGCAATTCTTTTTTGCCGTATTTCCTGAAAGGCTTGGCTTTCCCCAAAAGTCCCGTAAGAACAACTTCGCCCACGCTGATTGGAAAATCTTTTTCAAATGTCGTGAATTGCGGAACATAGCCAACCAGCCCGCGAGCCTTTTCAGGCTTCATTCCATAAACAAGTACATTTCCTGCGTTGGCTTTCTTTATGCCCAGAATAACCTTGGCGAGCGTTGTCTTTCCTCCCCCGTTCGGTCCTATTATGCCCAAGAATTCCCCTTCCGCAACTTTCATGTTCACATTCTTCAAAACACAATTGTCCTTATAGCACACCTTCAAGTTTTCAATTTCAACAGCTGAAACCATAAATGGACTCCTTCTTCAAGTTTCCTCTCCGCATTTGAATGTCAGCCTTTCTTATTTCGTTTAGCCGGCTTGCACAAATCATTTTTGTTGTCTGACTTGCGCCCGCATTTTTCGCATTTGTATTTTTTGCTGCCCATGGTCTTTAATTGTTTTTTGTAATTTTCTTTGCTCATCTTGCACATTTTCATGAAACACACCCCGTTTCCTGTCAAGCTGCAAAATCAATTACTTGCGTCTTCTGCCGCTTCTGAATACTACAGGTGAAGCTCCAAAAATGAAACCTTCCTTGAAAGCCGCAAGTTCCATGGTCGAAAGTTCTTTTACTACCTCTGTCATATTACGCAACGCCAACGGCTCATTTATGCTTTCGATTTCTCTTTTGTAATTCTTCCTGTAATACGCATAATTTTTCCACAACATCTGCTTGATTTTAGCGGGAGTAGATGGTTTTCTCAACATTTCAAGTATTTCATCCCTCAAAGCTTCTGCATATCCGACTTCGAGAACTTCCTTGAGTGTAGCAATCCTTCTGCCTATTTCCCTCGACTTTTCATTGTCAATCTCCTGGCATATGAATTTCAATGCATGCCACATCGAATACATATCTTTCTTGTTTTCGAGCTGAACCGATTTCAGCCATGTGAAGGCGAAAAGCCTGCGTATCCAATCCCACCTCTTTATTGGACTCTGCAAATCTGCCGCGGGTATCAAAAATATTCTTTCCTCCAATAAAAGCGCCCCGAAAATCCCAGGAGGATTACCAAGCCTTCTGCCTTTAAGCGATGTCCTGTATACTCCGCAGGATGGACTTCCTTCCATAAAGACAAATGCGTCAACTTTTGCTTTTTCAAGCGTTTTCATGCAACAGATGCAACCTTCCTTGATTGCCTCGGTCACATCATCACCGCCTCTGTTCTTGACCTTTGCATCTCCTTTCCAGACATCGTTTCCGCAGCCTCCGCGAAGACTGATTGGATCTCTTGGAATTCCCATTCCCGACTGTACCTCAGGACATACTGGAGTGAAAACAAAACTCTCCTTTTCCCTTCCGAACAAACCCAACACATCTATTCCCTTGCCATTGTATCTTGTCTTGCATCCATATACACAAGCGCTTATGCCTATTGAAATTCTTCTTTCTTCTACAATGCTCACTACAACACTTCCTTTTAAAAGTCCGAAATCTTTTTTACCAGCCTGCAGTCAGTTCCATTCCCAAACCAATAAACCGGTTAAAGAACGCCATTATTTCTATACCCTTTTTTTTACATGAAAAAACCGCCCTTTAAGGCGGTTTGAATTTATGGTTGATTGTATTGTTTATTATTCTTTAATAGCGGCCTCAAAATATGCCGCCATATCGTCGATGTTGTGAGCTCTCATGTCTTTCTGCAAAAGAGGAAGTTTTATTATGCTCTTGTCAGTGAAAAAGCCTTCTATTTCTGCAACATATTTAACTTCATCCTCTTTTTTCGATTTCCAAAAGTCGTCCGTCATTTTATCTGGCAAAATTCTGTTTATTATGAGGTCTCTTACAGGCATGTCGTATTTCTTCAATATGTCAATCGCCTTCTTAGTTTCCTCTATCGCAAGTTTTTCTGCATTCATCACGAAAATAAAATCCAATTTCTTGTCGTCAATCATGATTTCGCGCGCTTGCTCCATATTGCTCTTTCTTCTGTTTAATATCTTAAGGATCGGATCATGATCGAGATAATCCTTCGACCCCCTGTCTACAGACTTTGTCATCTGCGAAACTTCCAAGGCTCTCTCTCTCTTCGCCAAAAGTGAATCGATCCAAACTCCCAAAAGCTCCGGAAGCGAAAACAGTCGGATTGTATGTCCGGTAGGCGCTGTGTCAAATACTATTTGATCATAATCTCCTGACTTCTCGACAATAATTTCTATCATCTTATCGAATACCGCCGCCTCATGAGTCCCCGGTGAAATTGAGGATGCATCAAGCTGCCTGTTTATCTCTTCCATTATTACCGGGCTTATGACCTTGCCAAGACTCTTCTTTACACCTTCAATATATTTGTTGCTTTCATGCTCCGCATCGATTTCGATTCCATCCAGATTTTCCCTTATGCGAGTGGTATCCATCCCTATAGGCATCTCGAAAATATCCGAAATCGAGTGTGCCGGATCCGTTGACACAATAAGTGTCTTTTTTCCCTGTTTAGCCGTGTATGTTGCAAAAGCTGCAGAGCAACTTGTTTTTCCCACGCCGCCCTTTCCTCCAAAAAACACAATTTTATTCATCAATATCCTCCTCGCTCAAATTGTTTCTATGCGTCAAGATCCCAGTCTCCCCATTTTTCCTGCCATATTGATTTTCTGCCCATCATTCTTCTCTGCCATTTTTCCAAATCCTCTGCCAAATACGGCAAGAGCTCCAATGTGTAATAGCTTGTTGGAATGGGAATTCCCAAATTGTCAGCGAAACAAATCAACATGAAATTGTCCATCTGCTCTACTGCTTCCTTGTCAAGCATGGATCTCGACTTTCTATGAAAATCCGTCGCCCCTCCAAAAAATTCTTTCATGAATTGAAAGAATCCTGTTTTCTCTTCATGAGTCGACATTTCATCATCTCCTTTATACGGTCTGTATTTGCTTACATTATATATTGATACAATCCTTTTTCCACTCACAAAGCAGCGAAACGCTGCAATTTGTGCCTGTATTGCAAAAATCAGTTTTCAAAATACCCCCCTCGCCTATTTATATTTTATCATACAAGTCAAGCCGAGCAAATCAAACTAAAAAAAGCCCCGGCATTTGCCAGGGACTTAAGATTTGAAAATATTTCAATTTCAAATGCATTTTAAACTGATTTATTTGAACTTTGAAGTCATTTTGATAAACGCCAATTATTATGCGCCTTCATTTAAATTCATTATCCGGCATTTTTGATTTTGAAATCCCCATAACTGCTTATTCCGTGTTCTTGCAAGTCCAATCCTATTTTTTCCTCTTTTTCTCCGACTCTCAACCCGATTGTTGCATCAATTGTCTTGAAGAGCACGAAAGTCGTTGCGAGCGTCCAGAGCGCTATTGCCCAAACACCGATTGTCTGAGTCACCAAAAGGTCCGTTCCTCCTCCATAGAGAAGTCCTCCATCGGTTGCAAAAATTCCTACAAGAATAGTTCCCGAAAATCCGCATACGCCATGTACAGCAGAAGCTCCTACAGGATCGTCAATTTTAAGCACTTTCTCTATAAATTCTACCCCCAGTATAACCAAAACACCTGAAATAAGTCCTATTGACGCGGCGCCGACCAAGCTTACCGCATCCGTTCCTGCCGTTATTCCAACAAGCCCCGCCAACGCTCCGTTGAGTGTCATTCCCACATCAGGCTTTCCCCACTTGATCCATGTAAAAAACATAGCCGATGTCGCTGCCATCGCAGCCGAAAGATTTGTTGTCATAAATATGTGTGCAATATCCTCAAAAGCCATCCCCGAAAGAGTTGACCCCGGGTTGAATCCGAACCATCCAAACCAGAGTATGAAAACTCCCAAAGCTCCCATAATCATATTGTGGCCCGGTATTGTCTTGGCCTTGCCCGAAGAGTCGTATTTTCCAATTCTCGGCTTCAGCATATATGCTCCAACCAAAGCAGCCATGCCTCCAAGTCCGTGGACTACGCTCGAACCTGCAAAATCGTGAAAGCCCATTCCTGCGAGCCATCCTCCGCCCCATGTCCAATGACCGACTACAGGATATATGATTGAGGTAATAAACAAACTGAAAATCAAGTAAGCTGAAAATTTGGTTCTTTCCGCCATGGCTCCAGATACAATGGTAGCTGCAGTTGCGCAAAATACCGTTTGAAAAATAAGGAAAGCCTCAGTCGGAATTCCAAGACCCAGATGCGAAAAATCACCCGCCGAGAACAAGGTTACAGATCCAAAGAATCCATAGTTTGTTATTCCAAACATAAGTCCGAAACCCAGAAACCAATACATGATTGACCCTATGGAAAAATCCATGAGGTTTTTCATTATAATGTTTCCCGCATTTTTCGATCTTGTGAAGCCAGCCTCAACCAAAGCGAATCCGGCCTGCATAAAAAATACAAGTGCCGCCGCAATGAGAACCCACATTGTGTCAATTGCCGTCATAGTCAAGCCTTCCATAAAATCACTCCTTTTCATTGTCCTTTGTTTGTTTTTAATATAAAAAGACCCATCATCCCTGTCATAAGGACGAAAGGTCATCTTCCGCGGTGCCACCTCAATTGCTTTAAAGCCTGCTTGCAAGTATAAATCCAAATGATCGATACTCTCAGGATTTAACGGTCCTTCGCCGTCTGAGCCTACTGTTTTCATTTCGGTCAGATACTCCGGGATGTTCTTCACAACAATCCTCCCACCGGTCTCACACTGTCACCGGCTCGCTTGAGTTCAGATTGAGATTACTCTTCCCTTCATCGTTTTTTTGGTTTTATGTTTTTTTGTTTTTATGCATTTTGTATACTTAATATAGTTCAGAATTATATGATCATTTGTACCTCATGTCAATGCTTTTCCGAAATATTTTTTATTATTTTTTAATATTTTCACATATAGTGTATTTTTTACGAACTTTTATTGTGTATTTGAAATATTTCGTTCGGTTAAAGACATATATTAAACCCCGGCGCCAACCGGGGTTTTTTTTAGGTTTTATATAAGTTTTCTTTTGCTATATTTCTGCAAGTATTCCTTGAAGTCAAATTCAATTTAATTATTTACCAACATTGGTAATACAATATTTATCTTTAATTTTAAGTTTATCGATCGTATTATAATAAATTTCTGCATTTCCTGTTGTGAATATTTCAATCATGTTTTCCATATTATTGTCTTCTTTCAACATATTATTATCTTTTAATGTCGATCCAATCTTCTCGGCAAGATAATACGCCGGGTTTATTATTTCCAGATTTGGTGCTTCAAGTTTAATTAAATCTTCAACAATCGGGTAGTGTGTACATGCCAATATCAAGTGTGAAACTTCGTTGTCTTTTGTTATATTATTCAAGTGGTGATTAATAACTTTTTTAATTGCTGGAGAGTCGAAATCGCCGTTATCAATAAATGTGGCTAACTCTGATGAAGATTCGCCAACAATTTTTATTTTGTCATTTAAACTTATAAGTTTTTTTTGATAAGTTCCGGATTCTATTGTGAATGCGGTTCCCAATATCCCTATGCCGTCTTTTTTACTAGCAGTAACATGTTCCACTGTCGGTGTAATTATATCCATTATTGGAAAATCATATTTGTCTTTATAGTCATCAATCAATGTCGAAATAGTATTGCAAGCAATACCAACTACTTTAACTTTCTTTTCACTTAAAAAGTCCAGCATATTCAGTGTAAGCCCTAAGATTTCTTCCTTGCTTCTATTTCCGTAAGGACAATTCAGATTGTCCCCGTAATAAATTATACCCTCATTGGGCAACAACTTCCTTAGTTCCTTTACAACTGTAAATCCCCCTATTCCTGAATCTATGACACCTATTTTATTTCTGTTTTTCATGCCTGAGTCTCCCCCTTGTTAGTCATGTTAAATTAGAATAAATTGCGCAAAAGCAAATTTCGCATAACCTTCTATTAGGTTTCCATGTTCTACGCACTATTATTGACACTGGATTTTTTATTGATACAAAATTCATTTCCTCTTTAAATCAATATTATGTATTTTTTTTGCAAACAAATAGAGAAGCCACAGAACTTCCCTATTGCTGACAATGTACAAGGTTAATATCAGATCTTGATATTTTCAACAATTCGATAAATTTCAATTATTCAACATAGCAATACGAAAAATCACGCAAAGAATACATGTTCAAATTATCGTTTTAAAATAATTCATCATCACCCATTTCACAAATGGATATATCCCGCGACCCTTCAATTGTCTACAATCAACCATTTGATTGTATCATCAACATTCGAATTCCGCAACTCTTCACATTCATGCGAGCTCGTTATCGGACCGCTGCTTTAAGCCTTTGAAAGACCTGTGACATATGCCATTTCCATGTCAAATGTCATAAAACGCCCTTCGTTTTTTTACATCCCATGCCCCATCCTCAAGGTCTACATCTCATTCAAAAAATCGGCTGCTTCCTCTATGTCCTTGTCCCTTATGTCATGAACGTCGTTCTTTACCTTTGCCACCATTTTCAAAGCCGCACGCTCGTAAAACTTCATTTTTTTCCAAACTATCTCCTGGCCGAAATATTTTACAAACAATGCTTTATCAACAAGCTCATCCGCAAGGTTTTCCCTCAAGTAAGTCTCAGCTTTGGCTTCAAAGCCGCAGCAGACAAAAAACGCATATTCCTTTTTTTTAAGCTCATGTTCATTTTTTTCTATAAAGTCGACAAACTCCTTGTGAAGTTTTCCACCATATACGGAAGTGCCAAGTATCACTCTTTCATATTGATTCATCGATTCCGGAATGCCTTTTTTCAGATTGACACAGTCAACATTTCCATTCAATTTATCCGAGAGCTTTTCAGCCGCCCTCTCAGTCGCTCCATGCTTCGATGCATAAACAATCAGCGTGTTCATTTTTCCCTCCTTAAATTCCCGTCTTCGCCTACACAGGGGAACTCTTCAATTCTTCCCGGATTTTTCGTTTTTAATTTAATGGCAAAAACCGATGCCCCGCACATAACCAACAAAATCCCGACAATCTTTACCATACCCATTTTTTCACCGAAAACCGCAAAAGAAAGAAATGCCGCGAATACAACCTCCATGGACGCCAGAATGCCCGCCCTGTAAGATTCTATCCCGTATGTATAAGCCTTTATGTATACGCTGTAGCCTATAACCGTTGGAATAATCCAATGCATCAAGGCAGTTCCAAACATCCCCGCTGACCACTCCATGGTCAGCAATCCATTAATTTGTGAAAAGGGCAAGAAGAATATCCATCCGAAAACCATTGCGTAAAAAATGATTGTAAACTCGTTGTAGTCGTCCGATAAATATTTGCATAGAATTGTAAAAATAGCATAGGTCACACCCGCTCCCAATCCGTTCAATATTCCCGGCAAATTCAAAACAAGATTGCTCAAATCACCTCCTGTGCTTACAAGAAAACATCCCCCGAAACTCAAAATCAATGCGATTCCCTTTCCCGAATCAAAAATTTCTCCAAAAATGAAATATGCCATTAACGCTATGAATGCCGGTGAAGTATATAGAAATACCGTAATGGTTGAAACCGAAGTCAAACGAAGAGTCTCAAAATAAAACCAGTTCAATGTTGCCTGTCCCAGTAACCCGAAAAGCATTGTCAACAAAATACCTTTTCTGTCTATCTTGAAATTTGACGGCTTGAACAATACAAAAATCAAAAAAAGAATCGATGAAGATCCAAACATTCTCAAAAATGCCACTTGGTTTGACGAAAGCCCGGCATCGAGAAGAAGACCTCCGAATATTCCTGTGGTCGCCCATAGGAAAGCAGAAAAAACAACAAGAGAATATCCTTTTATTTTTCCTTCCATCGCTTCTCCTCTCTGGTTTGTTTGTCATCAGAATACAAAATATCATTGCTTTTGCAGTCAAAAATTGAAGTTTGTTCTTTCCATTGGCTTTACAACAAATATACAAACAATCCTTCCGGTATTTTTTCAGACAACTCCTATGTATTCGCAAACATTTATAAAAACGGATAAATCGTTTCCGATATGTTATGCATAAAATCATTTATATTTTTATAATACCACTATCAAACCTAAATATACATGTTTTAACAACAAGCATAGAAAAAAGCCCCGAAAATATTCTTTCGGAGCTTTTGATTCATTGCATCATTTGATTATTTTAAAGTAAAGCCTGCAGAGCATAACCGCAGACTGTGCGCGCGTAGCTTTTTCAATCGGCGCAAACCGTCCGTCAATGCCGTTGATAAGGCCGTGATACACGGCGCAAGCCGCTCCATCCTCAGCCCATGATGCAATACTTGCGGCATCATTAAATTCATCGTCAAGCTTTATTTCTCCTTCTGAATATCCATAGCTTTTTAGAATATTAGAAAGAACCAATCCCTGCTCCTGACGCGTTATCTTGCCATTCGGATCAAACATCCCTAAGCCCTTGCCGTTCATCAGTCCCGCCTCGCTTGCTGCGGCAACAGAACCGGCGAACCAGTCCGAATCAGAAACATCTGCAAATTCCGCCGTGTAATCATTTGAAGCCTCCAGGCTCAGCATCCTTGTGACTATCGCTGCGAATTCCGATCTTGTTATATCGTTTGAAGGATCGAATCGGCCCGGAGCCCTTCCATTTATGAAGCCCTTTCCTGCCATTGCCGCAACTTGGTCTTCCGCCCA
>DATFJE010000079.1:0-9694 GCA_035269385.1 Clostridia bacterium
GCTCCGCCAAAAGCCGCTACAGAAAAAGAAAAAACAAGTACAAGCAGCGCGGCATGAAGAGGATGGCTGACCAGAAGTGTAGCCGAAATCAAAACAATCAGCAAAACCATCGCATTTGCAGGATGAAGTTTATGGCACATAGCTGACACCATCCTCCGTAACCGCAATTCCGAAAGCACCCTTCATGGACTCGCTGTCCAATAATACATCTACAACTTTTTCTATCATTCCAGCATCATTTCCGACTATCAAAATAACCAAAGCCTCAGACCCGTAAGTCTTTTGAATGGATGCGGCAATAGCGCCTTTTTCGCTTATTCCCGATAATTCGCCGTTGTTGTCGAAAAGCAAGAGTCCTTCGTCATTAAAAACATAGTATAATCCCGCCTTATCGCGGTTTTCAAAAACTTCCTTTATGAATTCGTTTTTATTTGCATCTTCCCATTCGCCTATAAATAAAGCATCTTTTTCAAGGTCTTCCATGTCAAGTGATTCTACACTTGACTCGACTGCATATCCTCCGATTTTTTGAGCAGCTTCCTTTATTTTGCCCGCCTCTTTTTCAAAATCCGGTCCGTATGCAATCTCAACCCTTCTTCCTTCCAACCTGTCCGGCCATGCGTTTATGCGGGTCCTGACATACATGTCTCCGCCCCAATCGTGAAAATCCCATGAAACGGTGTTTACATCTTCGCACATGTATTGATCCGCTCCAATCTCAGCCATCACTCCATTCACATAATAGAACCAATCGTTTTTTGTCCCCTTCTTCTGGCTGTTTCCGTTTCCGGTATAGCCTGACTTTAAACCGTCGATGGAATTTACAAACCCACCTCCATAGGCAGTCTCTACATTGAAGTTGTCTTGCATCAAATCCATAACGGTATCGTCGCCTGAAGTCGCAACAATCTTCTCAGCCAAAATCTCCCGTCCGTAGTCCCTCGTTACAAGAATCCTGAGTTGCCTGCTTTCTGCCTGTCCCGTTTCATTATCTGCGCATCCGGTTAATAGAATTAATGCAACAATAACCGCTGCGAGCACTTTTTTTATCATTTGCATTCCTCCAAAAAAACAATAAACTCCCTCCGATTTGGAGAGAGCGCAATACAGTTCTTGCCCTGTTGGATAAAAAAATCACCTTTTGACCAAGATCCGTATTTTTTCAATCCCTCAGAGCCGGAGCAGATTTGAAAAACACTCAGTCAGGTCTTCTGGCTTCCGGATCATCTGTCTGACCGAACCTTCCCATACATTCCAGTACAGTGGCAATTTTCGGTCTCCATTCCCGGTTACAGCTGCGACTACAGCAAGGGCATTCCACCCTTTTCCCTTAAACAAAGCATTTTTTGATTTATTCCATCCACAGTATATCATGCCGCCCCCCATATATCAATGAAGGACGGCAATAAATACCTGTAGACAATCAAACCGCTTCTGCGCCCCTTGAAAGCGCAATTCGATTCATTTCAAGCAGCTTGGGCTTGTTTGCCAGCTTTTCGGAAAGAACAGCCTCAAGCGCGCTTCCGCTTAAAAGTCCCGCCTTTTCCATGTATGCTCCAAGCATTACTATGTTGGCTACCTTCTTTGAACCTATTTGATAAGCTATGTCATCGGCAGGCACGTAAAAAGCCTTTGCCCCGCATGATGTTTTCCTTGAAGTGATGCTGCTGTTTACAAAAATAAAGCCGTCTTCCTTTACCATTCCCTCGAATTTTTCAAGGGAAGGTTCGTTCATTGCTATAAGAATGTCTATTTTAGGTTCTATGGGCGAACCTATCCTTTTGTCCGAAAGCACGACCCGGCAATTGGCTGTCCCTCCGCGCTGTTCAGGCCCGTATGACGGAAGAAATGTCGCTTCAAGCCTTTCTTCGCAAGCCGAATAACCCAATAGCTTGCCCATAAGCATTATGCCCTGACCTCCGAAACCTCCTATGATAAGACTGCTTTTCATGTCACTCCACCTCCTTGTATACACCGAGAGGAAAGACTTTCAATGTGTTTTCACGCATCCATTCAAGACTCTCAAGCGGAGTCACCCCCCAATTGGTAGGGCAGTTGGACATAAGCTCAACAAAAGAGAAACCTTTTTTGTCTATCTGCAGCTCAAATGCTTTTTTGATTCCCGCCTTAGCCTTTATTATATTCTTTGGAGAATCCATGGAAAACCTGGCAACATATTTGGGAGCCTCGAGTCCCGATATTATCTCGCACATCTTCATGGGATATCCTTCAGTAAGGGGATTTCTTCCCTTTTGGGTTGTTGTGGAGTGCTGGTCTTCAAGAGTTGTAGGCGCCATCTGCCCTCCTGTCATGCCGTAAATGCTGTTGTTTACAAAAATAACCGATATGTTTTCTCCACGGTTCGCCGCATGCATTATTTCCGAGAGTCCTATGGCCGCAAGGTCTCCGTCTCCCTGGTAGCAGAATACGAATTTGTCCGGCGAGCATCTTTTTATGC
The DNA here is from genome assembly GCA_035269385.1 of Clostridia bacterium. Taxonomy (GTDB): domain Bacteria; phylum Bacillota; class Clostridia; order Peptostreptococcales; family BM714; genus BM714. The sequence continues at coordinate 2,459 of DATFJE010000079.1, forward strand.
CTGTTGCAACAGCAGGCGCCCTGCCGTGGGCTGAGCTTATCATATCCACATTCCAATAAAAGAGTCCAAGCGTACCGCACCCTACAGGCAGAACGCATATTGTTTTTTCTCTGAGTTCAAGCTCGTCCAAAACTTCGGCTACAATTTTATTTGCAACTCCGTGCAGGCATCCCGGACAATATGTGCTTACTCTATTTTTTATAGACTCGGGCCTTCCATAGATCTTATCCATTAAAAGCCACCTCCCTTAGCAATTCCGCGGACTTCCTGAACGATTTCATCAACACCAATAATGACTCCTCCCGATCTTCCGAAAGTTGAGATTTCAGCCCGACCGAGCACCCCGAGCCTCACATCGTCAACCATCTGCGCAGGAATCGACATCTCTACATCCAGCACATGTCTTACCCTTTTGTAGTCAAGGTTTTCAAAAGCTGCTGACGGGAAAGGATATAAAGTAATTGGTCTTACAAGACCTGCTTTTATGCCTTCGTCCCTGAGCATGTCTATGGCTGTTTTAGCTATTCTCGCACTAGTTCCGTAAGCCGTCAAAACGATTTCAGCATCATCCATTTCATAAAGTTCCACTTCCGTGTCTTTCTCCGCCCACGACTCATAGAGTTTCGCCATCTCAATATTGAATTGCTCCTGCGGCTCTCCTGTAAGGGATACGGACAGTACAGTCCGCGGCTCCCTTTCACTGCAACCGTCAAGGACCCAGTCCGCCTTCTTGTTGCAGTTGTCATGGTATTCGGGCAAAACCACAGGCTCCATCATAGCCCCCAAGCATCCGTCTACAAGTATCATTACGGGGTTTCTGTCTCTGTCCGCATAATCGAATGCCTTGTAGGTATAGTCAACAGCCTCCTGTATAGTTGACGGCGCAAACACAATCATTCTGAAACCACCATGTCCTGAAGCTTTTGTAGCCTGAAGATAGTCCTGCTGCGCCGGCATGATTGTTCCGAGCCCCGGTCCGCCCCGCATAACACTTACAATTACAGCCGGAAGCTTTGATCCGGCTATGTATGAAATCCCTTCGGATTTCAAGCTTATTCCAGGTCCTGAGGAGGATGTCATAGCTCTTGCACCCGTGGCTGCCGCGCCAAAAACCATGTTCACCGATGCCACTTCACTTTCCCCTTGCACAAAAACCCCTCCATATTCGGGCATCTTTTTCGACATATACTCGGGAATCTCGTTCTGAGGCGTTATTGGATAACCAGCAAAAAAAGTGCACCCGGCTCTCAGAGCCGCTTCCGCAATCGCCTCGCATCCTTTCACAAAATGTTTTTTCACCTGCTTACCTCCTATTCAAATATTTCTATGGCAGAATCCGGACACATTACCGCGCAGAGTTTACACGATATGCATTCATCAGGCCTGGCGGCAACCGCATATCTATACCCCATCCTATTCGATGATTCCCCTATCACGAGAACTTTTTTGGGACAAACAACCACACAATATCCGCAGCCTTTGCAATTTTCAGAAATAATTTTCACGCTGTCCATGTAATTCCTCCTTTGTTTCAAATATGCATTATTTTAAATTATATCATTTTTTCAATATATTCTAAATTTTTCGACATATTTTTTAAAAAAAAACGCAGAATCCATTTGCGATTGAATAATGGACTCTGCGCCGTTTCATAATTTGTAATTATTTTTTTAAATCTACATTGCCTTTTCTTTTTCTTCGAAGTCAGCTATGGTTCTTCCATTCATGTTGTCATTTCTGCCTATTCCAAGGAATATGCTGCCTATCATTACCACAAGCATTGCCCCAGCATAGAAAACGAAGGGTGTAACCTGCATAGCAGTCAAAGGATATGCGCTGTCCCTTGTAAAGCTTATGGTGTATATTATAGCAGGAGTCCATGGCAATGAGTAAACCAGTGTACAGGAAATTGCATCAAGCAAGTTTGCAGTTCTGTAAGGGCTTATTCCATGCTTTCTGGAAAGAGGTTTGGCGAACGAAGACCCAATTGCTAAGATTGCAGGCGCGTTGAGCCCCATAAGAGCTGAAAGAGTGACAGTCATTCCTGCAATGGAAAGCTCTGCTCCTTTTGCAGTCTTGGCAACTTTGCCCAAGGATTCCAGAAGCTTTACATCCCCTCGACCCGCTCTCATAATGGCTATGGAACCAAAAAGAAGAATAGCTAAAAGCACAACCTGGATCATGCTGTTTATTCCTGTATATATAACGCCATCAACCGTTCTATCCAACCCTTCTCCAAATACTCTGAACAAAGCTTTCTTAGTCACTTCCTGACCCGGATCGATCTGAATAAAATCCATTATCCCGGTTGCAACGGCAGTAAAACCAGACAAAACGATTCCAACTGTTGTTGCAATGATGATGTCTCCCGATTTGATTGCCACATAAATGGTAACAGCAACTGGAACAAGCATCCACAACGCTATTGCTTCATATTCTATTGCCCCTACAGTAGTGCCTGCGCCGCTCGATGTCATTCCAAATATCACTATGCCTATGATTGTTATGGCCGCAGCACTAAGCGCATACTTCAATCTGGATTTTACAACCCCCGGAACATCGATGCCTTGTGATGTTGCCGAGCAAATAGTTGTGTCAGAAACAGGAGCCAGGTTGTCCCCGAAAGCTCCTCCCGATATGATAGATCCCGCCAAAAGCGCCGGATGAGCTCCGAGAGCAACCCCCGCAGGATACAATACTCCCATCCCCGCTGCAATGGTTCCAAAGCCTGTTCCTGAAGCCGTAGCAAATACGGCTGAAGCTATGAATGAAACTATTACAAACATCGTTCCGCCGATTCCGAGATTCGCAGCCATTCCCGCAATTCCTCCAGCAAGACCCGATTCCCTGAGTATCCTTGAGAACACTCCTGCGAAAAGCCAGCATACAACTGGTATTATAGCCTCTCTGCTGGCCATTCCGCTTATAATGGTATCGCTGAAGATTTTTTTATCCTTTGCAAAGAAAAACGCAACAATAAGCGCCATGTAGGCCGGAATCCAAAGAGCTCCGTTGGAAATGGAGCCTGCAACAAATGTAGTCATTACGATAAGTACAAGGAAAACAATAAATGGAATAAAGGACATCCATTCGCCGCCGTAAAACTCGAGTTTCTTGTCTTTCATGGTATAAATCCTCCTATTTTTTTTAAGTGCGAATATAGTAGTCGCAATTGTCGTGCCAAGATGCCCACGTTGAAAAACTCACATTTGAAACATTATTCCGATGTTTTTTGGCGTTTAACGAAAAAAAATGCCATGAAATATTTTTCCACCCGGAAATTTATTTCATGGCAAAAGTTCTATTTGTTCATATTTCTTTCAATATCTGTTCTATCCATTCTTAGCTCTTCTTCCAGATACTTAACATCTTCTTCGCCCAATTCTTCATATTTGAAGTTTTTTGCAACATTTGCAATGTATCTTTCCTTCATCTTGTTCATATCTAATTCTACCGCTTCTATCTGTCCGAAATATTCAGGAAGCACAATGGACTTTCCAGGCATATTCTCCCTAATATCGCCTCTGTAAATATTAATGCCGTTCCCTTTTGCAAAAGTCAATTGCGGCATAGGATGTTTTCCTGCTCCAGTATATTCAGTTTCCTGAACCACAATAATTTTACCCTCTTCAACTTTTTTGGCAAGTGAAATGGCTGCGGCAAGAGAAACGTTTCCTGCCGGGCCTCTTTCAATGCCTTCAAGCTGAGCAAGCATTTCTGTCACATAAAATACTTCGCCTTGTGTAACGGTAAGATATTTGTCCATGTATCTGAGCACCCTTGCGGCATTTCTCGGGACATCGGTACGATCCGGTTGTGTCGCAAATGGAATCCCAAATCCCGTATGTCCTGTAGTGAATGATTTTCTGTTAAAATCCCTGTCTGATGCCATATGAAGACCTTTAAGATCGACCGATGCACCATACACCTTGCATCCTGTCGCTCCCGCCTTTATAAGACCCCTTGCTGTGCCTGTCAAATTTCCTCCTCCAGCATGGGTAGCCACTACATAATCGGGACATCTTCCTTCCATTTCGTTCATCTGTTCTGCTATTTCATATCCAAGCGTTTCCACACCCGCTATTCCAAACGGTGTATAAAGCGAAGCGTTGAAGAATTCCGTCTCTTCCAGAAGTTTAAGGAACGTGTAGAATAACTCTGGACCTACCGTCAATTGAATTACCTCAGCGCCAAAAGCCTCACACTTTCTTGCTTTTTCAACAATTTCAGGTTGGCCTTTTCTTTTAGAATCAAAAACCTCTTGAACAATGATGCACTTGAGTCCTCTTTGTGCCGCCTGAGAAGCAACCGCCGCTCCGTAGTTTCCACTGGTTGCCGCAATAACTCCTTTATACCCCATCTTTTGTGCATGGTAAACCGATATGGCTGCTCTTCTTGCCTTAAAAGACCCTGATGCGTTTGCCGCCTCATCCTTAATGAAAATTCGGCCGCCTTTACCCTCTTCGGAATTTTCGCTTATCAGCTTATTTATGTTATGCAATTCGAAAAGCGGTGTATTGCCAACCTTTGTATACTTTTGTATCTTCTGCATTTCTTTCATTTCATATGCTACGCTTGCCATCATTTTTTCATAGTCGAAACCGATTTTTCCAAATTCAAACTTGCTGTAATCGATCCCTACGGCTTTTTTCATTATTTCATTCTTTCGACCCATTACCGCCTCATATGTCAAATCCCTCATCGGATGCCTCCCATCTCTTTCTTCAAGGATATTCCAGTCTCAATAAGAACATCCACAGGCTTGCCGAAATCATGTTCAAAACGTGGATTAATGGCTGTCATCTTTCCCTTTGCCACCCTATCAGACAAGGTTTTCACACTAACCTCTTCACCTATTTCAGCTTCTTCATCAACCAACAAACCCTTTGTCCACATCACCAAAGGTGTTTTCTTAGTGTCCTCCGGTACCTGTGGAGCACGTTCGCCTACATTGAGAACAATATTTTCAATCTCAACCCAAGTGCCTTTTGTCGCTTTTTTCATTTCCTCAGCCTCCTTATTTTACTGTCGCCCTTAAATAAAGCAAAAACAATGCCAACTTTCATATTGCATTGTTTTTGAATATTATTTCAATTTGTAATCGGTAATCTTGTTGAACAATTGACGTCTGCTTATTCCCATGAATTGTGCCGCCTTTGTAATATTATTGTCGCTTGCCGACAAAACCTGATATATATATTCAATCTCGAATCGCCTCTTTGCATCCTTATATGGAAGAATTTCGCTTGCTCCGCATTTTTTTGCCTTTTCTCCTTCTTCATTTTTTTCTCCAACTTGTTCCATTTTCAAATAACCATCTTTGGAAAGTACTATCAATCTTTCGATTATGTTCTTTAGTTCCCTTATGTTTCCCGGATAATCATATTCAAGCAGATAGCGCATCGTCTCCTTTGTAGGGCCTATTATGTCTTTTTTTATCTCCCTTCCGAAATGGTCGATAAAAAACCTGATCATGCCCTCCAAATCCTCCCGGCGTTTTCTAAGGGGCGGAATTTCAATCCACACCGTGTTTATCCTATAAAACAAATCTTCCCTGAATCTTCCATTCGCCATTTCATCTTTAAGATTCTTGTTTGTTGCGCTTATCAGCCTGAAATTCACGGGTATTTTTTTATTTGAACCTATTCGCTCGATGTAGCGGCTGTCAAGAACCCTAAGGAGCTTGACTTGTGTGCTCTGAGAAATCTCACCGATTTCATCGAGAAACATCGTTCCACCGCTGGCTTCTTCGAAGCGTCCGATTCGTTTAGCGGCAGCTCCCGTGAAAGCCCCTTTTTCATGACCAAACAGCTCCGCTTCCAACAAGTTTTCTGAAAAAGCCTGGCAATTTGTAGCCATGAAAATCCCATCAGCCGCCTCACTCCTGTCATGGATATGCTTCGCGAAAATTTCTTTGCCCACTCCGGACTCACCTGTAATCATTATATTGCATGAGGAATCCGAAAGAGTTTCGATATCCTCAAGTATCTTGCGGATCTTCGCATTTTTTGATTGATGCATAAATAAACCCGACCCACTGCTTCGCTCTTCAAGTTCCCTCTTCTTTTCAAATTGAACCAATCTTTTAGCTTTCTCTATTTCGCTGAGTAGTTCATCCGGATTGCCGCTTTTTATGAAATAACCCAAAGCGCCGACCTTGATGGCTTTGACTGCATTTTCTATACTCCCATAACCCGTTACAATTATTACCTCGACGCTGCTGCCATATCTGTTTTTAATACAGTCAAGCAAATACAGTCCATCTTTACCAGGCATTATGACATCGGAAATGACTACAGGGTAATACTCCTTGGAAAGAACATCCAAGGCTTCATCGGCGCTGCTCGCTTCTCCTACAACAAAACCCCTGTTTTCCAAAAGCATTCGGTATGTTTCCCTGTACTGTTTATCATCGTCAACTATTAAAAGCTTTACAGAATCATTCACCTTTTACCACCTCTTCAACCTTTGGCAACACGATTTCAAATTCTGTCCCATCCTTCTGTGAACTTGTCACATAAATCGCCCCCTCAAGTTTTTTTATTTCATTATAGACTATATATAAACCCAAACCAGTTCCCTTGTCAGGACCCTTTGTCGTATAGAATGGGTTGAAAATATTCTCAATTTCATTTTCGGGTATCCCTTGACCCGAATCCTTTACTCTTATCCTGATGCTGTCACCATCTTCCGAAACAAGCACACTGATAAATCCGTTTTCACCAATGGCATCCACTGCATTTGATATTAGATTTATGAAAATATGCTTCAGTGACTCTCTGTTTGAATTCAGATGCAATCCGTCGCAACACTCCACCACGAAACCAATCTTCCTCTTCATCAGAGTCTTACTCTCCAGTTCTAATATGCCTGAAATCAATTCTTTCAAATCAATATTTTGTCTGGAATCATCAGTGAGACGCGAAAATTCAAGTAGATTGTCGATAATGCGATTTGCCCTTTTAACTGCCGAGTCTATATAATCAAGAGAAACTTCCGTTTTTTCGTTTGGCTTAGATGAACGAAGTATAAAGCTTTGGTTCCTTACGATTCCAAGAGGATTCCTTATTTCGTGACCCATACCGGCCACCAGCTGACCAATAGCGGCCATCTTGCCTGCCTGCAGCAATTGCCTTTCATTCATTTTTTCCTTAGTCACATTCGAAAGAACAAGCAAAATATTCTTTATCTTGGCTTCAATATTCTTCAATGGATATATCTGAAGCACATAATAAT
>DATFJE010000080.1:0-13297 GCA_035269385.1 Clostridia bacterium
ACGGAGATTCTCAGAAGACTCAAGGACATGGACTCGGATATAAGCGACATGCCTTTTGACGCATCTGATTTTGCAGACCTGCTCAAGTTCGTTAAGAGCGGAACCGTAAGCAACAACATGGCCAAGAAAGTTTTCAGGGAAATGGCTGAAACAGGCAAAAAACCCGAAAAAATCATTGAAGAAAAAGGAATGAAACAGATAACGGACGAATCGGCAATCGAGGAAATCGTGGACAGGGTCATTTCGGAAAATCCGCAATCTGTGGAGGATTATAGAAACGGAAAAGACAGAGCCGTGGGATTCCTTGTGGGTCAGGCTATGAAGGCATCGAAGGGAAAGGCCGCGCCTCAGACCGTAAACAGAATGGTCAGGGAAAAACTCGACAAATAGCGGAAATACAAACAGATGCTCCGGAACTTAATTCTAATTGATTCCGGGGCATTTTTTTATCGGAAACACGAAGCGGGACAAATGCATGGCGATTCAAATGTGTAATATGGCAAGTTGAATATAAAATTGCATTAATGTATTATGAAGACATGGATAATTATGCGAAAACGATTGCGGGAAAAGGGGTTGAGGGTGATTTGGGCAGATATCTGGCAGGAAGATTTGCTTCAATGCTTATTGCTGTATTTTTAATAATAACAATCACATTTTTCCTTTTGCATGCTCTTCCGAGCGGACCGTTTTCTGCCGACAGACCGGTTCCTGAATCCGTGATTGAAGCTTTAAACGAAAAATACAAGCTCAACGATCCCCTATGGAAACAGTACACAGACTACATAAAGGGCATTGTATCACTCGATCTGGGCCCGAGCTACAGAAAAACAGGGGTGAGAGTAAACGACATGATCAGGGAGGGCTTTCCGGTATCGGCAACAGTGGGAGGGGCTTCTATCATTGTCGTGATGCTTCTTGGGATTCCTATGGGAGTTTTGTCCGCTGTAAAGAAGGACATGTGGCAGGACAGGGCAATAATGTTTGTTTCTGCAATAGGAATTACCGTTCCAAGTTTCATAGCCGCAACAGCATTCATATACATATTCAGTTCAAGGCTCGGATGGTTTCCATCATATGGACTCTATTCATGGAAGCACATGGTGGGTCCGGTAGCGGCTCTTTCGGGGTTTTCCCTTGCCTTTGTAGCAAGACTCACAAGATCGTCGATGATTGATGTTCTTCAGCAGGATTACATAAGAACAGCCAAAGCCAATGGGCTTTCGAGGACATCCATAATATACAAGCACGCGCTGAAAAACGCATTGGCTCCTGTGGTTTCTTACCTTGCGCCAATGGCAGCAACCATACTAACAGGGTCCTTTGTAGTTGAAAGGATTTTTGCGATATCGGGCATGGGAAAGTTTTTTGTGGAGAGCGTCACAAACAGAGACTATACAGTAATAATGGGGGCAACCGTCTTCTATGCGGTTTTGCTTGTTGCGTTTGCTCTGCTTGCCGACATGATACATGCATTCTTGGACCCCAGGATTAAACTGGGCGAATAGGGGGATTGCAATGGACGGGAAATCTAAAATGCCGGCTGAAATGTGGGAGCCGATTGAACGCAATGAAATAAAAAATGAAGACAAAGACCTTAAATCGCGGGGCTTCTGGAGCGATGCATGGTGCAGCTTTAAAAGGGGCAGGTTTGCTATGACCGGTCTTTTGTTTGCCATGGCAGTCGTTTTTACAGCAGTTTTGGGACCCGTGTTTTTTGAAGGAAGCATGTCGGACCAAAACCTCAAATTGACAAACATACCGCCAATCCTTGAAATTTCCAGCGTGGGCGGAGACAGTTTCGTATACGTTCACAGGGAGTACAAGTTGATCGAAGTCACCGAAAATGGAGAGATATCGGGCCGCCTTTATCCCATAGAGGACAATCTGAAGGAACGCTTCAGGACATATTCCATAAACGGAAGCGATGTAAAACTCGACTATTCGCCGGCTGCGGAAGGTCAAGGTCAAAAGTACAAACTGACAGTCGGAGACAGGGAGGTTTTTCCTATAAGGAAAGTCTTGAACAAAACCTATCTGTTCGGCACAGACAATCTGGGAAGAGATCTTTTCATCCGTGTGGTCTACGGCGCTCGCATATCTCTTTCAATAGCTTTTGCGGCAAGCCTTGTCAATCTCTTCATAGGAGTATTCTATGGAGGCATTTCGGGTTTGGCCGGAGGCAGGACGGATGATCTTATGATGAGGTTTGTAGACATGGCAAGCGCAATACCCATGATCCTTTATGTCATACTCTTGACAGTTGTGATAGGAAACGGAATCAGATCCATCATATTGGCGATGGGGATGGTATATTGGGTTCATATGGCAAGAATAGTGAGGGGACAGGTTCTTTCATTGAAGAAGAAGGACTATGTCGCATCTGCGAGAATATCGGGAGCCGGCTGGGTGAGAATAATGACAAAACACTTGATTCCCAATACAACGGGTCCGATAATTGTGGCAATGGCGGCCATGATACCCGGTGCAATCTTTACAGAGGCTTTTCTCAGCTTCATAGGTCTGGGAGTTCCGGCGCCGGAGGCTTCTTGGGGAACGCTTGCAAACGACGCTTTGGATGGAATAGGGCTTTACGGATACCAATTGTTTTTTCCGGCGGCGGCGATTTGTCTGACCATGATGGCGTTCAATTTCATCAGTGACGGAGCAAGGGACGCCATGGACCCGAGAACGGGAAGATGAACCGGAGGTGTGATGCATGTCTGAAAAACTGCTTGAAATAAAAAAACTGCAAACGAAATTTTCCACACGCTTCGGCCAAGTAATGGCGGTAAGGGGAATAGACTTTGCGGTTGAAAAAGGCGACTGCATAGGCATTGTCGGCGAAAGCGGAAGCGGAAAAACCGTTACGGCGCTTTCGGTCATGCGTCTGATAGAAAAACCGGGAATGATAGCAGGCGGTGAAATACTGTACCGCGGTGAGGATTTGCTTAAAAAGAGCGAAAAGGAAATGGGAAAAGTGAGAGGGAAAAAGATAGCCATGGTTTTTCAGGACCCGACAACGTCTTTTAACCCGGCTTATACAATGGGAAACCAGTTGATTGAGACCATAAAGAGGAACATGGGGGTTTCTCGGCGAGACGCGACTGGACTTGCAAAAGAGGTTCTTTATTCTGTTGGACTTCCGGAACCTGAAAAAAGGATGAAGCAGTACCCGCACGAACTTTCGACGGGAATGAGGCAAAGAGTCGCTGTTGCAATGGCTCTTTCGGGCGAACCCGATTTGCTGATTGCCGATGAGCCGACCAGCGCTCTCGATGTCACCATACAGGCAAAGATCCTAAAGCTGTTTGAAAAAATAAAGATGGAAAAAGAATTGTCCATGATTATAATAACTCATGACTTGGGAGTTGCAGCCGAGGCATGCAATAAAATACTGATAATGTACGGTGGACTAATAATGGAAAGCGGATCGGCAAGGGATGTTTTGACAAATCCAATGCATCCCTACACAAAGGGCTTGCTGGGATCGGTGCCCGGAATAAACTCCAATCCCTCGGGCAGGCTCAACACAATAGAAGGCAGTCCTCCCGATCCCATAAAACCGGGCCCGGGGTGTCCTTTTTCAGAAAGATGCCCGCACGCGATGAAAATATGCGGATTAAAAATTCCGGAATTACACAAAACTGAAAATGCAGGCCTGTCGATGTGTTGGCTCTTGGATGAAAAAGCCCCCAGACACTCTTTGGAGGAATTTTTGGGAGGAGACAGAGCATGAAAAAATTAGAAAAAGATTCTGTTCTGCTTGAGTTAAAAAACCTTGAAAAGACCTTCCGGCAAAGAAAAGGAGGAGGAAAGACCAAGGCGCTCAGTGGCCTTTCCTTAAAAATAATGAAAGGTGAAACCTTCGGGCTGGTGGGCGAATCCGGATGCGGAAAGACGACTGCCGCCAGAACAATCATCGGCATACACAAGCCGACAGGCGGTGAAATATGGTTTGACGGAAAAGAAATAGGAAAGCTGGACGAAAAAGAAATGAAGCCTCTGAGGAAAAAAATGCAGATGATATTTCAAGACCCATACGGGGCATTGAATCCAAGAATGAGAATTTGCGACTCCATAAGAGAACCTCTCGACATACACAACATAGGCACTGACGGCAACAGGAGAAAAAGAGTGGAAGAGCTTCTCGACATTGTAGGGCTTTCAAAAGGGCACGCATTGAGGTACCCGCATGAATTTTCAGGGGGGCAGCGTCAGCGAATTGGAATAGCGAGGGCTTTGGCCCTGAAGCCCGAATTCATAATCTGCGACGAGCCCTTGTCCGCTCTTGATTTGTCAGTGCAGGCACAGATAGTCAACATGCTGGAGGACTTGAAGAGGGACTCTCAACTGACATATCTGTTCATAGCGCATGATTTGTCGATGGTAAAGCATATATCCGACAGGATAGGAGTAATGCATATGGGCAGGATGGTCGAACAGGCGGATTCGGACGAATTGTACAGCAATCCGGCGCATCCCTATACAAAGGCTCTGCTTTCATCGATGCTTCCCCTTGACAAAGAAAAATACTCGACCAATGTGCATGAAGCAGACGAATGCCTTGAAGAGGGCATTTGCCTTAAAGCTTGTGGATTCAGGAAAAAATGCCCCTTGGCCAAGAAAATTTGTTCAGAGGAATTCCCTAAAATGAAAAAAATTGGAGAAAGACATTATTGCGCATGCCATGCGCTGGATTAAATGCCTGGTTTAGCGCATGAAGCTTGAAGATTGCAATGAATTCATATAGAATATGTAGTATAGAATATTGAAGAATCCATAGGGAGGACACCGCTTTGTATAAAAAGAAAGCACACTTTATTGTCGCGATGGTTATGGTACTGGCATTTTCAACAGGCTGTGCAGGCAATGTAGATGAACCTGCAAAAGAAGCCACTGCAAAAGAAGTCATAAAAGATATTAGGGTACGAAAGGCTCTTTCTTTGGCCGTAGATAGAAATGCAATAGTCGAGGAAGTCACCAAAGGCGGCGAAATGCCTGCAACAGGATACATTCCACCCGGCGTTCACGATTCGAAAGGCAATGACTTCAGGGAAATGAGCGGAGACTTTGGAATAGACCCGATCGGATCCGATACTGAAGAAGCAAAAAGGCTGCTCGCGGAAGCAGGTTTTCCGGATGGAGAGGGATTCCCGACCATAGAAATACTCTACAACACAAACGACCAGCAAAAAGCTGTGGCCGAAGCCATACAGGAAATGTGGAAGCAAAACCTCAACATAAACGCAACAATAGCCAACCAGGAGTGGGGAGTATTCATGGAAAACAGATTCCAGGGAAACTTCGAAATATCCGCCGGGGCATGGTTCGGAGATTATTCGGATCCGATGACATTCCTTGAAATGTACACATCATACTCTGGAAACAATGTGGCGTTTTGGAGCAATGAAGAATTCGACAAAGCCGTTGAAGATTCAAAAATCCTGAATGGAGCCGAACGCGACGAAAAGCTTTACAAAGCCGAAGAGCTTATGATGGGAGACTCCATCGTTATGCCGCTGTTTTACTTTACAAGCCCTCTAATGGTTCAAAACAGGGTTTCGGATTGGGAATACACAAGCATAGGGCAATGGTATTTCGGCAATGCAGACACTGACGATTCAAGGCTTGTGTGGAACCTTTCGGCAGAGCCTGACACAGTCGATCCTGCCTATGTAAGTTCGAAAGACGGAGGGCACATAGTAAACAACACCTTTGAGGGCCTAATGAGAGAAATTGATGGAGAGTACCTTCCGGCAATGGCCGAGAGCTATGAAATCTCCGATGACCAGACGACCTATACATTCCACTTGAGGGATGCCGCGTGGTCGGACGGAAAGCCAGTGACAGCGCATGACTTCGAATATGCGTGGAAAAGGGCAATGAGCCCCGAAGTGGCATCATGGTACGGGTATCAGATGTTCTATATAAAAGGTGCAATGGAATATTATGAAGGATCAGGAACCGCCGATGAAGTTGGGATTGAGGTAATTGACGACAAGACTCTCAAGGTTGAGCTTGCCGGGCCTACGCCTTACTTCCTCGAACTCACAGCTTTCTTCACATACATGCCTGTAAGACAAGACATAGTCGAAAAGGATCCTGAGGGTTGGTCTATGAAACCCGATCTTTCCGTAACAAACGGACCATTTGTCGTTTCCGACTACAAATTTGGAAACATGATGCTGAGGGCAAACCCCGAATATTGGAACAGGGATTCGGTCAAGCTTGAGGAAATAGAAGTCCTCATGATAGTAGACGAATTCACACAGCTGAAGGCTCTCGAATCGGGAGAAATTGACGTCATAGAAACTGTCCCGAACCAAGAAATACCAAGACTCTTGCTCGAAGACGACAGATTCCAGATAAGGCCGGCGCTTGGAACATATTTCTACGTATTCAATCTTAAATAAAAGAATGTAGAGGGACAAGGACCTTGTCTCGACGCAATATACAGTCGGTTGAAAATGAAATTGCCCCTCGAACCTAATACGGTTAGAGGGGTTTTACATGGTTAATTTTCAGTGACAATGATCTCTGTCCGATTGACTGCGCCTCCCTCGAATGATATAAATGGAATGAGAATTCAAACAATAGAGAAAGCGGGGATAAAGATATGAAAAAAAGAACCCTTTTAATAGTGGCTGTCATGCTTATTATGTCGGCGATTCCATCCTTTGGAGCCAGAAACTACGAAAGCGGAACAATCTTGCTTACCGATGCTGTGACAGGCGAGGAGTTTGAGGTTGGAACCGTAAATGTCATGATGAGCGGGCAGGATGTCATATCGGATGTTCCCGCAGTCAATTTCAAGGGAAGGACACTGGTGCCTGTCAGATTCATAACCGAAAGCCTTGGGGCCGATGTTTCCTGGAACCAGGGGACAAGGGAAGCGACGGTGAAGACTGATGAAAAAACCATAGTGATTGGTATAGACAAGGCTGCCGTTACGGTGAACGGAGAGAGGAAGACCCTTCCGGATGGAATACCCGCAAAGCTTCTCAACTATGGAGGAAGCGCAAGAACTCTTGTGCCTATAAGGTTCATGTCGGAGGAACTCGGAATGGATGTCGGATGGATAGATGAAACCAAGACGGCAACAATAAACAAGCCGGTACAGTCCATAACAGACATCGCATTCGATGGAAGCAAAAAATTCCCCGAGCTTCTGATTGAGTCCACAGGAGAAATTGAAACCAATTCATACATACTCGAGGGGAGTGCCGTAGGCGACCGCGACAAGCTTGTAATCGACATACCCAATGCAGAATTTGACATAAAAGACTCCAAATTGCTTGTTTCCGCCAACCAGGCGGAACTGAGCATTTACGAAGACGGAATCATAAGGGCCAGGGCATCCCAGTTTGACGTAAATCCTCTTGTTACAAGGATAGTGGTTGACATGAACGAGCGGCGCGGCTATGAAACCGAATTCAACAAAGCTTCAGGAATAACGACATTCAGGTTCATAAATTCCATAGAGGAGATAAGCGTCGAGGAAATATACAACGCAGAAGCCGTCATAATCCAAACAGGAGAGGAGCCTGCAATAGCAAACATAATGCCGCTTGAAAACCCAAAGCGATATGTCATAGACATAATAAACTGCCTGCTGCCTTCAGGTTCGGAGAGCATGGATGTGGATGCGGAAGGAATCAGGAGGATAAGAGCCTCGCAGTACGATGCAACTGCCGATTACGGCCCGGGTGAAGCCGTATCAAGGATAGTTGTAGATTTGGATGAGAGCATAGACTTTGAGAACATATACTTCGAGATAGTTGAAAATGATCTTTACGTATATGTATCGGGTAATCCGCTCGGAGGAATAAACTATGCAAAAGAGGATGTCAATTTCGCAACGCTTACAATAAGCACTCAGCAGCGCCAGAGCCACAGCGTCAGCTACAGCAGCGGAAGCAGAATGCTCACGGTAAAGGTGCCAAAGAGCATAATGGATCTTGAAAGTCTTGATCTTCCAATCGAGGACACACTCATAGAGACTATTGAAATCGATGCTTCAAAGAGCGGGTACAACTACTTTAAAATCAAATTGGCAAAGAATGTAGAGTACGAAGACATATCTTCAAGCGGCGGAGACAATGAGATAATCATTGCATTCGAGAATAACGCCATAAAGAATTCAATACACAAGAACACATTGATAGTGCTCGATGCCGGTCACGGAGGAAAAGACCCGGGAGCCACAAGTCCGACCTTTGGACTGAAAGAAAAGGATGTTGTCCTCGATGTCGCAGAGAGGCTCTCAAAGCTGCTCGAGAGAGAAGGCTTCAAGGTTTATCTGACGAGAGATTCAGACAACTACGTAGGACTCTACAACAGGGCAGAGATAGCAAACGAGCTTGATGCCGATGCATTCGTGAGCATTCATGCGAACGCCCACAACCGCACTGCGGTTTCGGGAGTCGAGGTTCTGTATTATCCGGACACCGACGGAAGAAACAACAAGAGCTTTGCACGCATCATGCAGGACGCACTAGTTGAAGAGCTGAGGTCGGTCAACAGGGGAATCGTGAGCCGTCCAAACCTGGTAGTGACGCGTGAAACCGAAATGCCTGCAGTATTGGCCGAAATAGGTTTCCTCACACACATAGGCGGAGAAGAAAATCTTCTCAACACATCGGCATACCGCGCCAAGTGCGCAGAGGCGCTTTACCAAGGCCTCATGGACTACTTCAGATAAAAAGGGATAGACATTCCGGTCTCCAAATCTGCGCATAAGTCTTAATCTCAAGAAATAAATACAGAAAACGATGACGGCCCCGGAAATCCGGGGCCTGATAACGGCGGCAATCGAAGAAAAATGGAAGGAAAGGCATATGATACTTATTAAGTTGATCGCGGCTCTGGTCGTAGTTATATTGTTGTCCAACAAGAAAGTGAATCTCGGAATAGCTTTGACGGTTGGGGCTGTGCTCGTGGGAATAATGGCAGGCAAAGCGCCGCTTTGGCTTGCTGATACCGTTTGGGGTGCTGTAAGCAGCCCTTTCGCCATAGAACTTGCATTTATAATAGTAATGATAACCATTCTGGGACATGTGATGAAGGAACTGGAAGTTCTCCAGCGAATGGTCGCCGGGTTCGAGGGTGTTCTGAGAAGCACAAAACTGACAATTCTTATAATACCTGCGATAATGGGGTCTTTTGCCGTTACGGGAGGGGCGCTTCTTTCGTGTCCTATTGTTGACGAGCTTGGAGAAAAACTTTCAATTCAGAATGACAAGAAGGCTGCAATAAATCTCATATACAGGCACATTTTCGGAATGTTCATTTTCCCGTTTTCCGCATCTTTCATTATGGCATCCAGACTTGCAGAAATATCGGCAGGATCCTTCATAATGATGTTCATGCCGATTACAATATTCATGCTTGTCGCGGGATATTTTTTATTCTTAAAGGGAATAAAGGAACCGGAAAAGAAATCATTCAAATGGATGTTTTACGGACAGTCTGTGAGAGAGCTGCTTTTGTATTCATCGCCGATTTATACGAGTTTGACCATGGCGCTTGCTTTAAAGATACCTTTTTACGTTTCGCTTGCAATAGGTATAATTCTCACCATGCTTATTTTCAAATTTTTTATCGAAAAAAGCGCTTCCTATAAAGTTGGGGGCGGAGCCGCATACAGCTTTACCGATTTTATCAGGCTTGCGTGGAAGGGAATTAAGCCGGGAATGGTTGTAGCGGTAATGGGCATAATGGTTTTCAAAGGCGTCATTGAGGGTATTGAAGAAATACCGGAGGTGCTGGAGGCACTGATGGGTGCAGGCATTCCAATAGAAGCGGTCATAATAGTATTTGGATGGCTTGTTGCATTTGCGTCATCATCCACACAGGGGACAATAGCCCTGCTTTATCCCATAATACTTCCTTTGGCGGAAACCGAGGCAATAAAAGAGCTCTATGTAATGCTCATATACATGTCGGGCTTCATGGGCTACTACGTTTCACCGCTGCACATGTGCCAGGTTTTGACACTGCAGTATTTCGAGGTTGAGTCGAAGGCTCTGTACAAGAACTATAAAATAATCCTGCCGGGAGCAATGGCCCTTGCCATGCTAATATATGTAATAAAGAGAGGATTGATATGATGGAAAGAATTGGAGAAAGAAATTTCGAAGAGTTGAGGAACATAAAGATAACACGCAACTACCTTATGCATCCGGACGGATCGGTGCTGATGGAAACAGGCAACACAAAAGTAATATGCACCGCCATAGTCGAGGACGGAGTCCCGAGATTTCTTAAGGGAAAAGGACAGGGCTGGGTTACTTCAGAATATGGAATGCTTCCAGGATCTACAGGCCAAAGGAAACAAAGAAGCGCCTCAAGGGGCAAGGTTGACGGAAGAGCCAGTGAAATACAAAGGCTCATAGGCAGAACTCTGAGAACCGTAGTGGACATGGAAAAGCTTGGAGAACGAACAATATGGATCGACTGCGACGTGATTCAGGCAGACGGAGGAACCAGAACCGCCTCCATAACAGGTGCATACGTAGCTCTTGAAGATGCAATAAGCAAACTGATGGAAAATGGCGAAATCGATGAAAATCCGCTCAAGTCCATGGTGGCCGCCGTCAGCGTGGGAATAGTCAAAGGAATACCCATGCTCGACCTTTGCTACGAGGAGGATTCGCAGGCGGATGTTGATATGAACGTTGTCATGACAGATAAAAACGAGTTCATAGAGATACAAGGCACCGGCGAAGCGGCACCTTTTTCACAGAATGTCTTGGATGAACTTCTCAGGCTTGCGAAAAAAGGCATTAACGAGCTGAATGAATTCCAAAAAAAGGCTTTGGAAGATTAAGGAGGCCGTCATGAAGAAAATGGTTTTGGCATCTCAAAACAAACACAAATTGAAAGAAATAGAAAAAATAACAAAGGATTTCGGGATAAGCCTGATAACGATGGCAGAGGCGGGTCTCGGAGACCTGGATGTCGTAGAGGACAGCGACACCTTCGAAGGCAACTCGGAAAAGAAAGCCAGAGAAGTGATGGAAGCTTCGGGCCTGCCTGCCATAGCTGACGATTCGGGACTCATGGTCGACGCACTGGGCGGCGATCCGGGAGTCTACTCGGCTCGTTTCTCGGGACCTGGCGCGACGTACGAAAGCAACAACAAAAAGCTTTTAGAATTGATGAAGGATGTGCCGGAAGACAAAAGGACCGCACGTTTCGTTTCGGTCATAACTGTCGTTTTTACAGACGGAATTAAAATTGTTGCAAGGGGCGAGATAGAGGGAAGAATCGCTTTTGAGGAAAAAGGCGAAAGCGGTTTCGGATACGACCCGCTCTTCTATGTTCCTGAAAAAGGGAAAACCTTTGCACAGCTTTCTGACGACGAAAAAAATGCCATAAGCCACAGGGCAAATGCGCTTGTTTTACTAAGGGAGCTCCTCGAAACCGAGGAGGTAGGAGAGAAGTGAAAATTCTCATAATAGGCGACACCCACAACCATCCCCAAGGAGTGAAAAAGGCACTTGAGATGACAATGCCGGTGGATATGATAATCCATACGGGTGATGGATGGAAAGACACAGAAGACATTCCCGACGGAGTAGAGCTGGTAAGGGTTACTGGGAATTGCGACAGAAGCATGAAAGGCGAGTCGGAGAAGATAATCAATCTCGAAGGCGCCAGAATATTCATTACCCACGGGCACAAGTACAATGTAAAATACGACCTCAACCGCCTCTATTACAAGGCTTTGGAGTCCAAGGCCAATATTGTCATCTATGGACATTCCCACAAGAGAGTCAGTGAAAAAGTCGGGGAAATCCTTTTCATAAATCCGGGCAGCGCATGGAGACCAAGGGATTGCGAACCACCCGGATTCGTTCTAATGAAACTGGAAGACGGCAAAACCGTTTTCAGATTCCTGGACCTGGCTGAATCCGAATGCTGATTTGAAATACCTGGAAAAGGGGACAGTCCCCTTTTCCAGGTATCATAAACGGAGATACCCATGGGCATTCTCATTAATCCCGGCAGGAACCGAATGCTGATTGTCGTTAAATTAAAAGTGTCTGTTATCAGACTGTTAAAAATCAAATTGTGTCTGTTATCAGACGGTAGAATAATAAAGAACCCCTTTTTCCAACGGAAAAAGGGGTTCTTTATTGGCATGGATATTGCAATATTATAGTGATCATAAAAATATTAGGAGGATTACAATGAAAATCATGGAATGGGTTAAACAAAAAAAACCAAAAAGCAAAAAGGGAATGGCGGTATTGGCAGGCATAGTAGTTATAGCTGTAGTATCGGTTTTTACCCTCCTCAATGGAGAAGGAAGCGAAACTGATCAGGAAGAAATAGTATATTCTCTGACAAAGGGGGATATTGAGATAGCCATCACCGGGAACGGAACTGTTTTTTCTTCGGAAAGCCAGGAGCTTGATCCTGATGGTTTCGAAGCCGATGTAAAAGCGATTTATTTCAATGAGGGAGACAAGGTAAAGGAAGGGGACATAATTTATGAATTAGAAAGCAGCAGTCTTGCAGCAGAATGGACAAGGGCCAAGATTGCATATGAGAATGCCGCACTTGAATATAAAACATCAAACGGGGATGTTTCCGATTTGAATGTTCGTGCTCCAATTTCAGGTGTGATTGAATCGATGGATTTGAATGTCGGAGAGACCTTGTCCAAGGGAGAGATCGCTGTTAAGGTATGGGACAAGGGTGAGGTTTATATAAAGACTCCTATAAATCTTGCAAATGAAGGGAAAGTAAAAGTCGGCCAATCTGCTACGGTTACATTTCCGTCTAGTTTTTTTGAGACAAAGGGCCAGGTGGCAAAGGTCGAAAACACCCCTTCATCAGATGGCAACGGAGGTTTGTTCCAATATGTGTATGTAGCTGTTGACAACCCTGGCGGATTTCTCGAGGGATTGGAGGCATATATAAAAATAGACACAGGCAATGAAACAATAAGCGGGATTACTAATGGCGTATTGGAGTACAAGGAAGCTGAAGTTATTGAAGCGCCTGGAGAGGCTGTTGTTGCCAAGCTGCTAAAGCAGGAAAAGGATTATGTCAATGCAGGAGATCTTATTGCTGTGCTGGAGAGCGATTCACTCGTGGTCGAGCAGATGAGCATGAGTGTAAGCCTCCAGGAAGCCAAAATCGAGTTGGACGAGCTGGCCGAGCAAATGGAAGGCCTTAAGGTTTTGGCGGAGAGCGACGGCATACTTGCAGGCCAGGATGTCTCAGTAGGTGATACAGTGGGAACAAGCTCGGGCAGTTCAAGCAATACGGGAAATGAAGCTAC
>DATFJE010000081.1:0-5828 GCA_035269385.1 Clostridia bacterium
CGCGAGCTGGTCCGTATCAGCGATTGAGGCTATTCCCTTATTCAAGATAGGCAAAAGTTCCGGCTTCGATTTTGGAATGGAAAAAACCACTTCATTTTCATACAGCGGCTTATCCATTATCTGCAGCTTGTCCGCCGCCTGCTTGTTTTTTATCTGATAAAGAACAACCGGCTCATCTCCGGCAACCGCATCTACTTCACCTTCAAGCAAAAGATCAATTGCTTTGCCTACATTGTCGGTGTATACAATGTCTATATCCGGATAATTTTCAAGAAGCCATTCATTCAGATAATCTCCCTTTTGTGTTGCAAAAGTCATATCTTCAATCGGATCGGGCTCTCCCTTTGTAACAAGCACAGCTCTCAAGTTATAAAATGGTTCACTAAAGAGAAAAACCTCCGCACGTTCAGCACTTTTGAACATGTCACACATGTCGGTTTCCCCTTCAGACAGACTTTTCAAAGCCTCTTCCCATCGCTGAGGGTGCACTTCGATATTCACCCCAAGCTCGAGCGACAAAAGACTAACATAATCCACAACTACGCCCTTGTACTGTCTGTCGCTTTCATCGACAAACCTCAGTGGAGGAGCATTGTCGTCAGCCGAATATACAAGAGAACCTTGTTCATACAGCCATGCTTTTTCCTCCATAGTCAAAAGTTCTCTCGCTGATTGATTCTTCTTAGATAAACTTGTTTCAAAAATGAATCCCGCAATGAGGAAAATGATGATTCCCACAAATATGATTCCAATATTCCTTTTATTTTTCATTGTTTTCCTTCTCCTGCCACTATTCATTATTTGCTTATTGTATTAAATATAGATTTAACCGTCAAGGAATCCCAGAAAGTTGGATTCGGTTACACCGCATGCTCGAATGGGTATACTGAATTTATAAGCATTTGCGGAGGCAAAGATAAATTTAAATCAGTGAAAACGGCAATTATATAAAATCCTTGCTTTTTACCATATTTTTTTGTAACCTTGTCTTTAATGAAAAACCATAGATATTTAAACTTTATTTATTCCTTATAATAATGGGAAAAGCAAACCAGAAAGCAAAGGAGAAATTTAATGTCTAAAAACAATTCAATGTCTCTATCTTCACAAAGAAAATTTTATGTCCTTTTAGGATTTTTGATAATGATATGCCTTGGAACAGTATATTCATGGAGCGTCTTCAGGCTTCACATTCAGGACATATACAAAATCGGCTCCACGGAAAGCGGACTTCCATACATGACTTCATTGGCGTTTTATGCTTTGTTCATGTTTGTCACCGGAAAATTTCTTGACAGATACAGTCCAAGACTGGTAATCTCTGTCGGCGGCGCATTGATAGCGCTTGGATGGATATCGGCCGCTTTCGCTCCAAACATCTTCGTCTTCACTTTTTTCTATGGAGTTGTAAGCGGAACAGGAGTAGGCATCGCGTACGGAGTTCCCCTGGCGATAATCGCGAAATGGTTTCCCGAAAACAAGGGGCTTGCAGTCGGGCTTGTACTTGTTGGCTTCGGGCTTTCCCCGCTCGTTACAGCCCCAATAGCAAGGCAGCTGATTGTTGTAATGGGAGCCATGAAAACATTCATGGTTTTGGGCATCTCATTCGGGATTCTTCTTCCTATTCTGTCATTCCCTCTCAACTATCCAAATAAAGATAAAACTTCTGTAGATGTGCCTGAAAACCATTCAGCAAAAAATGATTCAGGATTTGATACAAATGAAATGATTCATTCCAATTCATTCAAAACCCTATACATCAATTTTTTTATAGGCGCAACAATCGGGCTCATGATGATTGGAATGACAAGCAGTGTTGGAATCGGCTTTTCAGAGCTTCCGTCAGAAACCGTATACTCACTCTTGCCTCTGTTCGCAATTTTCAACGGAGTCGGGCGGCCTCTTTTCGGATGGCTAACAGACCGCACATCCGTAGCGAAAGCAATGAACTTTTCTTATGCACTCATAATAATGGCTGCATTGTTGATGCTCTTTACAAGCAACGGAAGTGCTCTCCCGTTCGCAGTTTCTTTTTCAATATTCTGGCTCAATCTTGGCGGTTGGCTTGCAATAGCTCCAGGCGCGACGATTTCCCTTTTCGGTCCAAAACACTACAGCCAAAATTACGGGGTGGTTTTCACTGCCTACGGAATAGGCGCAATAACCGGAGTACTCGCATCAGGCGCGCTTCTTGACATTTTGAACGACTACAGGATGATTTTCGGACTTATCATAGCACTTTGCATATCCGGGATTCTTTTCTCAAGAAAAATGAAACAATAAAGAAGCAGAATTCATAAAGACCATATTGATTTTAAGCATTCCATTGCAAAATGTTCATGTTTCAAATCAAACAAATCCCCCATCTTACGGAAAACCGACTCCGAACAATGGGGGGATCTGTTTTTTTTATTTGATTTTTACAAAGGGGGCTTTTTAAGCGTTGAAATACATCTCGAACTCAATCGGATGCGGCATCCTGTTTACCTTGTAATAATCGCTTCTGATCTTGGATACATGATTGTTTATTATATTGTCTGTGAACACACCGTTCCTTTTCAGGAATTCATTGTCTTTTTCAAGCGCGTCGGCCGCGTCGAGAGCACATGTCGGAAGCGACTTTATTCTCTTTTGCTCATCTTCCGGCAATTTGTAAAGATTGATGTCATAAGGCCCGAAAGATGAGCTGTCGATCTCATTTACTATTCCATCGAAAGCAGCCATCATGATTGCCGAGTAGGCAAGATAGGTGTTGCTCGTTGCATCAGGCGATCTGAGCTCGAAACGTTTCTCATCGGGACTTATTGCATAGCCTGGAATTCTTATTGATGCGCTCCTGTTGGAAGTTCCGAAACAAACGCTTATGGGAGCCTCGTAACCAGGAACAAGACGCTTGTATGAATTAGTTGAAGGATTGGCTATTGCAGTAATTGCGTCAATGTGTGTCAAAATGCCAGCAATCGCGTGATGTGCCAACTTGGAAAGCCCAGAGTAGCCTTCCTTGTCATACATAAGGTTTTTGCCGTCCTTGCCCAGCATTATGTGAACATGCATCGAACTTCCGCATTCGTCAACGAATGGCTTGGGCATGAATGTAACCGTCTTACCGAACTCAAGCCCGCAATTGTTAAGCAAGTTTTTCAGTTTGAGGGAACTGTCTCCCACTTCTCTTATTCCCGCAAAATTCACTTCTATTTCAACCTGTCCTGGTCCGCCGTTTTCAGAGTGGTGGTACTTTATTGGAATCCCTATTTCTTCGGCTTGAAGACATGCTTCGTTTCTGAATTCATAACTGCTGTCGTATGGCGAATCCAAATGGTATCCTCCGTGCGCCGGAACAGAAACCGCCAAATTTCTTTCTTTACTGTTTCCCATGTTCCATTCCGCCTGCGCAGAATCAAGCCTTACCTCCATGTGCGCATTGGTTGTCTTGAAAGATGCATGGTCAAGCACGAAGAATTCAAATTCCGGACCTAAAAGGCAAGTGTCCGCTATACCGTTGTCCACCATGAATTTTTCGGTCTTTTCCGCAACATATCTCGGATCGTCCTCGAATCTTACTATTTTTCCATTTTTAATTTCATAAATATTGGCAAGCACTACCATTGTCTTGTTTCTTCTGTACTTGTCAATATAAGCGCTCGACACATCCGGTATCATGACCATGTCCGACTTTTCTACAGTAAGGAAGCCGTAGCTTGATCCGTCAAAGCCTATTCCCTTTTCCATTATGTCAGGACTCAGCTTTGTAGATGTGATAGTTAGTCTGTGCCATCTTCCTGAAAGATCCACCACTTTGAAATCGATGGTCTTGACCTCTTCATTCTTGCAGTAATCAATCATTTGCTCGATATTTTCAAACATGACAACTCTCCTCTTTACGGGTTTATGCCCGCTTTATATTATTTTTCTTTCACCCTTTTGCTTTCATTGATGCCTGGCTATTTCCATCCTGACAAGACAATCGGCTTTACGCAAACAAAGTCCATATCCGCAATCCAAAGCGGAAGCAATTCCCTGTCCCCGTATTCGGCTTCGATGAAATCGTATTCCCATTTTACCGAATCGGTATTTCTTCTATCTATGACTTCAACAAAATTATATTTCATATGCCGGCTCCCTGTGCTTGATAAGCCTTCTGATAAATTAAGGGAATGGGCCAAGACCCATTCCCCGGTTCATATCATTCCGAAACATGCAATAACCGAGGAATAGAAACTTGACTCTGATTAATAATGTTTTCTTTGATCATTTTGAATTGTCGCTTAGCCCATGAGCGACTTGAATACTGATATTACGCTGCTTCCGCCTATCACAAGTGTTATGATGCTGATTGCTATTCCAACAAGATTTATCCAAGTACTGTTGGCGTATTCCCCAAGAACTTTTTTAGAGCATGTTACATAAACCAGGAATACTACGACTACAGGAAGGAATATTCCATTTAAAGCCTGCGCCATGATGATGATTGTAAGAGGATTGAATCCTGTTGCTGAGCCAAAGATACCAAGAAGAAGAATTCCTATGTTGGTATAGAAGAATCTCTTGTCGCTCTTGTCCAGCTTCCATCCCAGAAGACCGCCCAATACATATGAAACGCCCAGAGGTGTTATTACTGCCGATGAAAAACCTGCCGCAAACAGTCCCACACTCATGAATATGTTTGCAAATGCTCCCAGGGTAGGCTCCAGCTGTACAGCCATGTCTGCCGCCGAATTGACTGTCATGCCTCTCATTACCGTTGCAGCTGTGATCATTACGGCCGCGGTTATGATTCCACCGACTATAATGGAGAAATATGTGTCCCATCTTGAAAGAACCAGATCCTCGGGCTTTTTCCAGTGGTTTTTCGCGTTTGTGCAGTGAATGAAAAGATTATACGGTACGATTGTGGTTCCAATAAGAGCAACGCAATTCATTAGGGCGCCTTCCGGCACTGAAGGAATGAGTCCTGTGAACAATTCGGACATGTCCGGCTTTACAACCACCATCGTTATTACGAAAACCGTGACCATTGTGGCAACCAATACGCCCAATATTTTTTCGAGCCACTTGACCGTCCCGACATTCAGTAGTATCAGTATTATTACACCAATTGCAGGCGCAACATAGTTTGTGGGCATTCCTGTGAGGTTTGATATTCCCAATGATGTTCCAAGAAGGTCTCCGGACATGTACGCTATTCCGCCCAGTGTTATGGCGCCTCCGACAAACAGTATTGCTATTGTCTTCAAAATCGGCTGTTCCTCGAATATGTCAGTTATGTGCTCGGCCAATCCCTTTTGAGTTATGATTCCAAGCCTTGCGCTCATTTCCTGAAGCGCTATTGTTGCAATTACCGAAAATACAACTGTCCAAAGAAGAGCATATCCAAAACTTGCTCCTGTTCTGGTGGCCGTGGTGACTGTGCCAGGTCCCAGGAAGGACCCTACAATAATGATTCCAGGCCCCATTGCCTTCATCTTGTCTTTGAAGGTATACGTTTTTTGCAGGTTTTTCTCCATATCAGTACTCCTTTTCCCCTTATAGGGCGTCCAATTAAGAAATGATCCAGTCAAGTATGCTATGATTGCTGGTTACTGCATCCATATCGAGCAGAGACTCTATTTCCTCTCTGATTTCCATGGATCTGAAATTTGTGCATGAAACAAACAACAAATCGCTTTCTTTCTTTATTTCTTCCTTGCATTTATTTACCAGGTCTAAAATAATTTCGGGCCTCACTTTTGAAATCTCCGTATCATCGGTGAGTCCCAGCCCCGAATAAAACGACACTTCAACCCCGAACTCATTCAGACTTTTTACCATGAATTCATTCACTTCCGGAG
>DATFJE010000082.1:0-10526 GCA_035269385.1 Clostridia bacterium
TTCTTATTCCCGACAAAAGCCCCCGACTGGGCGTCAGAAGCAATCATTAGGAACTTCATCGATGTGCCCTTCGACGGATTTTTAGCCCCGCCTTCAAAAATGAAAAAATCGACTAGGATACTGCGCCACATTATTTTTAAATTAGCAAATTGGCTATCAATATGCCAAGAATTGCGCCGGCAAAAACCTCTATTGGAGTATGTCCGACCAATTCCTTGAGCTGTTTTTCTTCGATTTGTTTGTTTTGCTGCCTGTCTTTAATCATTTGGTTAAGAATCATCGCCTGTTTTCCAACAGCTCTTCTCACTCCTGAAGCGTCATACATGATAATGAGTGAAAAGATTATGGAAACTGCGTATTCGAGAGAATCCCAGCCCATTTTTAGGCCTATGGCAGTGGAAAGCCCCATCACCATTGCAGAATGGGAACTGGGCATTCCGCCGGAACCTACAAAGCGATAAAAATCAAGCTTTCTTTCCTTTATGAGTGTTAGAATCACCTTCAAGGCCTGAGCTGTGAACCATGACCAAAAGGAAGCATTGAAGTATGGATTGGAGAACAGCGTTCTCATATATAACAAGAGGTCATCACCTTCCTAATAAAAATCAAGAGTTTCTGGATAAAAGATGGCTTGCAAGCCATTTTAAAAAGACTGTGTCTCCGTCTATTTTTTCCAGTTCGGAAACTGCAATTCCGGTGTGCTCATTTAGAGAAGCTTTTGAGGCTTCAAGTCCCATTATCTTAGGGTAAGTGTTTTTTTTCGCCGCCATGTCGCTGCCTACAGGTTTTCCAAGCAATGATTCATCTCCTTCAATGTCAAGAAGATCGTCCTTTATCTGGAAAGCCATTCCCAAATGGAACCCGAAACCGCTGAAAGCCGCAATTTCCTCTTTTTTTCCACCTGCGAGTGTTGCTCCCATTTTAAGAGCTGCCTGTATCAATCTGGAAGTCTTGTTCATATGGATATACTCAAGAATATCCTTTTCTATGGATAGGCCGTCGGTTTGCACATCCACTGATTGTCCTCCGACCATGCCTCTTGAACCGGAAGACTCCGCGAGTATTTTAGAAGCTTCGATTCCTTGCTTGTCTTCAATTGATTCAAGCATTATTTCATAAGCCAGATTAAGGAGCGCATCACCGGATAAAATGGCAATAGCTTCACCATAAACAGTGTGGTTTGTCGGTTTGCCTCTTCGCAAATCGTCATCGTCCATAGCCGGAAGGTCGTCGTGCACCAGCGAGTACGTGTGTATGAGTTCAAGCGCGCATGCGAAAGGAATTGCCTTTTTCTGCTCCCCTCCCAAAATTCTGTTTGCTTCAAGAAGCAGCATTGGACGCAAACGTTTTCCGCCTGCATGAAGACTGTAGTTCATTGAATCAATCAATTTTTGCTGAAACCTGTTGGAAGAGGTGTTCAGATAAACGATATTTTTCAGTGCTTTTTCTATGGTTGTTTTGTAATCATGCATATTTTGTTCAAATGTCATTGTTTGAATCCCTTTCATCGAAATCCCCGAAGGTTTCCTTTTCTGTGGAATCGACAAGTATCTGGACTTTTTTACGAGCCTCCGACAAAGCCTTGTTGCAATTATTATATGCCTCGACACCTTTCTCGTAGACTTTCAAGGCGTCCTCGAGAGACAAATCATTGTTGTCGAGTTTTTCAAGAGAGTCTTTAAGCTGATTCATTTGTTCCTCGAAAATATTTTTTTTCTTTGTCATTTTGTCATATCCCCTTCTTGAGAGAAGTAACCTTGCTCTTTATTTTACCATTTTTAACAGCGATGGTAATGGATTCATTCAAATTAACGTCGTCAATGCCTGAAACAACCTTCTCAGATTCATTATACACGATTGCATAACCCTTTCGCAGTATTGAATCTGGATTTGCCCTATTTAGCGATTCAAAAGTTGTAGCGGCCTCTTCTTCGAGCCTTGTCAATGAATGTTCAAGTGAAGAGTTCATTGAAGCGAACAAATACTGAATGTCTTTCTTTTTATTTTCAATTCGCCAAAAAAGTTTTTTGTTCATTCTGGAAGGCGAATTTTCATCCAGTACATTTTGCATCATTGAAAATCTGTTTAACATGTTTATTTTCATGTACTTTTCATAGGATTCTAAAGTTTCCGAAATGGCGCCTGTTTCAGGCAGGCAAAGTTCGGCTGCGGCAGAAGGCGTTGGAGCTCTGAAATCAGAAGTGAAATCGGAAATAGTAAAGTCGGTTTCGTGTCCTACAGCCGAAACGACAGGTATATTGGACATGTGGATTGCATCCGCCAGTATTTCCTCGTTGAACGCCCACAATTCTTCTATTGAGCCTCCACCCCTCGCAAGAATTATCATGTCGTATTCATTTGACGACGAGTTGGCCAGCCTGATATTTTCGGCGATATTTGCGGCTGCATGGATGCCTTGGACCAAACAAGGATAAATATATAGGCTTGTGGTTTTATTTCGCCTCTCAGCTATTTTAAGTATATCCCTAAGTGCGGCGCCGCTCGCGGATGTTACAATTGCGATATTTTCAGGGAATTGAGGGATATCCATTTTGGACTTTTCGTCAAAATATCCTTTTGCTTGAAGACGTTTTTTAAGCTCCTCGAATCTCCTGAACAAATCACCTGTGCCTGAAGGCTCCATATCGTTTACATATATTTGGTAAACCCCTGATTTCTCGTAAAGGGATATGTTGCCCATGACTTTTACAGCCATTCCGTTTTCGGGTACAAAAGTGAGATTCTTCATCCGGTTTGAAAAAATAACACAACTGATTTTACTTTCCGCATCCTTTAGGGTGAAAAAAGCGTATCCTGCTGGATTTGCCTTGTAGTTTGAAATCTCACCTTTTACCGAAAGGTGGCCGAGCAAAGGGTCGGCTTGAAGAATCCGTTTTATGTACCGGTTTACTTCGGATACGCTGAATGTCTTCATTTTCATTTTTCATCAGCTCCTGACAATTTGATTCCCATTCGTGCTATTCCTACGGCATTGTCCGTGCAAAGGTCTGGTGGTCCGAAATGAATTGAATCGGATTTGTTTGACAGGGATTTATTCAGGAAGCGGCTTGCTGATACGCCTCCCGTCATAAGAATCGGTTTTCCTGCAATTTCAAGATTATTGAAAGATTTTGAAAGTGTGTTTGATAGGCACTTGAAAGTCTTATGGATAATTTCGGAAGCGTCAATTCCGTTTAAAATATCCCTTTCATATATGTTTTCGATTCCGGAAAGGTTGAAATAGCCGTCTTTTACAGAAATCCGGTATGAATCTTTCGAGTTGGAAACTGATGCGATTTCATCCAATGCTTTACCTGATGGAAAACCGTATCCCAGCCTTACGCCAAGCCTGTCTAACAGTTGTCCTGCAGTTATGTCAAGAGAGCCTCCGATGATTTTTGTTGAAATTCTACCATTTTGCGATGAAGCGCTCATTATTTCGGCAGTACCGCCTGAAAGATGCACTATATAAAAAGGCAATTCGTCATTTATTCCCGATTCCGGCAAAGCAGAATAGATATGCCCCTCCTGGTGTGAAAAAAGATTCAAAGGCAAAGATAGCATGCTTGAAACTGTTTTGGCGAATGCGGTGCCTGCGTTGAAAACAGGCATATATGAGTCAGGGAGATTCCTTGGTTTTGAGCTTGCGGAAACATTCCCTATAAAGTTGGAATACATGGACGCTTTTTCAAAGAGTGCCGGAAGGTTCAAGACATGCTGATAAAAAGCATCCGATTGACGCAAACCCCTTTGCCCCGGCTTTACCCGGAGAGGAATCCTTTCGTCTGCTACAACACTGCCAGACTCATCCACAATTGCCAATGAAGTAGTATAGCAGCTTGTGTCGATTCCAAGACTAAAGTTCTTCATCTTTGAGATTGCCTAAAAGTCCGTTTATGAATTTAGCGGATTTTTCATCGCTGAATTTTTTTGCCAGTTCCACAGCCTCATTAATCGATACAGAAAGAGGTATTTCCTCACGGTAAAGTATTTCCGCCAAAGCTATCCTGAGGATTGCCCTGTCTACGGCAGGCAGCCTTTCAATGGACCAGTCCTTGAGATGTTCTTTTATAATGGAATCGATCCTATTCTTGTTTTCGTCTATGTCTTTGAAAAGATTTTCTATGAAAAGATTATTCTTGAATTGGCCTAATGCATTCGAGTCCGAATTCAAGTCTTTTTCAAAGAGAATCTTGAGCAATTCTTCTCTTTCCTGCTTCCTGTTCATAGTTCCTCCCTGCTTTAATGAATAAGAACTAACCAAGGTTAGTTCTTAGACGAATGATATTCATGAGTTTAAATGGGTACGATTATTTAATCCCTTGAATGTGTATATTGATGGCGCTTACTGCCATCTCGGTCATTGTTTCAATGGATTTCTTTACATTTTCCTGTATTTTTGAACAGATGTCAGGAATAACAATTCCGTAGTCAATAATGAGATTTAGGTTTACAGTAATGGAATTATCGGAATCTATTTCCACCTTCACGCCTTTGTTGTAATTTTTCTTTCCGAAAATTTCCGATATCTCAACACCAAGGCTGCTGTTCATCTCAGCGACTCCGCTTACTTCCTTTGCTGCAAGTCCCGCAATAATGCCTATGACTTCATTTGAAATGTTTACTTCTCCATATTCCAAATTGTCAAGTTGACGTTTATCTTCCATGTATATGCCTCCAAACGGTTTAAACTTCAGTGTCCTCTGTTTCATCTTCTTCGTTTTCGGCGAAGTAGTCCATTTCCTCGTTTATTACAACCATTTCGCCGCAATTGGGACAAGCGACTTTGATAAGGCCTTCGCCATCAAAAATTAAATCGGATTCATCCAAATAGAAAATGTCGTCGCAGGAAGGACATTCTATTTCATAGAATTCATCTTCGTCTTCTTCATCTTCAAGATCGTAAAAATCGTCCTCCAAATCTGTCAAATCGTCATCCATGGCATCCAGATATTCTTCCATGTCGTCGAGATCTTCATTGATGTAATCGACTTCACGCGCAAGGTCCTCAAGCGTTTCAACGATTTTAGCAAACAATTTGCCTTCATTTGCATTTGTGTCGATATCCATGCCTTCCATGAGACCCTTGAGATAAGAAACTTTTTCGTTAAGATTATTCATGTAGCCCTCCTTTTGGATTCGTCGCCGGGTTTATACCCGGGAAAGATAATCGCCTGTTCTTGTATCTATTTTCACAGAATCGCCTTCGTTTATGAAAAGCGGAACCAGTATTTCAGCTCCAGTTTCAACGACTGCGCGTTTCGTGACATTGGAAGCAGTGTCGCCTTTTATTCCTGGCTCGGTTTCAGTTACTTCAAGTTCAACAAAGTTGGGAGCGTCAACTTGGAAACAATTGCCTTTGTAAAATCTCAAAGTCGCATTGTCGTTTTCCTTGAGATATTTTATCGCGTTTTCCACGAGTTTCTCCTCAAGGGGTATTTGCTCGTATGTCTCGTTGTCCATGAAATAATAAAGGTCTCCATCGTTGTAAAGATATTGCATTTCCTTTGTCTCTATGTGGGCCTTGGGGAATTTCTCGCTTGGATTGAAAGCCTGTTCCCTCGTTGCTCCCGATTTTAGGCTTTTGTACTTGGTTCTTACGAAAGCCGCTCCTTTTCCTGGCTTGACGTGCTGGAAATCCACAACGACGAAAGGTTCTCCGTCTATTTCAAAAGTAACGCCTTTTCTAAAATCACCTGCTGAAATCATTAATATACCTCCATCTTGTATTTGCTAGAATCATTATACTATAAATCGTCTTGATTTCATATTTCAATTAATTCTTTGGGTGAATTTGAAAGAATCTCGCAACTATCATTTTTGACAGCTATCAAATCCTCTATTCTGACACCGAATTTTCCCGGCAAGTAGATCCCAGGTTCGTCAGTTACGACCATCCCGGCTGAAAGAACTTTATCGCTCCCTGGAGAAAGCCTTGGTTCCTCGTGTACTTCGAGACCGACTCCGTGGCCAAGCCCGTGACCGAAAAAGTCTCCGTACCCATTCTCAATTATAATGTCTCTGGCAATCTTGTCAACAGAATTGGCCAAGGCCCCTTCCCTGATGTATTCAAGAGCCTTTTTCTGGGACTTTAGCACTATGCCGTAGACCGATTTCTCATCTTGATTTGCCGCCCCCAAATGGACGGTCCTTGTCATATCCGAGCAATAGCCTTCATATACGCATCCGAAATCCATTGTTATGAATTCGCCCTTTTCGACAATTTTGTCAGAGGCTGTACCGTGGGGCATCGAAGACCTTTTTCCGCTGGCGACGATGGTCTCGAAAGAAAGTCCCGACGCGCCATTCCTTCGCATGAAGAACTCGAGCTCAAAGGCTATTTCAATTTCAGAAAGTCCGGGCCTTATGAATTCGACAATATGCGAAAAGGCTTTGTCAGCTATATTTGCCGCAATCGATATCTTTTCGATTTCAAATTCGTATTTTATAATCCTTTGGCTTGAAACAATGTCATCCAGACCAATCAGAATGGTATTTTCGAGCCTCTTTACAAGCTTGGCATGGAAAGCCATGGTCACATGATTTTCTTCAACGAAAAGCCTGCTTGGACGCTTGCTTTCAAGAAAGTCGAATATGGTATGGTCTTTTGATATTTCAATCACTTCAAAGCCTTCGCACTGCTTCTTAGCCTGCTCGACATACCTTGAATCGGTCAGAAAATAATCGTTTTTGGAATCGGAATATATGAATCCGGAGGTTCCTGTGAATGATGAATAGTATCTTATGTTGACAGGCTTTGAAAGAAGAACGCCTTCGCTCGAAGCAAGGGAAAGATGCTTTTTAAGTTTGTTTATCCTGTTTCGCATAAATTCCTCCAACAAATAATTTATTGTTTAATTACGGATTATTTTAAATAAACAAAAAACCGTTTACCGGCTTTTTGAATTAAATCTATTCATTTATATTTCTTTCCATCCATGAAACAAGTTCCAACCCTGGAGTAGTATTGCTTCTGACTTCATATCCATAATATAAAATATAATGAACATCCTCATCCTCATATTTCTTGCCTTTGAAACTATAAGGAGGTACATGTATTTCATAATCGAGAACGATGTCACGTTGTAAACCATTATAAAAGCCGGAAACCTTTATCTGTATGCTTTCACCATCAGATAAATCGCCGTCTTCGTATTCGTAGTCGTTTTCTTCGCAATCTTTGAATATAGATGCATTTGGCGAAATTATATCGATGTTTATAGGCTCATTTTCATCGAAAGCATTGCCTAAAGCTGCGTCAAATTCGTATTCTTTAGTTATAGGTTTAAAAAGTGTCTTTGCAATCTCTTTTAAAAAAAATTCCTCATACTTCTCTGCAAGATTCTTTTCGTAATTATCATCAGAATCATCAGAATTATCAATATCATAGCTATAGGTAGTTGTAGTTATGGTTGTAGTTGTGCAGTTATTTCCTCCATTATTACATGTAGTTATAGTTTCTGTAGTTAGATGAGGAGTAACATAATCTTCTTTAATTGTTTCAGCATATGAACTCATTGTCGATAGACTATTGAATTCTGCATTTTTAGCCAAAATTTCCATTTCGGCAAGAACCTCTTCAGCCGCTCCATCAGTCAAATAATATACGGTATCATAGTCGCTGCTATGTTTTGTAAGTTTAAAATTTGTCATTGCAACAGAAATAAGCACTGAGCCGAGGACACTCAGTATAAACAAAATTAAAATTGTGAAAATAAGGGCGGAACCTCTTTCTTTATCTCTTGAATTTCTTTTCATGTCCTCACTCTTTTCACTGTGCCACTAACGTAGAGAGCGTTTTAAAAACCTTGTCTGTCTTACTGACAGGGTCGTGCCCCGTTATTTTCACTGTTAAATTTCTTAATTCGGAAGCCGCGTGAGTGTCACCATCTTCATATGAATCGTATTCATCTACATTGTCGTCATCATCATTAATTGTAACAACAGAGTCATTAAAATTTTCTATAATATACCGTACATTATATTTCTCATCTGTATTCTTATTTTTTATTTCAATATCTCTCTCCCCTGTATAATCACTTTCTCCCAATAATACTATTTTAATCAAAATGAAACCTCTATTATTCATAACTGAATCAATTGGGTAATAAAAACTATTACCCTGTATTTTTATCTCTACTTCTCCAGCATGTTGACCGCTTGTTTTGACTTTTTCAATCATAACCTTAATCTGACCATTACCATTTTTATCATAAAAATCCCCTGCAACTTCAAGATCAAAAAACAAATCTACATGATTTTTGTCATCGTTCATTATAAGAGCAGTAATTTCTTCATCTACCTCCACATCGTCATTTACATTTATGTTATCCTCTAATTCAACTGATAAATTAACGAGCGGTCCGTATTCTATCTCTGCATAAAAACCCTTGTATTCATTACCTATTAGATAACTCAAATCCATTTCACTTTCTGTTGTCCAATTTTTAGGTCCATCTGGCGTCATGTATTCTGTTTCATCTGAAAAAATATCAGGATTACCCTTGACTTCTGATGCTATATGCTGAGCAAGGTGGTTTGCGGTTAAGTCTTTTTTCGAGCGCATGTCGAGCTTGGCGGCATTGGTAAAAATGCCGAAGAAAGGCACAATGAGTATTGAAAGCATGGCAACACTTACGACTAATTCTATCAGCGTGAAACCCTTTTCGTTATTCATTAAGTACCTCCTTGTGATTCGTTGTCTGTAAAATGGCCAGTTTTTTATGGCAATTTTGTTTCGCGTACATCTCCGCTTATCACTTCATAGTCAAAAGCCGGTTCTTCGGGATTGTCTCCAATCACATGCATGTAAAGCGGAAGACTTGTCTGGTTGTCAATCATCAATTTTGCTCCGGGAATTGCATCGCTCATTTCATCGGACCTGACATAAACATTTAGAAAGACTTTCCCGTTTGAAGGTTCGAATTCAGTGAAAGATTCTTTATCGGAAGGGAAGCTCGATGTGCTGTTTTCATATCTATAGAAATATGATGAATCTTTATCTTTGTTTATAATTAGTTTCATTGTTTCCGAAATTTTTGAATTGTTGTAAATGGCTGTATAGTTGTAAGGTGTTTTACCCATTGTTGCAGTTGGAGAAACATTCTTTACAGGATCGAGGAAAATGTAGAAGTCCGAACGGTTGAATTCCGTCATGTCGGGAGTATAACCGTATACCCATGTGCTGGAATCGGCTTTCTTGAAAAGGTCGGGTTTTCCATAGTTGTTTTCGATTTTCCAAACAAGCTCATTCAGCGATCCGTCTTCATAGAAAGGGAAGCTAAGGAGCATGTTTCCGCTTACATCCTCTTCATTTGACATTATATTGATATTTCGTATGGCTATAAGCCTGTTATTGCTCTCTATTTCATCCATAAAAGCCTTGATGTCCGAATACTTGCCTGAAAAATCAATTGAGGCTTCGAACTGCATTGTCGATATAGGTTCCTTCTCCACATCTGTTTCAGGGATTTCTTCGCCTATTTTTTTCAGTTCCTCAAGTGTCCTTCGTCTTGTTCCCTCCTCGTATTCGTTGAGAAGGTTCTCGACAGAATCCTTGTTGGAGTTTTCACTCAATGAGCTGTCAATCAAAGAATCGGTTGAGAAGCTTATGTTTTGTGTGGCAATTCCGTAATTAAAGAGCAAATCCTCTAAATACAGTATGATTTCTTCCTGATAAATCTTCATGGGAAGAAGCTTGTCCATTTCCTTTAGTTTTATTTTCATATTGCTGATTGAGGATTCAATGTCATTGCTGTCCAGTATGCTTTTTTCAAGTAGCACAAATAGAACCTCGTCTTTCGCTATTTCAGCGTCCAAGACATCTATTTGAGCTGCTTTTGGTTGATATATAAATCGAAAGAAAGCAAATAACGTAACAATCGACAGAAGCACCGCAAGCAAGGTTTTTTCTCTTTTAGATAGAGACATCGTCATCGCCTCCTATGCTTTTAAATAGGCATTGCATTGTAAAATAAAAATTGGTCTCAATTTCAAGAGAATCCTTTGAAATTGTTTCGACCACAACATATTCAAACAAATCTTCATTCTTCAGATTGTGCAAAAGTTCGGCTATGACTTCTTTAGATTCTGCTTCTCCTTCTATCAAAAGTTCTGCTTCATTTTTGCTCAGGCTCGTGAAGCTGAGCTTTGCCGGCATGTTGTTTTCGAGTGTATTCAAAACAGGAATAATTTTGGGTGAAATGAGTTCGAATTCCATAATGGCTTTCGATTTTGCCTCTACTCTGGAATTGAGGAACAGAATCAATTCCTGGTCGTTCTCCTTTTCAGTAAGTTCCAAGATGCTGTTTTCTATTATGGTTTTATTTTCCACCCTGTCTTCTATCGCGATGTCAAGGTACAAGTATCCCCCGGCCATTGAGCCAACAAATAAAGACACAACTAAAAGATACAAGAAGTTTCTTGTGTATTTCTTCTTACGCTTTCCAAGGTCTTCAGGAAGAAGATTGATCTCTTTCTTGTAGTACTCACGTTTTGACGGCATTTTTTTTGAAAAAATAAATTTA
>DATFJE010000083.1:0-26603 GCA_035269385.1 Clostridia bacterium
AGAAAAAATGGATGGGGAAATATTCCCGATCAAATTGTACATGAGAGAAATTTGGATGTAATTTTTCGGGACTCGACAAACCATATAATTTGAGGAGGGGTGAAAGAATGGCAAAAGGAAAAGTCACATTCGATGAAGCAAGATGCAAAGGCTGTGGACTCTGTGTCACTGTTTGTCCTGTTGGAATCATAAAACTCGATACAAGCAGAATCAACGTCAAAGGATATCATCCGGCGACCGTGGATGAAATGGACAAGTGCATAGGATGTGCCAATTGCGCGACCATGTGTCCTGACGTAGTAATTTCAGTAGAAAGAGAATAATAACAAGGAGGGATAAAAACCTATGGCTAAAGTTTTGATGAAAGGAAACGAAGCAGTAGGAGCCGCCGCCATAAAAGCCGGCTGCAAATACTTTTTCGGTTATCCTATAACACCGCAGAATGAAGTACCTGAATATATGTCAAAAGAGCTTCCGAAAATAGGAGGAAGTTTTGTACAAGCCGAAAGTGAAGTTGCGGCGATAAACATGGTTTATGGCGCAGCAGGTGCAGGCGTTAGAGTAATGACATCCTCATCGTCTCCCGGAATAGCTTTGAAACAGGAAGGAATTTCCTATATAGCAGGAGCCGAACTTCCATGCGTAATTGTAAATATGATGAGGGGCGGCCCGGGACTTGGCAGCATACAGTCATCCCAGTCGGATTATTTCCAAGCAACAAGAGGCGGAGGAAACGGAGACTATAGAACCCTTGTCTATGCGCCTGCAAATGTCCAAGAATTAGTTGACTATACTATGAAGGCCTTTGATATTGCCGACTATTACAGAAACCCTGTATTGGTCCTTGGAGACGGCATGATAGGACAAATGATGGAGCCTATCGAGTTCAAGGAAACTGAAAAGATGGACTTGCCTGAAAAAGACTGGGCAACAATAGGAACAAAGGGAGCAAGAAAACCGAACATAGTAAACTCCCTCAGGCTTCAAGCTCCTGAGCTTGAGGCGTTGAACCAGAAACTTGAAGCAAAATACATGGAAATGGAAGAAAAAGAAGTCAGATATGAATCATATAGACTCGAAGATGCTGAATTGGTTTTCGTTGCATACGGTACCGTTTCAAGAATCACGAAAAATGCCATCGATCTTCTTGAAAAGGAAGGCATAAAAGCCGGCCTTATAAGACCGATAACGCTTTGGCCTTTCCCGAACAAGGCATTTGCAGAAATCCCCGCTACGGCAAAGGCTCTCATGAGTGTAGAGATGAGCCAGGGCGGACAAATGATTGATGATGTCAAGATTGCAAACGAAGGCAGATTGCCAATCGGATTCTATGGAAGAAGCGGTGGAATGGTGCCTGCACCACAGGATATAGTTGAAGCCGCAAAAGAATTGCTAGGGGGTGTCAAATAATGGCTGTTGTTTTCAATAAGACGCAAGGACTTACAGAGAAGGAATTCCATTACTGCCCCGGCTGTACCCATGGAATTATCCATCGAATCACGGCTGAAGTTTTGGAAGAGCTGGGCGTTTTGGGAGACACTATTGGAGTAGCTCCGGTAGGTTGCTCGGTTTTGGCTTATGATTATTTCAATTGCGACATGAATGAAGCTGCGCATGGACGTGCTCCTGCCGTTGCTACAGGAATAAAGAGAGCGCTTCCCGACAAAGTCGTGTTCACTTATCAGGGAGATGGAGATTTAGCTTCCATTGGAGCTGCTGAAGTTGTTCATGCAGCCCACAGGGGAGAAAAAATAACTACAATTTTTGTAAACAATGCAATATACGGAATGACCGGTGGACAAATGGCTCCGACTACCTTGGTAGGGCAAAAGGCTACAACCGCTCCGTATGGCAGAGACGAATCCCTTTGCGGACAACCGCTTAAGGTTTCCGAAATGCTTGCAACAATCAATGGCGCCGCTTTTGTCGAGCGTGTTGCAGTAGATACTCCGGCGAATGTTAGAAAAGCCAAAAAAGCCATTAAAAAAGCTTTTGAATGTCAACTCGAGGGAAAAGGATACGCAATCGTCGAGGTTCTTTCAACTTGTCCTACGAACTGGGGCATGACTCCTGTTGACGCAATTTCATGGCTCCAGGAAAATATGATGCCTTATTATCCAATGGGCAACTTGAAAAATCCGTGGGAGGTGGAATAACATGTTGAACGAAAAGGTTGTTTGCGCAGGATTCGGCGGACAAGGAGTCATGTCTATGGGCAAGCTTTTGACTTATGCCGGCATGATTGAAGATAAGCAAGTTTCATGGCTTCCTTCATACGGTCCTGAAATGCGTGGTGGAACGGCAAATTGCGCCGTGATGGTATCGGATACCCTCATAGGCTCTCCGATTATCGAAAAAGACGCTACTACAGTAATAGCCATGAACCTTCCTTCATTGATCAAATTCGAAGAGGAATTGGTTCCGGGCGGAAAGCTTTTCATAAACAGTTCATTGATTGAAAGGAAAGCTGAGAGAGACGACATTGAAGTATATTATGTTCCGGCAAATGAAATAGCCGTTTCTTTGGGGACAGGCAAAGCTGCCAATATGGTAATGCTTGGAGCATATCTTGAAGTTACAAAAACTGTCAAGAGCGAAACAGTTATAGAAGCATTCAAAAAGGTTTTCGGACCATCAAAAGCTCATTTGGTTCCACTTAATGAAAACGCGCTTTTAAAGGGAGCCGAAGCTGTTAAATAATTTCAAAATCCCTGATTGCCTGACAAGCAATCAGGGATTTTTTATTTACCAAAAAGCCGCAATGCGTTTTGGTTCCGATATATGCAGTTTGGAACCGATATCAGGCACTTTACAATTAATTCCTGAAGCACACATAAAAGAGTTGTAAAATGATGGTGTGATATTAATGGTAATTGGGTATTAGAAGGACAGGGTGCGCATATGGAATTCAAAGAGTACATTGAGCTTATGAAAAGAAGATTGATGAATAATTTTGATTTGACCGTACCGTATGAGCATTCAGGATACAGCATAGACATGTTTGCTGAATCTCATATACGGACGGAACGTTATTTTGCCATGAAGAAAATGAAAGTTTACGGAATGGAGAATGACGAATTTTGCTTTGTTAAATATTTTGACATGATTACAGAGGACATAGTTGATGCCTACATAGAAATGTTGGTGGGTTCCATAGATGAAATGGTGAAATTGAGAGACGATCACATGTCGACTACAATAACCGGCGTAATCGTCACCGATTCGATAGACGACAAGAATTTGGAAAACAGAATAAAAAGGTTCAGACATCAAAAAAGCTACCTGTTCGGAATAAAAGGATGGGTCGACGTTCGCCTTATAATGGTTGATTTGAAGGACGAGCGCGTTGTGGCATCCAAAAAAGCCGTTAAGGTCGAAAATTTCTATCGGCCTTAAAATATAATTTAAAAGGAGGATTTATATGAACTCATTAGTATTGGTGTTAGTTTCTATCGTAATTTTTGTTATTGCTTATGTTACATATGGTAGATGGCTGGCAAAAGAATGGGGTGTTGACCCTTCAAGGGAAACGCCGGCGCATTACATGGAAGACGGTGTGGACTACGTTCCCGCAAAAGCTCCGGTGCTCCTGGGCCATCACTTTGCGTCAATCGCAGGTGCAGGACCTATAGTTGGACCTATCGCGGCAGCGTCTTTTGGATGGATTCCAGTTATGCTTTGGATTGTAATCGGAGGTATTTTCTTCGGTGGAGTCCATGACTTTGGAGCTCTTTTCTCATCCATCAGAAATGACGGTAAATCAGTCGGCCAAGTTATCGAAGCCAATATCGGAAGAACAGAAAAAAGGCTTTTCGCAGTATTTTCCTGGTTGGCGCTTGTTCTCGTTATCGCAGCATTTGTAAACATAGTTGCAAACACTTTCGTTGCATCGCCTGAAGCTGCAATGGCATCGATGCTCTTTATAGCATTGGCCATAGGATTCGGATTCCTTGTTTACAGAAAAGGCGCTTCCTTGGCAGTTGGTAGTGTAATCGGAATTGGACTCCTCGTAGTTTGCATATGGCTTGGAATGACTTTCCCGCTTGTTCTTTCAAAAACAACTTGGATTTTCTTCCTTCTCGTTTACATTTTTATCGCTTCAGTTACACCTGTATGGATACTCTTGCAGCCGCGTGACTACTTGAACTCATTCTTGCTTTACGCTATGATTATCGGAGCCGTTCTTGGACTCATATTCTATGCGCCAAGCATGCAGCTTACACCTTATGCAGGATTCAAAGTTGGCGGACAATACTTGTTCCCAATGCTCTTTATCACAATCGCATGCGGAGCTATTTCAGGTTTCCACAGCTTGGTTGGTTCGGGTACTACATCCAAGCAGATTTCAAATGAAAAAGACGCAATGCTCATTGGTTACGGCGGAATGCTCATAGAGTGTGTTTTGGCTGTAATAGCACTTATCACAGCAGGATATATTTCCAGCGGAGAATTGGCTGAATTGGCTGGAAACGGCGGACCTATCAATGTATTCTCAGAGGGAATCGGAACCTTCATGACAAAAATCGGAATTCCGTTTAATGTAGGTAAACCTTTCGCTGCACTCGCGATTTCAGCGTTCGCACTTACTTCACTCGATACTGCAACAAGACTTGGACGTTTCATACTCCAGGAATTCTTTGAGGATGACACTAAGGAAGTTCAAAGTGTAATCGTTACAAACCGTTTCGTTGCAACAACAATAACAGTCGCAGCCGGTGGAGCATTGGCTCTCGTAGGCTGGACAAAGGTATGGCCTCTCTTCGGTTCGTCAAACCAATTGCTCGCAGGTCTTGCATTGCTCGCACTTGCAGCTTACCTTAAGAACCAAGGAAAGAAAGTTGGAATGATTATAGCTCCGATGATATTCATGTTCGCAGCTACACTCACTGCAATAGCACTATTGATTCAACAAAACCTGGCAGCAGGAAACATGCTTCTCGTCGGTTTTGCAATAGCTCTCTTCATATTGGCTATTGTGCTTGTCGCAAGATCTTACAAAGTCTTGGCAGGCAATGGAAAAATCAAAGAATAAATTTTAAATTTAAAAGGGTGCCGCAAAAGCGGCATCCTTTTTTTGTGGGGGCCCGTTGTTTCCGTTTTGTCATTGAGGGAAAGTCGACTGTATGATAAAATGAAGCAGATGGATTTCAAGTAAAAACCATCATTTATTTTGTCAAATTCGGAAATAATGGATATAGAATGCGGAGGACAATATGGGGAGATTTTTTGGTACTGACGGAGTAAGAGGAATAGCCAATGTCGAACTTACAAACGATCTTGCATACAAGCTGGGAAGATACGGAGCGCATGTTCTTGCCGAAGGAAAAAAGCAGATCAAAATACTTATCGGCAAAGACACTCGCATTTCCGGAGACATGCTCGAAGCTTCGCTTGCTGCAGGCATAATGTCAATGGGTGGGGATGTTGTATCTGTTGGAGTCGTGCCGACACCGGCTGTGGCATATCTTACTCGTTACTTGGGAGCGGATGCAGGGGTTGTCATTTCGGCTTCCCACAATCCGGCCGAATACAACGGTATAAAGTTTTTCAACAAAAACGGATACAAGCTGGCAGATGAAATAGAAGATAAAATAGAAAAATACATACTTGGAGGACTCGAGGCCGAATCACTCATAGACGGCGAACATGTAGGGATATGGAAAACCATGCCGGAAGCTTACAAGCTCTATTGCGACCATCTTGTAGGCAAGATGGATGTGGATTTCTCCGGCTTAAAGGTGGCTATAGATTGCGCAAATGGAGCGGCAACCACTACGGCAGCCTATGCCCTTTCAAAAATGAATGCTGAGGTTTCAGCCCTTTGTTGCCAACCTGACGGCCACAACATAAACAAGGGGTGCGGATCCACCCATGTCGAGCTTGTCCAAAATCTCGTGAAGTCCGGCGATTATGCAATAGGATTGGCATTTGACGGTGATGCCGACAGGCTCATTGCGGTAGATGAAACAGGCCAAGTAGTTGATGGCGACAAGATAATGGCAATCTGCGCCAACTACTTGAAAGAGGCAGGAGAGCTTAGCAAAGACACTATTGTTACGACGGTTATGAGCAATATGGGGCTTTTCGAATCACTTGGAAGCAGAGGAATAAAAATTGAAAAAACAAGGGTTGGAGACAGATACGTGCTCGAAAAAATGCTTGCTGACGGATATAACTTCGGGGGAGAGCAATCTGGACATCTCATATTTCTTGATCACAATACCACAGGTGATGGGCTTTTGTCCGCCCTTATGTTGTTGAAAGTGATGAAAAAGAGAGGCAAAAAGCTTTCCGAGCTAAAAACCATAATGGAGGCATTTCCGCAGGTGCTTATAAATGCGAGAGTCGACAACGACAAGAAGCACGATTATATGGAAGACGAAGTGATAAGGCAATCAGTCAAAGATACGGAAAAATTCTTCAATGGTGAAGGAAGAGTTCTTGTAAGGGCATCGGGGACCGAGCCTCTTGTGCGAGTGATGATAGAAGGAAAGGAACAAGACATTCTTGAGGAAAAAGCGAAAGATCTTGTTAATCTGATAGAAAAGCGATTGGGATAGAAAAAGTGGAAAGAGGAAAGTGGAAAGTTGAAACAAGAACAAAAGCGAAGGATCAAGAAATAAAAGTATAATTTATTTTTAACGGTTTGATTTTTATATTTGTTTTTAAGTATTGGGTTTTTACTTTTTACTTTTTACTTTCTGCTTTCTACTTACTACTTTTCACTTTACGAAAGGTTGTGGTCAATGAAATAAGACTAAATAAAAAAGGAATAAGCGCCTGAGCTCACAGAGCTGACGAGGACGGGGTTTATCGAAATTTCGGCGGATGCCCCGCGGCCGGTCCACGGCTGAAAAGACTGTACAAAGCCCGGAAGCGATTTTGGGAACAAAACGGTTGGGTGGAACCATGACAGATGGTTTGTAAAAATAAAAAATTGGAGGATTTCATCATGTGTGGAATCGTAGGATATATAGGTTATAAAAAGGCTACACCGATAATTGTTGAAGGTCTTGCAAAGCTTGAGTACAGAGGGTACGATTCGTCGGGGATAGCGGTCTACAACAATGGAAGTCTCGAAGTGCGCAAGTTTGCCGGACGACTGTCGGTTTTGCAGGAAAAGATTCGGAACGAGGAATTTTCGGGTTCGATAGGAATGGGACATACCAGATGGGCAACTCACGGAGCCCCGAGTGATTTCAATGCTCACCCGCATACGAGCACAAACGGAAACATAGCGGTAATACACAACGGCATAATAGAGAACTACATGAAACTCAAGGATTGGCTGACAAACGAAGTTGGAGTCGTGTTCAAGTCAGAAACAGATACAGAAGTCATATCCCATCTCATCGAATATTTTTATGAAGGGGATTTGGTTGACGCGGTATATAAGGCTGTCGATAAAATGCAGGGTGCATACGCAATAGTGGTTGTATGCGGCAATGAACCCGACAAGCTGGTAGCGGTCAGGAAGGACAGCCCGCTCATAGTTGGAAAGGGAGTGGGCGAAAATTTTCTTGCCTCAGACATACCTGCCCTCCTGAAACATACACGGGACATGTATATCATAGAGAACAACGAATTCGTAGTTCTTACAAAAAATGAAGTCAAGATCTACAACAGCCTCCTGCAGGAACAGAATAGGGACACATTCAAGGTTA
The DNA here is from genome assembly GCA_035269385.1 of Clostridia bacterium. GTDB lineage: Bacteria > Bacillota > Clostridia > Peptostreptococcales > BM714 > BM714. Next base: position 7,665 of record DATFJE010000083.1, read on the forward strand.
CATGGGATGTAGAGTCGGCAGAAAAAGAAGGCTATCCCCATTTCATGCTCAAGGAGATCCACGAGCAGCCGAAGGGGCTTTATGAAACGCTTCACAGGAGGCTCGAGAAAGACGATTCCATAATGCTTGACGGCATAAGCCTTACCAAAGAAGACCTTGAAAAAATAAACAAAATATACATTGTCGCATGCGGAACGGCCTACCATGCGGGTCTTGTTGGAAGGTTCGCAATAGAAAAATTCGCAGGCATACCTGTGGAAGTCGACATAGCCTCAGAATTCAGATACAGGGATCCTTTTGTGGACGACAAGACGCTCTTCATTGCGGTGAGCCAGTCGGGAGAGACAATAGACACACTGGCCGCTCTTCGCGAGGCAAAGCGGAAGGGTGCGAGAGTACTCTCAGTCGTAAATGTTGTCGGGAGCTCCGTTTCGCGCGAATCCGACGATGTGTTCTACACATGGGCGGGCCCCGAGATAGCTGTCGCATCGACAAAGGCGTACACCACCCAGCTTATGAGCATGTATCTGATAGCCCTCCACATGGCAAGAGTCAAGGGCGTGATGAGCGACGAAAGATATGAATCCGTACTCGGAGAGCTAAAAGCCATTCCCGAGAAAGTCCGTCAAGTCCTAAGGGATGAAAAAATATTCCAAAAGCTTGCCGACGAGCAATTCAACAACGAAAGCGTATTCTTCATGGGAAGAAGCGTAGATGTCGATGTTGCATACGAGGGTTCGCTGAAGCTCAAGGAGATATCGTATATAAACTCATTCGCAATTCCGGCGGGCGAGCTTAAGCATGGGACAATAGCCCTGATGGAAGAGGGGACTCTCGTTTTTGCCTTGGCAAACCAGGACAGGCTGTTTGAAAAGATGATTTCAAACATAAAAGAGGTTAAGGCAAGAGGGGCATATGTCGTTGCAGTTGCAAAAGCAGGAAACAAAGAAATTGAAAAGGTAGCCGACAAGGTTGTATTCATACCGGACGGAATGGATGAATTGACACCGCTCCTTTCTGTAGTCCCACTCCAGCTTTTCGCCTACTACGTTTCTGTTGCGCGTGGAAATGACGTGGACAAGCCCAGAAACCTTGCAAAATCAGTAACCGTAGAATAGTCGAATGAACCAAAAAAACCATATGGCTTTTTTGGTTCATTTTTGCTTAAGGAGGTTGGAAATTTGATTTACAGAAAGGGCAATTTTTGCTTGAACAGTGACTTTGACATCAGAGTGGTCAGGCAAGAGGATGACGACACGGATTTGTTCATCCCAATCGGTAATCGTACTTTGAACCTGTGCATTGGAAAACTTGTGCATCCTTCGGTTTCAAGGCTTCAATTTCCAAACGTAAGAAACCTTTTGATTCGGTTTTGTGCAGATGAAGAAAGCTATGACTGCACAGTGCACCTGCTAAGAAGCATAGATCTGTATTCTTCACTGATGAATTTTGAAATCGATTACAGGGACAGCTGTATTGAATTGAATGAAACAAAACACTATGCTGAAATGAGTATCATAGCGAAATAGATTTTCACTTGCCTATTCGATTTTATCAAATACCGGCAAAAATACTCCCACCTCGAGACTGATGTCAGCGTAGGTGGGAGTACTTCAATCTTGTGATTTTCTATCAACATCATTTAACAAATAGCCATAGTTAAAAACCACGGAAATTCCGCCTGAAATCGGAACTTCCGTGGTTTTTTTAATGTTGCATAGCTTCATGAATCGGGATTTTTTATCCCAATTCCATTCAATGTATAATTTATTATTTTTTCAGCATCTTCTATCGAATTGAATTCCTTGTCGTTCAAAAGCTCGTAGACGGTGACTGAAGTCATTATTCCGAAAAATGCGTAAGCTAATAGATGCGAATCTTCAACGTCGATTATTTTCTCGCTCATGGCTTCTTTGATGTAGGATTCCAGATAAGCTATGTAGTCTTTTACGGCAACGCGAAGTTCCGTTTGCCTAAGCTCTATCCCCCACAGCTGGCTCATTATGACCTTGAAGAAGTCCCTGTTGTCATAGATGATTTTAAGCTGCACGAAGCTGAGCTTCTTGAACTTGTCGATTATGTCTGTTTCTTTAGAAACCGCCTGGTCTATGTCTTGCTTGATTAGGGCAAGGCCTTCACTGACAATGAAATTGAACAGTTCTTCCTTTGTTCTGAAATGGTAGTAGAGCGTACCCTTTGCAACTCCGGCATTTAATGCAATTCCATCCATGGTTGCACCCAAATAGCCCTTTTCAGATATTTCCTTTATGGCGGCGTCCATTATGGTTTGTTTTGTGTTTTTCATTTTACACCCGCTTTCGACTGACCGGTCGGTATAGTTAACTTCAATATACACGAAAAAGCGAAGATGTTCAAATAAAAAATATTTTGCAGGAATGCTTGCATTTTTGTGTGAGCGGGATTATAATTAGAAAAACTGAACTGACCGGTCAGTACAAAATTCATCTAAGCAATATCAGAAGTATGAAGGGGAATAACGATATGAAAAGATTTGGAATGCTTATAGCGAAAAAAAGAGTTTTGGTTTTAATCATTGCCGTATTGCTTGTAATACCGTCACTTTATGGGATTGCAACGACAAGAATCAATTACGACATTCTCACCTATTTGCCGGAAGAGCTTGATTCCATGAAGGGACAGGATGTCTTGAATGACATATTCAAGAATGCGGCAACGGGATATCTGGTAATTGAGGATATGGAAGGAAAGGATGTCTCAGCCATCAAGGAAAAGATTTCGGATATTGAAGGCGTTGAGGGGGTTGTGTGGATTGACGACCTTTTGGATATAAATGTTCCCAAAGAAATTATTCCGGGAGACATCAAGGATATATTTTATCAGGAAAATTTCACGTTGTTGATGGTGAAATTCGAAAATCCGTCCTCCGCGGACGGAACGCAAAATGCAATAGGGGAAATAAGAAAGGTCATGAACAAGCAGTGTTTTTTCAGCGGCACCTCGGCAATACTCAAAGACACAATAGAGCTTTCCGACAAGGAAACCCCTGTATTCGTGTTGCTGGCCGTTGTTCTTGCGGTGATAGTGCTTAGTCTGACACTGAGTTCAACCCTAATACCTTTTATATTTCTTGCGGCAATCGGAATAGCGATTCTTTACAACATGGGAACAAATGTGTTTCTGGGCGAGATATCCCATCTCACGAAGGCTCTTGCGGCAGTTCTGCAATTGGGAGTCACCATGGATTTTTCAATTTTCCTTTTGCACAGGTACGAGGAGGAGCTTTCACAAAAGAAGGGAAAAGACGAGGCCATGGCCGATGCCGTTTCCAAGACAATGATTTCAATTAGCGGAAGTTCGCTTACAACCATCGCAGGCTTTTTGGCACTTGGTGTAATGAAGCTTGGAATAGGCAGGGACATAGGGTTTGTGATGGCAAAAGGAGTTGCTTTGGGAGTTGTGTCGACCGTAACGATACTCCCGGCGCTGATTCTTGTTTTCGACAAGGCCATACACAGGTTCAGGCATAGGACCATATTGCCGGAATTCACTAAAACAGCGGACTTCATAACGAAGCATTACAAGGGCTTCATGCTTATGTTCATAATAATTCTCGTTCCGGCTTTGTACGGAAAGGCAAATGCGCCTGTATACTACAATCTCGACCAATCGCTTCCGGAGGATATGGAATCCATAGTCGCGCTTGACAAGCTGAAAGACAAATTCGACATGATGACCACTCATATGATAGTCATAAACGACGAGCTTCCGTCATATGAAAAAAAGGAAATGATCGACCGCATAGAGGCTCTTGACGGAATACAGTTTGTTGCAGGGTATGACAAATACATCGGGCCGGCTTTGCCCGAAAGCTTCGTGCCGGATGAAATAAAGGACATCAGCAAGAAGGGCGGCTACAGCATGCTGCTTGCAAATTCAAATTACAGGGCGGCAACGGACGAACTCAACAATCAGCTTTATGAGATGGACAGGATTGTCAAATCCTATGATCCGGATGGACTGATTACAGGCGAGGGCGCGCTTACCAAGGACCTGATAGAAATTGCGGACATAGACTTCAAGAATGTAAGTATTGTTTCCATAATTGCCATTTTCGCCATAATAATGCTTGTGTTCTACTCTTTGTCAGTACCCATATTGCTTGTGGCTTCAATAGAGTTGGCAATATTCATAAACATGGCAATTCCATTCTATACAGGAACGGTCATACCCTTCATCGCATCCATAGTCATAGGGTGCATACAGCTTGGGGCGACTGTAGACTATGCGATACTTCTGGCTACGAGGTACAGAGAAGAAATACGTAACGGTTATGAAAAGCACGAGGCCATGAAGATTGCACTCGAGGGTTCGATAAACTCCATTGTAACAAGCGGGCTTACATTTTTCGCTGCGACAGTAGGCGTCGGAGTCATAGCCGACATGGACCTGATAAGCGCGCTTGCGCTGATGATTTCGAGAGGGGCCCTTATCAGCATGTTTGTAATAATAACGGTCCTTCCTGCGCTCCTGATGGTGTTTGAAAAGACCGTTGAAAAGACAACATTGCATTGGAAGAAAAAACCTTTGCAAAAGAAAAACGATGACAAAGAGATTTCACAGAGCATATAAATATTGAAAGGAACGGTAGATATGAAAAATAAAACGCGAATTGCCAGAGCATTTTGCATGTCAATGGCTATTTTGATGGCGTTCTCAAGCTTTTCATGGGCGGCGGATGTGGCGACAAAAGAAGAAACTGTTTATGTCAATCTGAGTCATGAAGGGAAAGTGGTCAACATAATTGTGAGCGATTGGCTGCATTCCGAAGAGATGGATGTCGAATTTGATGACGTATCCAAACTGGAGGGTATAAGGAATGTAAAGGGAGAGGAAGTTCCTGTTGCCAGCGGCCAAAGCCTCAGATGGAAGACGGAAAAGGGAGAGATATACTATCAGGGGACTACCACAAAAAAGCTTCCAATAGAGTTCGATCTTAAGTACAAGCTGGACGGAAAACCGGTTTCGCCGGAGCTTCTTGCGGGACGCACCGGAAAACTCGAGATAAGAATGAAGATAACAAACAACGACGCTCACGATGTGATGCTCTCAAGCGGAAGCAAGCGTCTGTTCACACCGTTTGCCGTGGCTGCGGTATTTAATTTTCCGACGGACAATTGCAGAAACATTTCGGTAAATACAGGCAAGGTTATGAATGACGGGAACACTAGCATAGTAACATATGCCTCTGTTCCGGGGCTTGAAGAGAGCCTTGACATAGACGACGAGGATTTCGATGAAATGTTCGACCTTCCGGAAGAGCTTGTTTTGGAAGCGGATGTGAATGATTTCGAGATGGGGGACATACTCATAACAGCGGCTTCCGATTCAAGCATTTTAAACGACATAGAGGGATTTGACGACATGATAGAAGAGACTGAGGACGGTGTTGAAGATCTTTCGGATGCAAGCGAAGAGGTTCAAAGCGGAATAGAAGAGCTCAGCGACGGGACAGAGAATCTGCTGAGAAATTTCGAGGACTTCAATAGAGGAATGTTTTCCCTTGAGGACGCTGTATCCGAACTGGAGGAAAATATCAATGGAAAAATACTCGACGGTTCAATAGACTTGTCGGACGGCGCAGAGGAATTTTGGGAAAAAACAGGCGAACTTAAAGACGGATCCGAAGAACTCTATGAAGGATCGGTTGAACTTGAGGACGGACTTGATGACGCATATCTCGGTGCTGTTGCTTTGAAGGATGGCACTAAGCAGTTGACTGCCGGAATCGAGCAGATGATTGCTGAAATGGGCGCAAGCTCAATGGATACCGATTCAGTGAGTGACGCCATTGAGGATGCGGTAAAGAACGCCGTCGAGGGTGCTGTTGCGGGTGTCATAGCTGGAGACGATTCGCTTACAGAAGCGCAGGAGGCGTATCTTGAGGCCGCGGCAAGCGCTGCAGGTGAACAAGCCGGGGCAGCCGCAGGGGCAGGAGTAAAGGCCTCGCTTGATGATAAAATGGGCGAATTGATGACAAAGCTCGAGGGTGGCTTAACCCAATTGCTTTACGGTGCCCAAGCTCTTGACGATGGCATTTATGACTTGAAATCAGGTTTGTGGCAACTATCGGACGGAGCCGAAGAACTTAGCGACGGAATGAATACCCTTGATGAGAATGCCGAGTTGTTCGAGGACGGAGCGCAGGAGCTTGCTGACGGAGCCGTCGAACTAATGGACGGACTGGGTGCATTGGGCCAAGGCGCGGCAATCTTGAAGGAAGGAGCCGATGGACTTGCAGAGGCTTCGAATACTGCAAACAAAGGCATAGGAACACTTCAAAGCGGTGCAGAAGACCTTTTTGAGGGATATGAAACCTTCAGCGAAGAGGGCGTCGAGGAACTTCACGACAAGTTGTTTGAAAAGACCGATGAGTATTACGAACTGTTCGAGATTAAGGAGAGCCTTGCCGACCTTTCAAGCAGATATGAAAACTTCTCGGGCATTAGCGAAAACATGGAAGGAAAGCTGAAATTCGTCATCAAGATAGACGGCATCGAAGCTAAAGATGAGGAAGTGGAAGCACCGCCTGTGGAAAAGGAAAAAACAGGTTTCATAGGCTGGGTTAAAAATAAATGGAACAATATATTCAAAAAATGATGCAATAGTGTTATTGATTCCAAACAAATAAAAAAATTGAGGAGAAAAATAAAATGAAAAAATACTTGAAGAAAACCATGATGATACTGTTGTCCGTAATTCTTGTTATGAGCTCGGTAGGGATGGCCTTTGCAGACGAAACTGAAAGCGGGGACGTGGAGGTTGAAAACATAGAAGCCAACAGAAGTCAAACATCTATAAGCTACAATAAAAGCTGGATAACGGAAAAAGTTGTCGCAATTGACGGCATTGCCTACGTTCCGCTTTTGCAGATAGCGTCGCTCCTGGGTTTTGACACTTCATACGACGAGCCGACCGACACATTGGAAATAGTAAGCGACTGGAACCCTGAAAATTTCAGAGGAAGCGCCCAGCTTGTCTTTGGCAACGGAACCACATATAATGGAGGCTATAAGAATTGGGTCTTTGACGGTGAAGGCACATTGACATTTCCTGACGGTTCCAGCTACGAAGGACATTTTACGGGCGGAGTCATGAGCGGAGAAGGCAAGTACTCAGCGGCAAACGGAGACATTTATGAGGGCCGGTTCGAAGACAACAGTTACTGCGGCTATGGAGAATACACCTACGCAAATGGAGATATTGTTGAAGCGGAATTTGACGGAGGAACATATGAGGGATATGCATGTGTGGATGTAAATGGAACAGATGAAAAAGACCAGCTCAAGGCTTACAAATGGGAAAGCCCTTTTGAAACATTGGATATTCAAAGCAAGGCGTTTGAAAGAAGTTTGTTCAACGGAAGCGTGGACGTAGTTTATGCAAACGGAGACACCTATGATGGAAGCGTCACGAACAGCATGAAAAATGGAAAAGGCGAATTGACTGCTTTTGACGGAACAGAATATGACGGAAATTTCATGATGGGTAAAAAGACGGGATATGCGACCATGACATATTCAGACGGAAGTTTATACAAAGGGTATTTCAAAGACGGCGCATATAATGGTTATGGAAAGCTTTACTATGCAAACGGAGACATATACGACGGCGCATGGAAAAACGGCGATAGAGAAGGCTACGGCAAATATACGGAAGCCAACGGAAACTATTTCTATGGAATATGGCAAAACGACCTTAAACATACAAAATACGAGGAAGATGACGAAGACTACGAAGGCTACGGTGCCTATCTTGTAAACAAGAAAAATACATCCGACGGCGAGACTGACAAGTATAAGCAGAAATGGATCGAAGGCAAACTTATAAGAGAAAGAAAAGACAACTGAAGAGAAACATAATGAAAAAATAGAAGGATGGGCTAAATGCTAAGCATTTGGCCCTCTTCTTTGTTATGTTAAATCTTTGTTGATTTTATTGACAAAGATTTTTCACATGGTAGTATATGATTAAATAATCATATAAAGGAGAGGAAGCCATGAGGCAGGTTGAAATAATGAAGGCTCTCGCTGATGAAAACAGATTGAGGATTCTAAATCTATTGAATCGAAATCTGTTGTGCGTGTGCGAATTGGAGACAATACTTAATCTGAACCAATCAAATATTTCAAGGCATCTTGCAAAGCTTAGGAATATGGGAATAATTATTGCCGAAAAGGATGCTCAATGGGTTCATTATAAACTTGACAAAGAATTCAAGATAAAAAACCCGGAACTATGGAGTCATGCGGAAAAAATTTTTCAGAGAATTTCGATATGCATAGAAGACAGTGAACGTTATGAAAGTTATCTGAATAATGGATTCACATGTAAAGACATACAAAAAGACAAGGAATTTGTATTTAAAAAAATAAACAAGGCTGAATTTAAGATTGGCTTGTAGGAGGAGAATACATGGATAATCAAAAAATGAAAAAAACAAGGGCTTTGGATAAAAATAAGGTCGCTGATGAAATGGGAGTATTTGGACGGTATTTGACACTGTGGGTTGCGCTTTGCATTGTGGCGGGTGTGGCAGTAGGGAGATTTATTCCGGCGGTTCCCGAAACACTCAGCAGATTCGAGTATGCAAACGTCTCAATCCCTGTCGCCATTCTCATATGGCTTATGATCTACCCCATGATGCTCAAGATTGATTTCCACAGCATCGTAGAGGCAACCAAAAAGCCTAAGGGATTGACGGTTACTACGGTAGTAAACTGGCTGATCAAGCCTTTCACAATGTATCTTATTGCAGCGTTATTTTTTAAAAACATTTTTGCTCCATGGATATCGCCTGATCTTGCAAACCAATATCTTGCAGGGGCTGTCCTTTTGGGAGCCGCTCCTTGCACGGCCATGGTATTTGTATGGAGCCATTTGACTAAGGGAGATCCGGCTTACACATTAGTGCAGGTAGCAGTAAACGACTTGATTCTTCTGGCGGCTTTCACTCCAATTGTAGCTTTGCTCCTGGGAGTTTCGAACATTGTGGTGCCTTATGACACGCTTTTCCTTTCGGTAATTCTTTTTGTACTGATACCGCTTGTTGGAGGGTGGTATTCCAGAAAAACCATAATTGCAAAGCGCGGGCAGGATTATTTTGAGAATGTATTTATCAAGAAATTTGACAACACAACAATAGTAGGACTTTTGATGACATTGATTATCATATTCTCATTCCAGGGAGAAATAATCTTGAACAACCCTGTTCATATACTTCTTATTGCCGTACCACTCATAATTCAGACATTCCTGATATTTTTTATTGCCTACGGATGGTCAAAGGCGTGGAGACTTTCCCACGATATTGCCGCTCCCGCGGCGCTTATAGGAGCAAGCAACTTTTTTGAGCTTGCTGTTGCCGTCGCCATTTCGCTGTTCGGGCTGCAATCCGGAGCAACACTTGCAACTGTTGTCGGAGTTCTCGTTGAAGTTCCGTTAATGCTGACGCTGGTTAGATTTGCAAACAAGACGCGTGGTGCATTTGAACACACTCATTGACCATCTTGATATTGAATAATCAAACATAAATGAAAGGAGGGTAAAAATGACAAGAAAAACCGTAGCATTTGTTTGTGTCCATAATTCATGCCGATCCCAGATGGCCGAGGGGTGGGCAAAAGAACTTGGAAAGGACATGATCGAAGCCTATTCTGCCGGAACAGAAAAGTATCCGGAGGTCAAGCCTTTGGCAGTGGAGGTAATGGAGGACGCCGGAGTAGACATGAGCGGCCACTATCCAAAGCTTTTGACCGATATACCACAGGAACTCGATATTCTTATCACCATGGGCTGCAATGTTGTTTGCCCCTTTGTTCCGGCGAATCATACCGAAGACTGGGGCCTTGACGACCCGTCGGGCGGACCGAAAGAAGGTTTTGAAGAGACGCGAAATCAAATAAAGCTCAAAGTGATTGATTTGATTGAACGATTGAGGCGGGAAGAAATATAAATTTGGTAAGTTATTCATATAGGTTGATTCGATTTAATAAAAGATATTTTCCGTCACAAAACCGTCACATTCCCCGGGTAATATGTATTCAGACAAGGAGATACATAAAAAACGAAAGGGGAATTGAAATGAAAAACAAGACAAACAAAAAGGTCCTAAGCGTAGTATTGGCGGCGTCAATGTTGCTGGCGATGGGTGTTACAGCTTTTGCGACAGAAACAAGTGAAACAGACACAAACGAAAACCAAAGAGGATATTACAGGCAAGCATCCGAAATGAGAGGCAGGATGGGAACCGAAAGAGGAGCCATGAAAGCCCCAGGGGTAAGGCTCGCCATAGGTGACAGACTGCTTGATGAAATGGTTGAAAACGGCACAATCGAAGAAACTGATGTAGAAGCAATAGAAAGCTTCCTCGAAGAGCAAAGAGGACTTGCGCCCGAAGAACGCGTGTATCCTGAAAAAGGAGAAGGTCCCTTGGAATTTCTTATTGACGAGGGGGTCATAGAAGAAGAGACCAAAGAGAAAATATTGGCCGGCATTGAAGTCTTGAGGGATGAAAGAAGAGACGGTTTTATCCAAAGCATAATAGACGAGAAGATTCTTACAGAGGATGAAATGGATGATGTTCTCGAATTCATGGAGGACTGCAAGGAAGAAAGAGAAGAATTGCGCGAAGAACTTTCCGAGATGACCACTTCTGAACGAAGGGAATACATGGAAGAGCACAGAGATGACTTCCAGGGACCTTTTGAAGAAATGGTTGAAGAGGGATTGATTTCAGACAATCAAGCCGATGCAATAAGAGACCTTATGCCAAGGAACGGGCAAAGGGATTTCAGGGATGGAAGAAACGGCTTCAATCCCAATATGGACAGAGGGTCAAAAAACGGAATGCCTTTCGGAAACAGAACCAGTGAAAGATTCACTCCACTCATGGATGCAGAGGAACTCTAATAAAATCATTTTATAAAAAACGCAATTCCTGCATCATGCAGGGATTGTGTTTTTTATAAAGAATATATATTCATATGACAAATGAAGCGGGGGAATCCATGGCGATAAAAATTTTGGTTGCAGATGATGAAATGAGAATAAGGAAAATAATCGGAGACTATCTTGAAAATGAGGGCTATGAGACAATTCAGGCGGAAAACGGCAAAAGAGCGATTGAAGCTTTCTATATGAACGACGACATAGACCTTGTCATTCTTGATGTAATGATGCCCGAGAAAAACGGGTGGGAAGTATGCAAAGAGATTCGTGAAGAATCAGATGTCCCTGTAATATTTTTGACTGCTCTTGGTGAAACCCACGATGAGATAAAGGGGCTTGATTTGGGGGCCGACGACTATATACCAAAGCCTTTCGGATACGAGCGTTTCATGGCAAGAGTCAGATCTGCGCTCAGGCGTGCAGGGAAAAGCAACGAAGCGAAGTACAAAGTCTACGATTTGTCCGTGGATCCCGAAAGTCACAAGGTTCGAATAGAGGATGAAGAACTCGAACTCAGTCCAAAAGAGTTTGAACTTCTGGTGTATATGCTTGAAAACAAAAACATAGCTCTCGAGAGGGATGCGATTCTCGATGCCGTTTGGGGGTATGATTTTTACGGCGACCCGAGAACGGTAGATACCCATATCAAAAATCTGCGGGCTAAAATCGGCAAGACCGGAGCATGCATAAAAACTGTTCGCGGAATAGGATATAAATTCGAGGTGGGGCAATGACCAAATCAATACGATTCAAGATATTCATAACTTTCGTACTTTTGATTGTCGCTTTTCAAGCGGCTTTCCTTATAGTTAACAATTATTTTCTTGACGATATCTATGTCAGCAGCACTAAGAGCAGCATGGAGAAAGTTTATGAAACGTATAAACTTCAGGTTGAAGAGGGAATAGACATTGAGAATGCAATAATGGAACTTTCCAGAGACAATGGAGTAACCATAACTGTAATTCAGGATGGAATGGTTTCTGCAACGTCATCCTTTGAAAAACGGGCAAACCAGCAGTTCAAGATTATTCCATTCATTGCTAACAACATAAGGTTTCTTGATGAAAGGCCTGAGCAGGACACATTTTTTACAGAATTGAGAGGTTTGGATTCTTCTCGTAAATCAATAATTTTTATAGGCAGATTAAAAACAGGCGATTATATGGTGGTTGAAAAGCCTTTGGCTTTAATTAATCAAAATACTATGATTGCGCGCCGATTCATAATGATTTCCGGGCTCTTGACATTGATCCTTGGCTCAGCTGCCATTTTTCTTGTTTCGGGTCGTATAACACGGCCTGTGGTCAAGATGACAAAAACGGCAAAAGCAATAGCAAAGCAGGATTTCAATGAAAAGGTTGATTATGATGGAGACGACGAATTGGGAGATTTAGCCCGAAGTATTAATCACATATCAGACGAGTTGGATGGAGCTCTAACCGGACTCAGGGATGCCAATGCCAAGCTTACTGAAGACATAGAAAGGGAACGGAAACTTGAAAAAATGCGCAGGAGGTTTGTTTCAAGCGTTTCCCATGAATTAAAGAATCCCATAAGCATGATTCAGGCATATGCCGACGGACTAAGGCACAACATTGCAAAAAATCCGAAAGCAATGACTGAGTATGCAGAAATAATTTCAGACGAGTCCGACAAGATGGCTTCCTTGATAAAGGACTTGCTCGATCTTTCGGCGTATGAATCAGGTACTTTTTCAATCAATAAGACATGGTTTGATTTTGCATTGATGGTTCAAGAGTCATCGGAAAGGCAGGAAAAACTGTTTGAGGAAAAGGGCGTAAAACTTGAAACCGATCTGCCCTCAAAGGCCATGCTTTATGGGGATGCATTGCGGATGGAACAGATACTGTCAAACTTTTTGGCGAACGCATTGAGACATTCGGATGTAGGGGGAACTGTCAAAGTTTCCTTGGAAGATGCTAAAGGAAGGCAAAGACTTTGTGTTCACAATACAGGGAGTCCGATAGAAGAAAAAGAGCTTGAGAACATATGGACAAGTTTCTATAAAATCAGAAATTCCGGTTTGGACCCGGCAACCGGAACTGGGCTTGGGTTGGCAATAGTAAGAGCCATAGTGGATCTTCACGGAGGAACTTACGGAGCGGAAAATACAGATGGAGGAGTTGCATTTTGGGTCGAGATTCCCGATAGCCATATTGAAGACTAACAGATAATCAATCCCGCCATCAGAATATGATGGTGGGATTTTCGCATTTAGCCTGGTATGGGCGCAATTCGAAGGGTGCGAGTCCCGAACACGCCACAGTAGTGGGAAACATATAGCCTGATGCATATGGGCCCGATGTGACTGGGAATTTGAAGGAAGACTTGGGCAGCTGTTCGTTTTTCCTTTCTTTCATGTGGGTATAAATATTACGTGAGAAAGGGCGTGGAGGCATGGACAAGAAAAAACTTGAAGACTTAAGAAGCTTCGTGGAAGAATTGGCTTCTGAAAACGATTTCGAAACGATGCATTTTGAGGATGTTGAGAAAAACATATTGTATTTGGCTGAGCTCAGAAATCTTGACATCATGATTGCAGAGTTGACAGCCTGGCTTCATGACATTGCCAGAATAAAGTATGGGTTCAGGGGCAAAAAGCATGCGAAGGAAGGGAAGAAGGAAGCAAAAGAAATTCTTGAAAAACTGAATTTCGATGAAAAAACAATCGAAATCGTTGTTGGAGCCATAGGAAATCACAGGAAAAAAGGCAGAATAGACGATGAATATTCCGAACTGATAAAAGATGCTGATTGCCTTTCCCACAACAAAGAATTCGACGGGGAAATAGATGCTTTGGAAAAAACGAGATGCAGATTTGCAGAAAAAGGAGAATGCAGATTGCTTCGCTGCAAAGATATTGACACAATTGAAATGCTGAAGGAAAAATGGGGCGATTTGGAAAGTTTGCTGGAAGAAACGGCATCCGGAGATGCCGATTCGAAGATGGTTCATGAAACAAGAATTTGCATAAGAAAAATAAGGGCAATATTAAAAACCATGAATAGCATAAGTGTAAAGCCTTTTGAAGATGATTTAAAAAAACTCTTTAAAAAATACTCCGACTTGAGGGAATGTCATGTCCTTAAGCAGAATGTGATAAAAGTTGGAAAAATGAAGTGGTTCGAAGACAGGCTTGAAAGCATACACGACCATATGCTTGTCGAACTGAAAGAACAAATTGAATCTTTGTACAATCGAAATGGAATAAATGAAATGAGGCAAAAGCTTATAAATATCATGAAAGCTGAAGATTCGTCGATTGTCGGTTCGGGACAAGTCATGAAGAGGTACGCGGATGGAGTTCGCAAGGCTGAGATGGACAATGTCGACACCCTACACCGCTTGAGGATAAGGGGAAAGGCGGTAAAGTATCTTGTTGATCTTGGGCTTTTTGAAATGGATGAGGAATGTCGCAAGCTGGTAAAGTCAATGCACAGTGAAATAGGCAAGCTTCACGATATCCACGTGAACAGGCGCCTTGTAAATGAATCGAAGTACGCAGGCAATGTCAAGTTGAACGATAAAGAAATGAAAAGAATCAAGGAGTATTTTTGTAAAATGGAAGAAAAGGCGAATTTAAAAACGGCAAACGGATTGTTTGAGCTTAAACTCCGATTCAGGACTCGGACAAAGTAAAATTTTTGTTAAATATTGAAAAATGGCAATTATAAATTATGCTTTGTTATATTATATATGAAATAGGAGGAAGAATCTTGAATACAATTTATGCGGCAATAGATTTAGGGTCAAACACATTGAAACTTAAAATAGTGCAGTATGAAAATAATGCAATACACATAATTGACGATATTACAAAAGACGTAAATGTCGGGGAAGATGTATTTGCAAAAGGCAATATAGAACACGAGACTGTCAAGGAAATTATTGATATCATGGTCAAGTTCAAGGATGTAATGAATTCTTACAATGTAGAAACTTACAGAGCAGTTGCCACAGGAGCAATGCGGACTGCCAAAAACAATCTTAATGTGATCGAGATTGTATTGATGCGGGCTGGAATAAAGATTGAAATAATTGAAGATACAATAGAAAAATTCTTGACATATAAATCCATGAGAGACAATATAGAGGACTACAGAAAGATACGTGAAAGTTCGATTCTGGTGGAATTGAATTCAGGAAGTTGCGATGTGAGTGTATACAACAAAAATAAGCTGGTTTTCAATGAAGAATTCACGCTTGGAACCTTGGTGTTGAAAAACATAATGCAGGATATTGAAGACAGAAGCGTAAATTATCCCAAAGTCATATCTGAATTGATTGAATCCCGCACGGGGCACATGTGGAAGTATATTAAGAAACGCAAAATTGAGAGTTTCCTTATGCTTGGAGGGGAAACAAAAGTATTGAAAAACAGTTTGTTCGGCGGCAGGGAAACAATAAGCAGATCGGATTTTGAATCTGTTTACCGAAGAGTGATTACTGATCATTTGCGTTTTCGAAAAGAAATAGAAGAATACGGAATGGACTGGTATGAATTTGTGGCATGCATTTTGGTTTACAAAGTATTTCTAAAGCTTGCAGACACAAAAGACATGACTTTTCCGGTAATTAATTTAAGGGATGGAATGATTGCAGAGATGATTGAAAAAGATTATTCGCTCGAAAGATACAAAGTTTTCAACAATGATGTGATTTCCCTGGCGAGAAATACAAGCGCAAGGTACAAGAGTTGCAACAAGCATTGCCGAGAGGTTGAAAAAAACGGAATTAAGATAATGAATGAGCTGAAAAAGCATTTTACTTTCAATGAACGGGATGAACTGCTGATGCGACTTGCGGCAATTCTTCATGAAATTGGAAAGTTTACAAGAGCGAAGGATTATTTGGCGGCATCCTTCCACAAAATTCGCAATCTTAGCATTATGGGCACTAATTATCATGAAATGATGCTTGTAGCATATATTTGCAAGATGCTCACGGACAGGTATTCGTCACGGGTCAGCATCGAAAGGTTAAGCCAAAATGATCAAAACAGAATATTGAAATTGTCTTCAATTCTTTCAATCGCAGATGCTCTCGACAAAAGCAAGAAGCAAAAGATCAAAATTGAAGATTTTAGAGTGACCGATGACGAATTGGGAATAATTGTGAGCAAATCGGCTGATACAACGCTTGAAGAATGGAATCTGGAAAACCGTGCAAAAGAATTCATAAATACATTCGGCTTGGTGCCCAAGCTGATAGAGGCGGGATATGATGAATAGATATTTTAACAGAGAGCTTAGCTGGTTGAAATTCAATGAACGTGTATTGGAGCAGGCGGTGGATGATTCTATCCCTATATTGGAAAGGTTCAAATTCATTTCGATTTTTTCATCAAATCTGGATGAATTCTTTATGGTGCGTGTGGCTTCAATCAGGGAACAGATTATTGCAGGCTATTCTGTGGAGGATGATTCGGGATATTTTCCCGAGGAGGTATTCGAGAGCATAAAGGAAAAAGTGACCAAACTGCTGAGTAGACAGAATGAGATAACGTTGGAGTGTATAAGTGAACTTGAAAATAAGGGAATAAGGATACTGGAAAGAAAAGATTTTACGGGCGAAATAATCGACGAACTAAAGGAATATTTCAACGGAATTGTTTTCCCGGTTTTGACGCCGATGGCGGTTGACTTCGGGCGACCTTTTCCTTTCGTGTCAAACAAGAGTCTCAACATCGTTTCCAAATTATTGATAGATGAGCAGTTCAAGTTGGCCATGGTTGAAGTGCCGGATGTGTTGGACCGGTTCATCAGGATTGAAAGCGCGAAAACGCCTACATATGTTTTGCTTGAAGATGTGATAATCCAGTTCATAGACGATCTTTATATTGGACAAAACGTGTTGAGCAGCAGTGTTTTCAGGGTAACAAGAAACGCCGATCTAAACTTGATGAAAGATGACGCTGATGATCTTCTCATTGTTATAGAGGAAGCTGTAAAAAAAAGGCGATGGGGAGATGCAATCCGCCTTGAAATTGAAGCTGGAGTCGATGCGTGGATTTATGCTGAACTTGAGAAAGTCCTGAAAATTGAAAAAAACCAAGTGTATCGCATATGCGGAATGATGGATCTTACGGGATGGTTTTCATTCAAACCGCCCAAAAGAATAAAAGGATTGAAGAGCGCGGCTTATAAACCAAGAAAATTGCCGTTCATGAATAAAAAAAATATTTTCAAGACTATAAGGGAAGATGATGTTTTCATTCACAATCCATATGACAGCTTTGATTTTGTGGTGGACTTCATCAAGAAAGCAAGCATGGATTCTTCGGTTTTGGCAATAAAACAGACTCTTTACAGAGTAAGCGGGGATTCTGAAATAATCAAGGCTCTTGCGAATGCGGCTGACCGTGGAAAACAGGTGACGGTACTCGTTGAGCTGATGGCACGTTTCGATGAAGAAAACAATATAAACTGGGCAAAAAAACTTGAAAAGAAAGGCGTGCATGTCATATATGGCATATATGGTCTTAAGACACACTCGAAAATTACGCTCGTTGTTCGCAGAGAGAATAAGAAGATAAAGAGGTATGTACATCTTGGAACAGGAAACTACAACGACGTCACAGCGAAGCTCTATACGGATATGCACTATCTTACATGCCGAGAGGATATTGGGACGGATGCCACAATCTTTTTCAACATGGTGTCAGGTTTCACAAGCCGTATGACAACTCAACACTTCAGCGTTTCACCATATACGCTGAGGGAAGATTTCTACAAGTTGATAGACAAAGAAATACAGAATGTCAAAGATGGAAACAGAGGTCTGATTGTTGCCAAAATGAATTCTCTTGTAGACAAGGGCATAGTTGACAAGCTTTACGAAGCTTCGAATGCCGGAGTGGAGATACGGCTGATTGTCAGAGGAATATGCACACTTGTACCGGGTGTTGCCGGCATGAGCGAAAAAATAACCGTAAAAAGCATTATCGGTGAATTTCTTGAACATTCACGCATTTATTATTTTTACAACAATCATCATCCCAAGATTTATCTTTCATCTGCTGATTGGATGACGCGAAATTTGAACCGCAGAATCGAATTGTTGTTTCCAATAACGGATAAGAAAATAGCGGAACGCATACATTTGATAATGGATCTATACATGATGGACAATGCGAGGTCTTGGAAGCTGATGCAGGATGGTGAATACAAAAAAAGCAACAAGAGCAAGAAACATAGTATTTGTGCACATGAAACACTGAAAAATCTAGTTTATGAAAATAACGAAGAATTTGTCAAGAGCCTGAAGGGAAGCATGTGACAAAATGAAAAAAATGGCGATAATTGATTTGGGATCAAATTCCATCCATATGAATATCATGAGAATCAACGAACACGGCGGATATAGCGTTTTTGATTCGGCAAAAGAGACTGTTAGACTCAGCGAGGGATTGGAACATGATGGAATGCTTAAGGCAATCCCGATGGACAGGGCCGTCAAAGCATTGAAATATTTTAAAAAACTAGCGGAGGTAACGGAAGTTCAGGAAACTCATGTCCTTGCCACTGCAGCAGTTCGGATGGCGATAAACAAGGATGTTTTCATTGAGAGGGTAAGAGAAGAAGTTGGTTTTGAATTAAAGGTTATTTCTGGTGAATGCGAGGCATACTATGATTACCTTGCGGTTGTAAACTCCATTGAAGTCGATGATTGCGCCATAATAGATATTGGAGGGGCATCCACTGAAATAGTCTTGGTGCGGAACAGGAAATTGGAAGAATCGGTCAGTTTGCCATTCGGGTCGGTAATACTCACAGAAAAGTTCGGAAGTATAAAAAATAAAAAGAACAGGGTTAAGGCGGCTTTTAAATACGTAAGGGATGAAATGAATAAGATACCGTGGATTAGCCAATTGAAGGGTTTTAGAGTAATAGGTCTTGGTGGCACAATACGCGCAATAGGAAAGAT
>DATFJE010000084.1:0-3478 GCA_035269385.1 Clostridia bacterium
ATGGTTGGAAAAGGCGGAGGCAACTTCTATGTCATAGCCCTTGTCCTTGCGGGAATTTCAATGCACCAGGCGGCAACAACTTCCCAGCTGATAATGATGGCGACATCCGCCACATCCATGATAATCTTCAACAAGCACAAGAAGGTCGACTGGAAGCTTGCCGTCTTGATAGAAGTGCCTACGGCAATCATGGCCTTCGTAGGAGGTTATTATGCCGGAAATACAAATGCCTTTACTCTCAAGCTCATGTTCTCGGTCCTGTTTGCCCTTATTTCCCTTTTCATGCTCTTGCCCGTAAAGGACAAGCCCATAGAGAAGAAGGATAAGCCGGGGTATTGGCACCGGGCATACGGTGGCTACGAGTACACGGTCAATCTTTGGCTGATACTGCCAATAACCGCCGCTGTGGGATTTTTCGCAGGAGCCATAGGCATATCAGGAGGGGCTTTCAAGGTGCCTCTGATGGTTCTCCTTTGCGGAATTCCAATGGAGATTGCCGTAGGAACATCCACCGCAATGGTTGCAACTACAGCAATGATGGGCTTTGCAGGCCACATGGTAAAGGGAAGTTTCGACCCTGCATTCGCCTTTCCGCTTGTCATAGCTGCTGTAGTTGGAGGAATAATAGGAAGCAAATGCGCGGTGAGGAGCAAACCAAGAAACCTCAAGAAAATATTCGCCGCCACAAACCTTCTTGCGGCCGTCATAATGGCAGTCAATATGATGAGCTGACTTCAAAAAAATATACAAGAGAACCTTGCGGCAATTGCCGAAAAAATCCTTCATGCCTAAAAGCGTGGGGGATTTTTTTATTCTGCCCATATAAGACCACAATTGATGGTAAAATCTCCTCTATATATTCAAAGGGGGAAAATATGAAAATAGAAACCGGATTCACAAGGAAAATTCTTTCATCCCATGGGGGAAAAACTCACCTGGAGCTTACCATTACTCCTCCGGATGAACCGCAAGACAAAAGGCCGGTCTGCGTTGTGATGGCGATAGACATGTGCGAGGAGATGGCGGAGCCGGACAGGGTCTACCGTTTCACCGACATGTTCACTCCCATAATAAGCCACGTGAGAATGGCTACCTACGAACTGATAGGCGAGCTTGGAGACGAGGACCTTTTCGGCTGCGTAGTATTCAACCATCAGGGTTTCATATGCCAGGAGCTTATTCACCCGGTCAGCGAAATGGTTCCCGACATAAAGATTCAAGTCAGCAGGATAATTCCCCACGGAGGCAGGAACATATCCGAGGGACTCATGCGTGCGGGAATGCTCATAACCGAAAGAGTCGCTTCAGACTACAAGTGCCAGATAATCCTTGTCACCAACGGAAAGTCAACATCCCCCTTGGCAATAGGGGAAGACCTTCCGGGTATCTGCGGGAAACTCCACAAAAGGGGCGTAAAAGTAAACATGGTCGGATGCAACAAAAGATACAGCCTGCCCGATTTCATTGAAATGACCTCCGCGGGAGGAGGAAACGCCCACCATGTGCAGAACTACGAGCACCTCGAGGAAATATTCAGAAACGAAACAGAACTGCTCAGAAACGAATCCGTAAAAGACACAAGGCTCATAATAAGAAGCGATCCGCCGCTTCAAATAGGCGACAACCTAAACGGATACCCTCAAAAGAACAAAGACGGAAAGAGCGAAGTCCTGATAGGAGGGCTTTTCGAGCCATTGCGCCTTCACCTCGAAATTTCTTCCGGAGAAAACGAAAAGGCCTTTGCCGAAATGGAATTCGCAGCGGTATTCAGAGAGACATGCGGCAAGGCATGCAAGAAAACCGTTTTTGAAACACTGCAGCTTGTAAAAGCAAATGCCGACAGGCTGCCCTGCGATTCCAAAGTCCTTGGCTCATGGCTCGGGGCGCATGTCGCCAGCTCGCTCAAGGAGGCTTCTCTCAGCTACGACAAATGCCGTTTGACACAAATGAATTCCGAATTCCAAAAGGCAAAAAACAGCGTTAAAGAACTGCTTAAAGTCTATCCCGATCAATCTCCAATTCTTGAAAAGTGTCTCGAAATGATGGATGAGGAAGGAAAAATATTCTTCCAAAACAATCTGGGAATAGGAGAAAACAAGGCGGC
The DNA here is from genome assembly GCA_035269385.1 of Clostridia bacterium. Classification (GTDB taxonomy): domain Bacteria; phylum Bacillota; class Clostridia; order Peptostreptococcales; family BM714; genus BM714. The sequence continues at coordinate 2,105 of DATFJE010000084.1, forward strand.
ATATTTCGAATTGAACGAAATATTGAGGAAAAACAGCAAAAAAACAATAAAAAACTTGTATATTTAGCTATTCGACAATTTTCGCCAAAGGATTTCCATAACTTTTATATAACTACTAAAGATGGATAAAATTAGTAGGAGGGAAATCATGAGCAGATTGGGGAATGCAATAAATATGCTTTTGCTTCTTAAATGCAGGAAAAGAATGAAAATTGACGAACTCGCCGAAGAGCTGGAGGTTGCCCCCAGGCAGATCCGCCGTTACAGGGACGACCTTGAGCAGGCGGGCTTCGCAATTTTTTCCGTTACAGGCCCCGACGGAGGATACGAGCTTTACTCGCCTCTTAACCATCTGCCTTGCGCAATTACAAGGGAAGAGTTTGAAACAATGAGAATGCTCGGCAAAGAACTCGAAAAAAACCTTCCCCTTTACAAAAGCGAGTTTACATCCGTAATGGCCAAGCTCGAATACTTCCGCTACTTCCCCCAGGAGGAAGCAAGCGCCGGAGTCGTGAGGGAAAATGAACCATATGACATTTTCACAGTAAAGAGGACTTCAGCAGAAATGGACATTGAGAAAGAACGAAGGAAACTCGATGACTTCCAGAGGGCCGCCATATCCAAGCGGAAGATCAAAATGACATACACATCAAACACCTCGGGAAAGAGCGAGAGGATCGTTCAGCCCTACGCCCTCATAGAACACGACGGGGGCATATACCTGATAGCTCATTGCGAAAAAAGAGACAGGAAGATGTACTTCAAGCTCATCAGGGTGGAAGAATATGAAATGCTCAAAGATAAATTCATCAGGGACAGAGCCTTCGATCTCGAAGGCCACGTCAAAAAATGCTTCGGGATATTCCAGGGCAAGGAAATGAAAATAGCCGTAAAAATAAGGCCTCCCTTCATTCAGCCCACAAAGGAAAGAATAATAGCCTCGGGGCAGACAATAAGCGAAATACCCGGGGAAAACGCCATACTTCTCGAAGCCACCACCCAGGGCATGGAAGCCATAGCCAACTGGATCCTTGGCATGGGAGCCTCAGCCGAGGTTTTAGAGCCGATAGAACTAAGGGATGCCGTAAAAATGAAACTTGAAGAGGCGGCAAGGCTTTACGACAGATAAATGGATTTGAAAACATATAAGAGATAAAAACGATTGGGGAACAGGTAGAGATGAAAGAATCTTCAATTGATTTGAAAAGCGGAAAAATCGAAAATGAAGCGGAAAGGGACTCTGTGCTTGGCGCCATAATGGGCCTGTGCGTTGCCGACGCCATGGGAGTTCCCGTGGAGTTTAAGAGCAGGGAAGAGCGTAAAGAGGATCCCGTCACGGAAATGCGCGGATACGGCACCTTCAATCTTCCTCCG
>DATFJE010000085.1:0-8252 GCA_035269385.1 Clostridia bacterium
GAGCAAGAACATCTAATACGAGAGGAGGTAGTTCAATGAGCAAAATATTGGATATGCTTGAGCAAGAACAGATCAAGCAGGATATACCTGTTTTTTCAGTCGGTGATACCGTTAAGGTATCCATAAAGGTCGTCGAGGGAAAAAGACAGAGAATCCAAGTATATGAAGGCATTGTTTTGAAGAGGCAAAATGGCGGAATCAAAGAAACATTTACTGTCAGAAAAATATCTTCAGGCGTAGGTGTCGAAAAAACATTCCCTTTGCATTCTCCCAAAATCGAAAAGATCGAAGTTGTGAGAAAAGGCAAGGTAAGAAGAGCAAGACTGCATTACCTTAGAGACCGGGTAGGAAAAGCGGCTAAGGTAAAAGAAAAAAGATACTAAAAAAAGGGACTGTTTATCAGTCCTTTTTTATTATTGGAGGTGGCGGTTTTGAATATCAATTGGTATCCCGGTCACATGAAGAAAACAAAAGAATTAATTCAGCAAAACATGAAATTGGTTGATGTTGCAATTGAAGTGATTGACGCCAGACTCCCGTTTTCAAGCAAAAATCCACAGATGGATTCACTTTTTTCAAATAAGCCGAAGATTATTGCAATAAATAAAATCGATTTGGCTGATCCGAAAATTTTGCGCGAATTTCAAAATGAATATCGGGAAAAGGGATTGCGCGTAGTAAACATAAACAGCATAACCGGCGAGGGTACGAAGGAATTGTTGCGTGAAGTCCAGGATGCTGCTCAAGGTCTGTTTGAAAAACTTAAGCGAAAAGGGATGAAAAAAAGAGCTGTCAGGCTTATGGTTACAGGTATACCCAATGTCGGCAAGTCTTCTCTCATAAATAATCTGGTTGGCAGAAAAAGCGCCAGAACCGGTGACAAACCCGGAGTTACAAGAGGAAAGCAATGGGTCAGGATAAAGAAAGACATTGAATTGTTTGATACTCCCGGGATACTTTGGCCCAAGTTTGACGATCAAAACACAGCAATCAAACTGGCTTTGTCGGGTGCGATAAAAGATGAATTGATACCTTTTAACGAAGCCGCAAGATGGTTGATAAGTTTTTTGCGGGAGCACTACAGTGGAGCCATTTCTGAAAGGTATGAAGGCGTTGATGAATCAAAGAGCATTACAGACATAATTGAAGAAATAGGCAAAAAGAGAGGATGCATATTGAAAGGCGGGGTTGTTGATTTGGACCGCGCAGTATATATATTGATTGACGATTTCAGAAGGGGTCGTCTTGGCAAAATAGTGCTTGACAGGTTGAACCGGGAATAGCGGATACATAGCTATTCCCTTTTTATGGTATAATTATAGAATAATTTATGATTGAGGTGTTGATTGCATGATATTTGAAAAAATGAGTGTCAAAGAAATTTCGAATCACATTGCGAAACTTGATTTGGAAAATGAAAATCATGAGATTTTTTGTGACGAGCTTAAAATGGATAAAAGAAAATCTGTAAACAAAATCGGAGAAACACTGTCAAAAAGAATCGATGATTGGCAAAATGAAAAATCACGATTGGAGTCGATGTTTTATTATGAAAATGAACTGTTTTCAAAAGGGAAAAAAATCATAGCCGGAATCGACGAGGTCGGGAGAGGTCCACTTTCGGGTCCTGTTGTTTCTGCGGCTGTTGTTTTACCGGAGAACTGCATAATCAGAGGTCTGAATGATTCAAAGAAATTGAGCGAAAAGAATAGAAATAGAATTTACAATGAAATAATGTACAATGCTTTGGACGTTTCAATAGGTATGTCAAACCATGAAGAAATAGATTCAATTAATATTTTGAATGCAACAAAGTTGTCAATGAAAAGGGCTGTGTCTTCTTTGAAAATCAAAGTAGACCATTTGCTTGTGGACGCTTTGAGATTGGAAGATGTGCAAATTGAACAGACAGCTATAATAAAGGGAGATGAAAAATCGGCATCCGTAGCGGCGGCTTCAATAATAGCAAAGGTGGCAAGAGACCATATAATGACGGAAATGGGCCGCCATTATAAAGAATACGGCTTCGAAAGAAATAAAGGTTATGGTACGGCAGAACATATTTCTGCACTGAAAAAATCAGGACCGGTTGAAATACATCGGAAGAGTTTTATAAAAGGTATAATTGGGGGCGATCCATATTAACGCATTGGGGGAAAAATGGGAAAGGATGGCTGAAATGCATTTGATTCAAAATGGATTTCACATGATTCAAAGAAATTATTATACAAAGATGGGCGAAATTGACCTCATCATGAAGGATGTAAACGGCATTTATGTTTTCATAGAAGTCAAGAAGCGCAAGGGGATTGATTTCGGAAGACCCTTGGAATACATAAGCACCAGAAAAATGAAAAAGATAATCAGAACTGCTGAGCAATATATAGCAGAAAATGAATTGCATAGCAATGATTTTAGATTTGATGCTGTTGAAATTATAGAGTGGGGCGACGGTGAAATTGAATTGAACCACATAGAAAATATTTTTCTTGATTAGGGGGATCTTATGCTTGCTAAAATTGATACTTGCACATTAAATGGAATTGACGGCGAAAAGGTGGAGTGCGAATCCGACATTTCCAACGGATTGCCTTCATTCAGCATAGTGGGATTGCCAGATGCAGCCGTAAAAGAATCGAAAGATAGAATAAGGGCGGCTGTCAATAATTCTGGATTTGTCTTTCCGGTAAAAAGAATAACGGTCAATCTTTCACCGGCAAGCACTCGAAAGATCGGCACTCATTTTGATTTACCCATAGCGTCGGGAATAATTGCCGCTTCAAAACGAATACCATGTTGCAAATTCAATGGTGTTGCAATATTAGGGGAATTATCTCTTGACGGCAGGGTAAATAGAATCAATGGATTGCTTCCAATGTTGATAGCATTGAAACAATTGGGAGTAAAAAAAGCCATAGTGCCATTTGACAACCTGGACGAAGCAAAATACATAAAGGAAATAAAGATTTTTCCAGCAAGACATTTGGCTGAGGTAATTGAATTCATTGAAGATGAAGAAACCATGGAAGCAATGAGCAATTCAGATAATATGGATTCTGAAAAGACAATAAGTTACGATTGCGACTTTGGAGAAGTGTACGGTCAGGAAAATGCAAAAAGAGCAATGGAAATTTCAGCTGCGGGAAATCATAATCTTCTAATGATAGGACCACCTGGATCAGGAAAGACAATGCTTGCAAAGAGATATCCTTCAATATTGCCCTTGCTCGATGAATCTCAGGCACTTGAAGTTACTAAGATTTACAGCATTGCCGGTTTGATGAAAAAGCGTTCAATAATACTTGAACGCCCATTCAGGAGCCCTCACCATACTTTGTCTTCGGTTTCGCTTACCGGGGGAGGAAACAACCCAAGACCCGGAGAGATTTCACTGGCTAATCATGGAGTTCTTTATTTGGACGAATTGCCCGAATTTTCACGAAAAGCACTGGAAGCATTGAGACAACCATTGGAAGACAGAACGGTAACAATTACAAGAGTCAATTCAACTGTGACATACCCATCGGATTTTGTGTTGCTTGCAAGTATGAATCCGTGCCCGTGCGGATATTATGGTGACAGCCATCATGAATGCAAGTGCAGTATTGGCGATATAAGAAGATACATGGGGCGAATATCAGGACCAATATTGGATAGGATGGATATGCACATAGAAGTACCAAGTGTCGCATTTGACGAATTAAACGGCGATAATAAGCATTTCAGGTCTTCCGAAGAAATAAGGGAATCAGTTATTAATGCGAGGAAGAGACAGAAAAACAGATTTTCAAATGCAAAAATATCCACTAATTCAGAAATGGACAATAGACAAATAAAACGCTATTGCAATTTGAATGAAGAATCAAAATCATTATTGAAAACAGCATTTACAAAAATGGGATTAAGCGCCAGATCATATAATAAAATAATTAAAGTGGCTCGTACAATATCCGACATTGAAGGAAGGGAATCCATAGAAACCAATCACCTTATGGAAGCTCTGAGCTACAGAAATCTTGAAACAAAATATTGGAATTTATGAAGAGGGTGAAGAAATGCGTGAGGATTATTTGAGAATCAATCATATGGGAAAGAGAAACAAGATAATAAACGAATTGATATCAGAGCATTTGAATAGTCCGTCAGAAGAGAAGCGAGAATTCTGTTTGAAAAAATTGATATCAATAGCTGAAAACAATATAGATTTCAATGAATATCGTGCTTATAGACAAAAAATGAAAAACATTAACGTTTCATTTGTAGACATAAGTGAAAATAAGTTTCCCGAGAAATTGAAAAAAATATATGATCCGCCATTGGTATTTTTTTATGATGGCAATCTTGAACTTCTGAGCAAAAGAACCTGCGTTGCGATAGTAGGATCACGAAAATGCAGCAATTACGGAAGGCAAGTGGCATATGATTTTGCAAAAAGCCTTTCCGCAGCAGGAATCACCGTGATAAGCGGAATGGCATACGGAATTGATTCCAGCGCTCACATCGGAGCATTGACGGGAGAAGGATCTACCGTCGCTGTTATGGGGACGGGAATAGACAAATGCTATCCGGCAAAGAATAAATCTTTGCATGAAGAAATTTCAAAAAGAGGGCTTTTGATAACCGAGTTTGGTGTGGGCGTCAAACCATTGCCATATAATTTCCCGAGACGGAACAGGATAATAAGCGGATTATGCGATGCTTTGATTGTAATTGAAGCGGGTCTTAATAGCGGAGCATTGATTACAGCTGATTTTGCACTTGAACAAGGAAAGGATGTATATTCCGTTCCAAGCGGAATCATGGGCAATTACGGAAAAGGCTCGAACAAATTGATAAAACAGGGAGCGGAATGTCTGGTCGACATTGATGAGGTTATTGAAGTCTATGCCAAAACAAGCAATGCGACACCTCTTGAGAAGCTGGCTGAAACAACATTGACTGAGTCTGAAAGAAAACTAATGGAAATTATTGGCTATGAAAGTCCTGTGCACATTGATAAATTGCTTTCCTATAACATGATGGGTGTTAATGAAATTAAAAGCGCTTTGATGATGCTTATGATTAAAGACAAAATATACCTTGAACCAGGAGATAAATATTGCATAAAAAAGTAAAAGATTTTGAAAATTATATAATAATCTGTTATAATAGGTCTCACTGCTGAAAGAAAAGGTGATTTAATGAAAAATTTAGTGATTGTAGAGTCTCCAGCAAAAGCAAAAACAATATCGAAATTTCTCGGAAGCCGATATAAGGTAAAGGCTTCGGTAGGGCATGTAAGAGATTTGCCTAAAAGCAAGATGGGTGTTGATTTTGAAAACAATTTTGAACCTGAATACATTACAATCAGGGGAAAAGGAAAAGTTTTAAAGGAATTGAGAAGCGAAGCTAAAAAGGTTGACAGAGTATATCTTGCGACTGACCCGGACAGAGAGGGAGAAGCAATATCATGGCATCTGGCAAAGGCGCTTTCAATTCCGGAAGATGAAATTTGTCGTGTTGAATTTAACGAAATCACAAAGGAAACGATAAAAAAAGCTGTAAAATCACCAAGGAAAATAAACAAGGACTTGGTTGACGCACAGCAGGCAAGAAGAGTACTTGACAGAATTGTCGGGTACAGCATAAGTCCTTTACTTTGGAGGAAATTGAGAAAAGGTCTAAGCGCAGGACGTGTGCAGTCTGTAACGACAAAGATGATATGCGATAGAGAAAATGAAATAAACAATTTTGTCCCAGATGAATACTGGACATTGGATGTAAAATTGGAAACAAAAGAAAAAGAAGTATTCGATGCAGTTTTTTATGGAGACAAAAGCAAAAAGATAAAAATCAACAGCGAAGACGAAATGAACAAAATATTGGAAAAGATCAATCCTGACAATTACCGGGTCGATTCATCAGAAAAAAAAGTAAAGAGGCGTTCTCCGTATAAACCATTTACAACCAGCAGCCTGCAACAGGATGCAGCAAACAAATATGGTTTTTCAACAAAAAGAACGATGATGATAGCTCAACAGCTTTATGAAGGAATGCAAATTGGAAAGAGCACAATAGGACTTGTGACTTATATCAGAACAGATTCGACAAGAATTTCGGATTATGCAAAAGAAATGGCAAAAGAGCATATTTTGGAAAGTTATGGAGAAATTTATCTTAAAAAAGAAGGCGGAAAAACCGCTAAAAACGGAAAGTCTGTTCAAGATGCACATGAAGCAATCAGGCCGACTGATGCGAGCCTTAAACCGGACGATATAAAGTCACAATTGAAAATTGATCAATACAAAATATACAAGTTAATATGGGAAAGATTCATTGCCAGCCAAATGGCCGATGCTACGAGTGATTCATATCAACTTGGAATATCCAATGGAAAGTATATATTCAAGGCAAGCGGAATTAAATTGAAGTTTGACGGTTTCTTGAAGGTATATTCGTATACAAATGTAAAAGACGTTCAAATACCTGTTTTATCTGAAGGGGAGAATCTTAAACAGATTGAAAAGGAATTCAAGCAAAACTTCACTCAGCCACCGGGAAGGTTTTCGGAATCCACTTTGGTGAAGGCTATGGAAGAAAACGGCATAGGCAGGCCGAGTACTTATGCTCCCACAATATCGACGATAATATCAAGGGGATATGTACGCAGAGAGAAAAAAATTCTCTATCCTACCGAGTTGGGTGTAATGATAAATGAATTGATGGAAAATCATTTTAAAAGCATTGTAAATATTGATTTCACAGCAAATTTGGAAGCGGAATTTGACAAAATAGAATCAAATGAAATGCCTTGGCGCAAAGTAGTCGGGGACTTTTATGAACCGTTTTCGAAAACATTGAAAGAAGCAGACGATGCAATAGAGAAGGTGGACCTTACAGAAGAAACTGACGAAATATGTGAAAAATGCGGAAGCCCTATGGTTATAAAGCATGGCAGATTCGGCAGATTTTTGGCATGTTCAAATTATCCCGAATGCAGCAATACAAAATCCATAGTGATGAAAACAGGTATTCAATGTCCAGATTGCGGTGGAGACATTGTTGAAAGAAGAACAAAAAGAGGCCGGGTTTTTTATGGTTGCCTAAATTATCCAAAATGCGATTTCAGCACATGGGACAAACCGGTTAAAGACAAATGTCCCAAATGTGATTCTATGCTTGTAGAGAAAAAAAGCGGAAAGAAAACGAAAATCAAATGTACCAATGAAAACTGCGATTATGTGATAGAAAAAACATCAGAATAATAATTATTTTAAATTTTCCAACAAATCAGTTATAATGTCTATAAGACCTTTAGGAGGTAAAATAATGGACAGTAGTTTATTGAGCAAAACAAGGAAACTGAATAGAATATTGCAGCAGTCTGCAGATGCGCCGGTTTCGTTTCCGGAACTATGCAAAACCTTAAGCGAAATCTTGGATGCAAATGTATATGTTTCAAACAAAAGGGGCAAGATTCTTGGAGTAAATCTATCCGACGCCTCTGACGCATCGATTATTACGGATGAAAAAACAGGTTTGAAAAAATTCCCGGATGAATACAATGATGAATTGGTAAGAATAACGTATACGAATTATAATATCACCGGGGACGATTTGCTTAAAATATTCAAATACGATATTGAAAGCTTCGAAAAGTTTGTAACAATTGTTCCTATAATAGGAAACGGAGAAAGACTAGGAACATTTGTGCTTGCACGTTACAACAGTAAATTTGAAGAAGAAGATATTGTTCTGGCTGAATATTCAGCAACGATTGTAGGAATGGAAATTTTAAGATCAAAGAGTGAAAAGATTGAAGAAGAGGCCAGAAAAAAAGCTGTTGTACAAATGGCGATAGGTACTCTTTCTTACTCGGAGCTTGAAGCGATTGAACATATTTTCGCGGAACTTGACGGAAATGAAGGTTTGCTTGTGGCAAGTAAAATAGCAGACAGGGTTGGAATAACAAGGTCTGTGATTGTAAATGCGTTAAGAAAATTTGAGAGCGCCGGCGTCATAGAGTCAAGATCCCTTGGCATGAAGGGAACATTCATCAGAATATTGAATGACAGGTTGCTTGAAGAACTAAAAAAACTTAAAAAATAGACGGCTTAAGCCGTCTATTTTTTTATGTCAACCACATTTGAAAATGTCCCAATAAATCGCAAACATTAGCACCAAAATCTGGTGCTAGATTTGAATTGTTAGGCTACGTCTTTTCTATGTGCCTGTTTTTTCATATATCGTTCAAAAGATGCTTGTTTCCACGG
>DATFJE010000086.1:0-2907 GCA_035269385.1 Clostridia bacterium
CCGTGGAAACAAGCATCTTTTGAACGATATATGAAAAAACAGGCACATAGAAAAGACGTAGCCTAACAATTCAAATCTAGCACCAGATTTTGGTGCTAATGTTTGCGATTTATTGGGACATTTTCAAATGTGGTTGACAGCCAAACAAGGCCTAAACCTCATATTCAACATTTTTAAGATAAAGGCCCTGTGGCGGCGCCAAACGCCTGGTTCGGTCATTGTCTTTCTCTTTGAGTATTTCGGGTATTTCTACTATGTCGAGTCTTCCACTTCCAACTTCGAGAACAACTCCAACAATCCGCCTCACCATGTTGTAAAGAAAACCATTTCCTTCAATTTCAATTACAAAAAGATCCTTTTCCCGGGAAATTTCAGCCTTGTAAATTGTCCTTACGGTTTTTTTTATTGGCGATCCTGAAGACATGAAGGCTTTAAAATCATGCTCGCCTACAAAAATGCCAAGCGCTTCCCGCATTTTTTTCTCATCCAGGCTGCGGTAATAATGATATGTGTAATTTCTGTATAAGGGTCTGCAAACACTTCCGTTTTGAACCTTGTACATGTATGACTTTCTTTTCGGATCATATCTGGCATGAAAATCCGTTGGAACTTCCTTGGCTGAGATAATTGCAACATCCGGAGGAAGGTATGAGTTTACAGCCCGCGGAAATCTTTCGAGAGATATTGGTGTTTCTGACTTGAAATTTGCAACCTGTCCAAAGGCGTGAACCTTTGAATCGGTTCTTCCAGAGCCTATGACTTCCACTTGCTCGTTCAAAACTTTGGTCAGTGTATCGTTAAGAACACCTTCTACCGTTCTTAACCCAATCTGTTTCTGCCAACCGCAAAAATTTGTTCCGTCATATTCTATGGTAAGTTTTATGTTTTTCACTGTTTCACCTGCTGTCAATGTCTATTCTTTCCTCTGAAAACTCCGCCTTTGTTGGTCCTTCCGTCACTTGTGCAAATAAAACTGCTAACCCGGTTTTTATCTATGATTTCATAAATTTTTTCCATGTCTCTGCGCTTTATGCTTATGAAAAGGAGATATCTGTCGCCGTCCCTGCCCTCGCCTCTTATTACAGTCACGCCGAATCCACTGTTTCTGAGCTCTTCAACCAGTTTGTCTTCGCTATTATCTACAATTATTCTAAGGACCAACTCGCCTATCGCCATTTTTTCCTCTATCATTATGCCGGCATAATTGCCAACCGAAAACCCTATGGCGTAAGCACCTATGAACCATATGTTGTCAAGATCCTTCATTACCGTTCCCAATACTGCTATGAACAGAAGCGATTCAAAAAATGCTATCAATGACGACAAAAATTTTCTATTTTTCGTCATCAGAATTGTTCTCACCGACACAAGCGACGCAATTATCACCCGGGCCATAAAAATATACAAGCCTTTCAATATCAATGTTTCCATAAAATTACCTCTTTTCAATCAGCATGAAATTTCCATGTTTATGCAATCCTCAAAAAAACGAGATATCCATAAAATAACGCCGTTAAAATCGATCCGGCAATGTCTCCTTTGTCGAATCTAAGCTGCTTCATTCGAGTTCTGCTCTTTCCTCCCCTGTAGCATCTTGCCTCCATGGCCGTAGCCAGATCGTCTGCGCGTCTGAATGCCCCGATAAAAAGAGGCACAAGCAACGGTATCAGGCTTTTTGCCCTTTTAACTATGTTTCCACTTTCAAAATCCGCTCCCCTTGCCATTTGAGCCTTCATTATCTTGTCTGTCTCCTCCAAAATTGTAGGTATGAATCTCAAGGCAATTGTCATCATCATTGCCAACTCATGCGCGGGAACTCCTATTTTCTTAAACGGATTGAGAAGCCTCTCTATGCCGTCAGTCAGTTCTATTGGAGAAGTCGTCAATGTCAACACGGATGTTCCAATTATAAGAAAAATGAGTCTCATACTCATGAAAACCGCCTGATGCAGACCTTCACTTGTAATTTCAAAAATTCCCATTTTGTAAATGACCTCTCCACGAGTCAAAAACATATTGATTGTGAATGTAAAGAAAATTATAAGGAAAATTGGCTTGAGCCCTTTAAGTATATATTTCAATGGAACTTTTGAAGCAACTATTATTAAAAATAGAAAACCTGCCGCATAAACATAGTTGGCCAGTGAATCTATCATAAACAGCACTATTACAAATCCAAAAACCGCCAATATCTTAAGACGAGGATCCCTTCGATGGATCAATGATTCCACAGGATAATATTGTCCTATTGTAATATCTCTAAGCATTGCTCCCGCTCCTTGCCAATCTTAAAAGTTCTTCTTTGGCTTCTTCTACAGTCAATACGCCTTTTTTCACATCTTGTCTACGCCGGCTCAATTTGTCCATCAATTCCGTCATCTGAGGAACCCCCAGCCCTATGCCTTCAAGCGCTTCAACTTGTGAAAAGACTTCTTTTGGAGTCCCCGAAAAAGCTATTTCGCCTTTGTTGATTACAAGCACTTTCCCGCAAAGTCTCGCTATATCCTCCATGCTGTGAGATATTAAGAGCACCGTAGTCTTGTATTTCTTGTGAAGCAGTCTTATTTTCTCAAGGATTTCTCTTCTTCCCCTCGGGTCAAGTCCTGCTGTCGGCTCATCCAAAATAAGCACTTCAGGTTTCATCGCTATTATGCCTGCAATCGCGACTCTCCTGCGCTGTCCCCCACTCAATTCAAAAGGCGACCTGTCCTTTATTGCTTCGTAATCCAGCCCTACCGTTTCAATTGCTTCCCTTACCCTTTCGTGCACTTCTTTTTCAGAAAGACCAAGATTGCCAGGTCCGAAGGCTACATCCTTCTTTACAGTTTCTTCAAAGAGCTGGTATTCCGGATATTGGAACACAAGCCCCACTTTTTTTCTGACGTCATTCATTTTAACTTCTTTTCC
>DATFJE010000087.1:0-6037 GCA_035269385.1 Clostridia bacterium
GGACGAGTACCAGGATACAAACAAGGCCCAATACCGCCTAATAAACCAATTGGCAAAAAAACATAAAAATATTTGTGTTGTGGGAGATGCGGACCAGTCCATATATAAATTCAGAGGGGCGGACATAAGGAATATACTCGATTTCGAAAAAGACTATACCGGAGCGAAGACCATAAAGCTTGAGCAGAACTATCGGTCGACCAAGAGGATACTGAGGGCCGCAAATGAAATAATAAAGGGGAACATCAGCCGGAAGAAAAAGAAACTCTGGACTGAGAACAATGAGGGGGAGCGGATACGCTACCATAAGGCCTACAATGAATACAAGGAAGCGGAATATATAGTTAAGACAATCGAGGACCTCAAGTATCGGGAAAATCTGGACAACAGGGATTTTGCTGTGCTGTACAGGATGAATTCCCAATCGAGGGTCATAGAGGAGTTCCTTATGAGGAACGCCATTCCATACAAGGTTGTTGGAGGAAGGAAGTTCTACGACCGCATGGAGATAAAGGATCTTATGGCATACATGAAACTGGCCCAGAACCAGAAGGACGATGTAAGCCTTTTCAGAGTCATAAATGTCCCCAAGAGGGGCATCGGAGGACGAACTGTAGAAAAAATAAAGGAAGCTGCTGAGGAGGCGGACACAGACGCTTTCAACATTTTGCTGAACATTGAATCAGTCGGTTTGTCTGCCAAAGCCGAGAGAAGCCTAAAGTCGTTTACAGCTTTTATAAAGACCCTGATGGAAAAGAAAAACGACGGATCCGTATATGAAATACTGACATCGGTAATAGAAGGAACCGGATATGTTGAGGAACTCGCACTCAAGGATACGGTGGAGGCTGCTACGCGGATAGAGAACATAGAGGAGCTCGCCTCATCAATAGAGGAATTTGAAAGAAAAACCCCCGATGCCAATCTTGAAACATATTTGCAGGGCATATCTCTTATGAGCGACCTCGACAACTACGAGGAAACGGAAGACCAGGTTGTCCTTATGACGCTCCATAGCGCCAAGGGCCTCGAATTCCCCTGTGTATTCATGGTGGGAATGGAAGACGGCATTTTTCCGGGTTTCAGGTCTTTGGGCGACGACAAGGAGCTTGAAGAGGAGAGAAGGCTTTGTTATGTTGGAATAACAAGGGCGCAAAAGCATCTTTACATGTCGCACGCATCAAAAAGGATGCAGCACGGGCGGATGAAAAGCAATCCCATGTCCCGTTTCCTGGTTGAAATACCAAAGGACCTCATAAAGGGACGCATAGAGGATGAAATAACAAACAAGCGGCAATCGGGCTCGTTTGACGAACGGGTGAGTTTCGGCAGAGAGATTCAATCGCACGCCAAAGTTAGCGAATCAGTTTGCCATGGACTGAAGCCCGGAGTCAAGGTAAGGCACAAAATTTTCGGGGATGGAATGGTTGTAAGCGTAAACGGTTCAGGGGAAAAAACCGAGCTTACAATAGCATTCGACCAGAAGGGCATAAAGAAACTCATGCTTGGCTTCGCACCGCTTGAAATAATCTGATGGGAGGAACCGACGTGGATAAAAGTCCTGAAGCAAAAAGAATAAAAGAACTTGTCGATTCCATAACGCGTCATGAATATTTGTATTATGTAAAAGATGCTCCGGAAATAACAGACAGAGAGTATGACTTGCTTATGCGTGAACTTGTTCGCCTTGAGGAAACGCATCCTAATCTTGCGCAGCCGGATTCTCCTACTCAAAGGGTAGGGGGAGAGCCCATAGCTTCATTCGGGCAGGTAAAACACGGTGTGCCTCTCTTAAGTCTCGACAACGCTTTCGGTCCTGAAGACCTCATGGCCTTCGATTCGAGGAACAGGAAAGAATTGGGCAACCCGCAAAATTTGAGATACGCTGTTGAATTCAAGATAGACGGACTCACGGTGGCCCTAAGATACGAAAAAGGGCGTTTTGTACAGGGCGCTACACGAGGAAACGGCCTAATAGGGGAAGACATAACGGAGAACCTCAAAACAGTAAGAAGCCTTCCGCTTGTTCTCAAAAAGCCAGTAGACCTCCAGGTGAGGGGCGAGGCTTACATGTCAAAAAAGACATTTGCAAGAATCAATCGCAGGCAGGAAGAAAACGGACTCGCTTCATTTGCCAATCCGAGGAATGCAGCCGCAGGATCACTCAGGCAGCTTGATTCCAAGGTGACTGCAACAAGAAGATTGGACCTTTTCGTATTTGCGGCGCTTGAAATAGATTCTGAAAATCTGCAAAGCCACACGGAATCCCTGGATTTCCTAAGAGGCATGGGATTTGTCGTTTCAGAATACAATACATTTGAAAGCATAGAGTCGGTTATAGATTTCACAAAAGAGTGGACCGAAAAGAGACATGGACTCGAATACGAAATAGACGGGCTTGTAATAAAAGTTGACGATTTGGAAATGCAAAAAAAGCTTGGCGAAAAATCCAAAAGCCCCAGATGGGCGATAGCATACAAGTTTCCAGCCGAAGAAAAAGAAACCGAGGTGGTGGACATAATAGTGCAGGTGGGGCGGACAGGAGCGATAACCCCAGCCGCTGTTCTAAAGCCAGTCCGTGTGGCGGGATCGGTTGTAAGCCGTGCCACACTTCACAATGAGGACTTCATAAAAGAAAAAGACATACGAATAAAAGATAGAATAATTATTCATAAAGCAGGAGACATAATACCCGAGGTGGTTCGAGTTTTATCAGAAAAGAGGACGGGAGAGGAAGAGCCTTTTGTCTTTCCTTCAGTCTGCCCTTCGTGCGGTGAGAAGACCTTTCGTTTCGAAGGTGAAGCGGCTCTCAGATGCGTAAACGCAGGTTGTCCTGCACAACTCCGCAGGGGGATAATCCATTTCGTATCCAAAGGGGCCATGGACATAGACGGACTGGGCGAATCCATAGTCACACAACTTATGGAAAACCGACTCATAGGCGATCCGTCCGATCTGTACAAGATAGACAAAGAAGAGCTTTTGAAATTGGAACGCATGGGAAGCAAGTCTGCCGACAATCTGCTTAAAGCAATAGAGGAATCAAAGAGCAGAGGCATGTCGAGGCTTATTTTCGCGCTTGGCATAAGGCATATAGGAAGCCGGGCCGCCAAGGTTCTGGCCGAGCGCTTTAAGAGCATCGAAGCGTTGATGGGCGCGGGACCGGGCGAATTGACAAATGTGCCCGAAATAGGGCCCAAGATGGCAGAGAGCCTTGATGCTTTCTTTAAGGACCCCAACAACCTTTCCATATTGGAAAAACTGAAGGAAGCGGGACTCAAACTCACTGAAACAGATTCTGTGGAAACCGCAGGCAAAAGCCTTGAGGGAAAAACTTTTGTATTGACAGGCACGCTTGGCGGTTTTACAAGATCCGAAGCCAAGAAAATGATAGAGAATCGAGGGGGAAGGGTTTCCTCGAGCGTGAGCAAAAAGACTGATTACGTTCTTTCAGGAGAATCCCCGGGGTCAAAACATGACAAGGCATTGGAACTTGGAGTCGAAATCATAGATGAAAAAGCTTTCAGGAAAATGATGGAGGAATAGGAGGATTAATAAAATGGCAATAAGTGTTAAAGATGTCGAGCACGTCGCAAAGCTTGCCCACCTTGAGTTTGAAGAAAATGAAAAGATGGGTTTTACCGAAAAACTGGGGGCAATAATTGGCTATATCGAAAAGCTTGAGGAAGTGGATGTTGAAGGTGTCGAACCAACGAACCACGCGCTTGACATCAAAAACGTTTTTCGGGAGGATGTATCGGAGCCCTCGATGAACAGGGACAAAATTCTTCAAAATGCGCCTGCTAAAAGAAGCGGCTGTTTCGAAGTGCCGAGAATGGTAGATTAGGAGGCGGAAATGAAAATATACGATCTTACAGCCCATGAAGTGAGGGACAAATTAAGGAAAAGAGAGCTTTCATCAGTAGAATTGACCGAAGAGAGCTTTAAAAGAATAGAAACCGTTGAGGATAGAGTGGAAGCATTCATAACACTGACCAAGGAGCAGGCAATGATTCAAGCCAAATCTTTCGATGAAGCGATGAATAGGGGAGAGAATCTTCCGGGCCTGGCAGGAATACCCATGGCGCTCAAGGACAACATGTGCACCGACGGAATATTGACTACCTGCGGTTCTAAGATGCTTGGCAATTTCGTTCCCCCATACGATGCGACAGTTGCCCGCATTCTAAAGGAATCAGGCGCGGTAATGGTTGGGAAAACAAATATGGACGAGTTCGCGATGGGTTCTTCCACAGAGAATTCTGCATATAAAATCACAAAAAACCCGTGGGACACAAAAAGAGTTCCTGGAGGTTCAAGCGGAGGCTCGGCAGCTGCCGTGGCTGCGGGAGAGGCCTTCTACTCTTTGGGTTCTGATACGGGAGGGTCCATAAGGCAGCCCGCTGCATTCACAGGGCTGGTGGGACTAAAGCCTACTTACGGACGTGTTTCGAGGTACGGTCTCGTGGCATTCGCATCGTCACTCGATCAGATAGGACCATTCGGCAAGGACGTCGAGGACTGCGCAATGATAATGGGAGCAATCAGCAGACACGACAGCAAGGATTCAACCTCGATAGATCGTCCTGCCGAGGATTTCACAAAAGAAATGAAGTACGGAGTCAAGGGGATGCGAATAGGAATTCCAAAGGAATTCTTTGGCGAGGGCATATCCGAAGAAGTCAAGGCGATGGTGCTTGAAGGCGCCAAGCTTTACGAATCGATGGGCGCAGTCTGCGAGGAGATTTCACTTCCATCGGCAAAGCACGCACTTTCGGTTTATTACATTCTTGCAACAAGCGAATGCTCGTCCAACCTGGCGCGTTTCGATGGCGCAAGGTTTGGATACAGAGCCGAAAATTACGAGGGATTCAAGGACATGTTCATAAAGACAAGAAGCGCAGGATTCGGTGAGGAAGTCAAGCGCAGAATAATGCTTGGCACATATTCTCTGAGTTCGGGTTATTACGACGCATACTACAACAGAGGGCTGAAAGTCAGGACCCTCATAAAACAGGAGTTTGAGAAGGCTTTTGAAAAATACGATTTCATACTTACCCCCACCGCTCCGTCCACGGCATTCAATATAGGCGAAAAATCGGACGATCCCTTGGAAATGTACATGAGCGACATATGCACGGTCCCGGTCAACATCGCCGGAGTACCGGCTCTTTCCATACCTTGCGGTTTCAAGGACGGACTTCCGGTCGGAATGCAGCTGATAGGAAAATTCTTCGACGAAGCGACACTGATCAGGGCTGCATACAGCTTCGAGCAGGCGTCAGGAGTTCACAGACAGAGAGCGGAAGGCATAGGGGGTGGGAAAAATGAACTATAGTACATTAGTGGGCCTGGAGATACATGCGGAGCTTTTGACAGAATCAAAAATGTTTTGCACATGCAGCGCGGCTTTCGGCGGAGATGTAAACACACATTGCTGCCCGATATGCATAGGGCTTCCCGGAACCCTTCCTGTCATAAACAAGAGAGCCATAGAATTCGCAATAATGGCCGGACTTTCGGCAAATTGCACAATAGCGGAAAAAAGCAAAATGGACAGAAAAAACTATTTTTATCCCGACCTGCCCAAGGCATACCAGATTTCACAATACGACATGCCTCTTTGTACAGACGGATATCTCGAGATAGAAACCGGATCGGGCACAAAGAAAATCGGAATAGAAAGAATACACATGGAAGAGGACACAGGCAAATCCCTCCATACAGAGGATGGATCGTCGCTTCTCAACTACAACAGATGCGGAGTTCCGCTCATAGAAATCGTTTCAAGGCCCGACATGGCTTGCGCAGAAGAGGCTACGGCTTTCCTGGAGAAACTCAAGGGCATATTGGAGTATATTGAAGTTTCAGATGTCAAGATGGAGCAGGGTTCGCTCAGATGCGATGTAAACGTAAATGTAGTTGCCGATGACGGAAGGAAAACAGAGATAGCTGAGCTTAAGAACCTTAATTCGTTCAAGGCGGCGGCCAAAGCCATAGAGTATGAGACCAAGCGACACATAGAGGCTCTTGAAGC
>DATFJE010000088.1:0-6798 GCA_035269385.1 Clostridia bacterium
CGGGATAATGGTGTATCATTTAAGCAGTTCATAGTGTTATGCCCCCTGTAATTGTTTATTTTGTGGTGATCTAATTATATTACAGTTGGTTGTACACTATGGACTTTTTTATTGGTTCAATTTGATTTTACAATTAAGCAAAAAATACAAAGCAAAATGAACGGGAAAACAAATTATATTCTGGATATCAGGATATCCAATGCATGCGGGTGCGGAAAAGAACAAAGAAAGTGCGGAATATAGACATTTCGTCGGTTGCCTGAAAAATGGGTTGACAAGACTTTCACGCATACGTATAATAGTCATAAATTAAAGATTCCAGCGATGAAGAGAAGAGTAAATAAGCGTTTAAGTTGAAGCGAGCCGGTGGTGGTGGGAGTCCGGCAACAGATTCCTTATTGAAGAACATCTCAGAGCTTCCGACCGAAATCATTTTAGATAGTAGGCTCGGACGGTTCCGGACCGTTAGCGTCGGCATGCATCGAGCCAAGGCTCCGTGCATATGAAGTGGATCGATTATCGATCAATTCGGGTGGTACCGCGGAAGAACAAGTCTTTCGTCCCTTTCAAGGGATGAAGGGCTTTTTTATTTGGTAAAAGAACAACAAAAAAGGAGGAAATGAAAATGAAAGGATTGGAACATGGCTTGATAGTTCCGGAAGGCTATAAAACGGAACTGGGACTAATTGAAACCGAGGTGGCAATCAAGAAGATAAAGGATTATTTCCAGAAAGGGCTTTCTGAAACTTTGGAGCTTACAAGAGTTTCAGCGCCGCTGTTTGTGACGGAAAAGAGCGGTTTGAACGACAACCTTAATGGAATAGAAAGACCTGTTGCATTCGACATGCTTGATGTAGAAGGAGAAACAGCCGAAATAGTCCAATCACTCGCCAAATGGAAACGCTGGGCTTTGGGTAAATATGGTTTTGAGGCAGGCAAAGGTCTTTACACCGACATGAACGCCATAAGACGCGACGAGGTTCTTGACAACCTACACTCAATATATGTTGACCAATGGGACTGGGAAAAAGTCATCGAAAAAGAAGAAAGAAAAATCGGGATGCTCAAGGCCGTGGTAAAGGAAATATACAAGGTATTCAAGGATACCGAAGAATATATGTATTCACTTTATTCATCACTTGAGCCGGAATTGCCGGAAGAAATCTTCTTCATAACAAGCCAGGAGCTTGAAGACCTTTATCCCGACCTTACAGCAAAGGGCAGAGAGGATGCAATAGCAAAAGAAAAAAAGGCGGTGTTCGTAAGTGGAATAGGACACGAGCTCGAATCCGGAACAAGGCATGACGGAAGGGCGCCGGACTATGACGACTGGAGGCTCAATGGAGATATCATATTCTGGAACGGGGTGCTTGAAATGGCTTACGAAGTTTCCTCAATGGGCATAAGAGTTGACGAGGAAGCTCTCAAAGAACAGCTCATGATTGCTGAGGTCGAAGACAGAAAGGAATTGCCTTTCCACAAAGACCTTCTCGGAGGAAAGCTCCCATATACAATAGGAGGGGGCATAGGACAGTCCAGGATTTGCATGTTCTTTCTCAAGAAAGCCCACATCGGAGAAGTTCAGGCTTCCGTATGGCCCGAAGCAATGCTTGAAAAATGCGAAGAAGCCGGAATAAAGATTTTGTAAGAGCAGTGGAAAGTAGAAAGTGGAAAGAAAAAGCGGAGGCAAAAAATATAAAGGGACAGACATTTTTTACTCCATTTTACGCAGTATTAAAGAAAAAGCAAAATACAGATATCAGATGACAGATTTCAGGAAGAACAGCGGGCAGCTTGCAGTACAAAAACAGTGGAAAGTGGAAAGTAGAAAGTAGAAAGAAAAAACTTACAAAGAAAAAAGCAAATAGATAAAAACAAAAGCAATAAAAACGGCAAAAAAGCATGCAGTAGATTTCGACATTTGGTTTTTTCTGACTGCTGTTCATTGCTAAATCCTTAATGACAGACATCCCTACCCTAAATTAAAGAAAAAGGGGGGATGTCTGCTTTTGTTTTTTTGATGCATTTAATCTTTTTCTGCCCACTGCCAGCTTTTAAAGAAGTTTGTTTTAGTCTTTTGTTTTTCCTGACATCTGACATCTGCCATCTGACATCTGCCTTAGTCCTTGTTCTTGCCTTTCCTGATACCTGATATCTGACATTTGTCCTTATCTATTACAAAACTGAAACATACGGTTACAATCGGTTCATATATAATTAGTCGGTGCTTTGGGGTTGTAAGATATGAATATCAAATATTTCAAGGAGGAAAAAACATGTTGAATTTCATTGAACAACTAAACCCCGTTGCCATAACCATCGTAGTGGCAATAATAGGCATATTGATCTTCGCGTTCATTTCATCGATTACAGTAAAGAGGAGATACAAGTCGTTGGCGAAGGACTTCGGTATAAACAAGTCTTTTGACAATCCGAAGTTCGATAACGCTGTATTGAACCATATCGTTGAAGATTTCAGGGCGGCGGCGTCAAAAAACCAGGAGACGGTAAACACTCAGGCTATAATAGAGAAAAATTTCAACTTCGAACTCAAGAAGCTTCAGCTTGGAGAGCGTTTCGTCAAAAAATCGGTTTCACTGATGATAATTTTGGGACTTTTGGGAACCTTCTACGGACTGACGCTTTCAATTGGACGATTGGTCGAGCTTCTTACATTGACCGGAGGAGGAGAAGCCCTCGAGAATGTTGATTCAATAGTAAACGGATTGATCAATTCAGTAAAAGGAATGTCGGTTGCGTTTGTGACGTCTCTCTTCGGTATTGTTTCATCGGTAATCATAACCGTTGCGAATGTATTCAATTCAGTTGAGGACGAGCGAATGGAGCTCATGGTTGAAATAGAGGAATATCTCGACAACGGTTTAGGAAAAGTACTCATAAAGAGGCCCGAAACGGAAATGATGAAGGCAAACGAACGCATGCAGAATGCAATCGACGGCTTTGGAGATAAAATAGAAAAGAGCTTCAGGGACTTGGCCGGCGAAGTTGGATACAGGATTCTCACAGCCACTGACGGAATAGGTCAATCCGCGGAAACACTTTATTCGGCCGTTGACAAGTTTGAGAAGTCGCTCAATGATTTTTCCGAAAACACGAGAGATTTTTCGGAATTCAACTATCATCTTAAAAACAACATACAGAGGATGAGCCTTAGTTTTTCGGACTTTTCAGACGACATCAAGAAAAATACGGATGTTCTCAAGGAAACGGTCGACACCTTTAGTGTGGCAAGCGGCCAATAGAAGGGAGGCGGGCAAATCGTGCAAGCTATAAGAAAAAGAAATTTCAAGAAGAGCAATGAAGAAGACAACTTTTGGCCGGCTTTCACCGACATGATTTCGACCATCGCCTTGATCATTTTCTTTCTGATGCTTTTGGCTTTCATACAAAATATTGTCACCGGCAAGAATCTTGAATATGCCAAGAAGCAGCTCATAGATACACAGGGCAGGCTTGAGGAATCCAACATACAGATCAGCAGTGCTCAAAAGAAACTCAGGCTGTTAAAGGACGACCTTGACGATGTTCTTGCGGAAGTGGAAGATGGGGAAATAGCTCTCAAGCTTTCGGAACAGCAAATAGAAGAGCAAAGAGAGATAATTGCCGACAGCAACAGGGAGTTGGGTGAACTCAGGTCCAAGCTTCAAGGCATAGCAGTGCTTAGGCTTGATGTGTTAAGCAAAGTAAAAAGCTCGATTGAAGAAGAACTTGGAGTAACAAACCAGGACGGACAGGAACTTGTTTCAATTGCCGACAACGGCAACATAGTGATAAATGAAGGACTCGTATTCGACTACAACAAATACGACATCAAACCGGAGGGCAGGCAGGTCTTGACGATGCTCTCGGAAGCATTTGAAAATGTGCTCGACGATTCGGAAACAAGAGTCAACATTGATGCAATAAGCATTCAGGGGCATACAGACAATCTGGGGTCTTCAGTCTACAACAGGGACCTTTCATCAAAGAGGGCGTCCGCAGTCTTGAATTACATGATGGATGTCAATCCTGTTCTTGAAAATCAATACGGAGAATATTTTGCCGCCAGTGGATATTCCGAATTCAGACCTATTGCAAGCGGTTCGAGCGACGCGGCAAGAGCCCAGAACAGAAGGATAGAGATTTCAGTAATACTGAGAGACGCAAACATACAAAATGTAATAGAAGACTATCTTGAGGATTCAATAAAACCCTTTCAAGAAGAAATAGAAATGTAAATAAAAAGCCAACCCCGGGGAAACGCCCTTGGGGTTGGCTTTTTAAGTGGAAAGAGGAAAGTAGAAAGTAGAAAGAGGAAAGAGGAAAGAAGAAGGTAGAAAGAGGAAAGAGGAAAGAGGAAAGAGGAAAGGGAAAAACAGCTTGCAGAAAAAGACTGAATACGGAAAAGCAACAACAAATAAAACAGGCATCCCTGTATCCTTCAAAAGGACTGGGATGCCTGTTTTAAATTGACATTTTCATGCTTTTACGAGGACTAAATACTGTGTTTTTTCGGCTGCAGTTATGCATATTCTCCGCGACCTGCTCATGATTTAAAGATGTCAGTTGTCAGTGGACAGTCGTCAGGAAATGCAAAAAGCGTTTAAAACTCAAATGCATTCAAAGAAATTTTTGTTTTTTATTTTTGCCTTTGTTCTTTTCCTTCTGCTTTATTTGTTTTTTGTCCTTCAATCTTTTTCTGAAATCTGATATCTGACAACTGATATCTGTTCTTGGCTTTTTCTTTCCACTTTCTACTTTCCACTTACTACCGTACTTCATGCCCGCTGCAAGCTACTCTCTATCTCTTAACCTTCATTATTGAAGCCACTTCATTTATCATTTCGGATTCCTGAATCTCTTCAAGTGCCCCGTCAAGATTTTTCCTTTCGACTGCGTGAGTTATGAAAACCAAAGGCACGGATTTCTCTCCGGGTTTTCCCCTTTGCACAACGGACTTGAGGCTGATGCCGTTATCGCCCATTATTGTTGCTATATTGCCCAATACGCCTGGCTGGTCTTTGACCTGGAATCTGATATAGTACTCGCTCAGGCCTTCTCCAACGCTTTCAAGGGAAGACATGTATCCGTTCTTGTTTGCATGTGACACAGACGGTTTTTCAGATATTCGTTTTCCAATTTCCATTACATCTCCAAGCACCGCGCTTCCTGTAGGCATGGATCCGGCTCCCTTTCCGTAAAGCATCAATTCACCGACAGCATTGCCCTTTACGAACAAAGCGTTGAATTCGTTATTAACGCTTGCAAGAGGGTGGTCTTTTTTAAGAAGAACAGGGTGAACATGGAATTCAAAAGTCTTATTGTTCCTTCTTGCAGAGGCAAGAAGCTTTATGATGTAGCCCAGTTGTTTTGCGTATTCGATATCCTCTTTGGATATCCTGGTTATTCCTTCCCTTGGGATGTCTTGAGGGGAAACTTCAATTCCAAAAGCTATATAGCTCAGTATGGAAAGCTTGAAGGCGGCGTCTTCGCCTTCTATGTCTGAAGTCGGATCGCTTTCCGCAAATCCTTTTTCCTGCGCCAGTTTCAAAGCCTCGCCAAAATCCATTCCTTCGGCAGTCATTTGAGTCAATATATAGTTTGTAGTGCCGTTCACAATCCCAACAATCTCGTCGAACTTGTTTGCAGAAAGGCTTTGCATCAATGTGTTTATGATGGGAATTCCGCCTCCGACACTTGCTTCATATCTTATTTCAACTTCGTTCTCGTCGGCTAATTCGCGAAGTTCTTTTCCGTATGTTGCAATCACAGCTTTGTTTGCAGTTACAACATGCTTTTTGTTTTTCAAAGCCGCTTTTATATAGCTGTATGCGGGGTCGAGGCCACCGATAAGTTCCACTACAACCTGAATGTCTTTGTTTTCGAGTATTTCCGTGATGTTGTCAGTAAGAACTTCTGCAGGGATGTCGATACTTCTTTTCTTTTTAACATCGCTTACGAGAACCTTTTTTACATCGATGCTTCTGCCCAGGTATGAGTCGACCTTCCTTTGATTTTTGTGGAGTATTTCCCAAACTCCAGAGCCTACATTTCCGAGTCCCAGTATTGCTACCTTTATATTGTTCATTTGTTTCCTCCGTTTCTATTCCATTGCCAATAAACTCAGTTTGATTACTCCGTCCATGTTTCTTATCTCTTCTGTAAGTTCGTCAAATTCCATATCCATTTGGCTTATGTCGAAGGTGAGGGTCACGTTTGCGACTTGGTTCATGGGTATGTTTTGATTTATCGTCAGTATGTTGCCCTTGCTTTCCGCAATCTTGTTCAAGATGCTTGACAATATACCCGACTCATGGGGGAGAAGCAACGCTATTGTGACTTTTTTTCCGTCTGCCCTTTCCGAGAAAGTGAATACATAGTCCTTGTATTTGTAAAAGGAACTCCTGCTTATGTCTACGGCCTTTACAGCGCCTGTTATGCCTTTAGCCTGGCCGGTCTGTATGAGCCGTTTTGCTGTTATCACTTTTTCAAATATTTCGGGAAGAATTTCCTTATCTATCAACAGATATTTGCTGGACATTTATCTTGCTCCTTTCTGTCTTTATTTGAAAAACAAATGTACGCATAGAAAAAACTAAAATCATTATAGCATGGAAAACGCGTGTATACAATATACTTTTTTCGAAAAATACATATATATGACCCACAAATGATAATGTCCTTGTATACCACAAATGATTATGTCCCAACTATAGTATAATAAAACCTCATAAAATAGAAATGAGGTGGACACAATTAGAAAGGTGATACTTACAATGGATGAAAATGAAAAATATC
>DATFJE010000089.1:0-11206 GCA_035269385.1 Clostridia bacterium
TAACGGTTACCATTTCAGGATGATCAACCAATGCCTTGGCAATGACTTTTACAAGTTCTCCCATTATTACACCTCCTGATGGTTACCTAAGCTTTTTTAGCTTCTTCAAATTTTTCCAAAATGTTGTTTTTCTTGAGCAAAACTCTTACTGTTTCAGTAGGCTGTGCCCCGTTAAGCAACCATTCCACAGTTTTTTCGTCGTTTATCTTCACTTCTCCAGGCTCTTTCAAAGGATTGTAATAGCCAAGCTCCTCTATGAATTTACCGTCTCTCGGAGACCTTGAATCTGCAACAACAATTCTATAAAAAGGTTTCTTCTTTGCTCCCATTCTTTTCAATCTGATTTTTACTGACATTAACTTCACCTCCTCAAATATATTTGTATTAAAAAATCATCTATTTACATAAAAGGAATATTCAATCCTCTTTTGCCATGTTTTTTACCCATTCCTGAAAATTGCTTCATCATTTTTTTTGTTTGCGCAAATTGTTTTAAAAGCTTATTGACCTGTTGCACACTGTTTCCGCTTCCTGCCGCTATTCTTTTTCTTCTTCCGCTGCTTATGATTTCCGGATTCGTGCGTTCTTCATCGGTCATTGATTTGATTAAAGCTTCTATCTTTTTCAGCTCGTTTTCATCAACTTTAAGGTTTTTCAATTGTTTTCCGCCGAGTCCCGGCATCATTTCCATGATTTGATCGATTGGTCCCATGCTTTTCATTTGTTCCATCTGATCAAGAAAATCATTCAAGTCAAAGCTTTGTTCTTTAATTTTTTTCTGCAGCTTTTTTGCATTTTCCTCGGAAAAACTATCCTGCGCTTTTTCAATGAGAGTCAGAACATCTCCCATTCCCAAAATTCTTGAAGCCATTCTTTCAGGATAAAAAGGTTCTATAGAATCAAGCTTTTCACCCGTGCCAACAAATTTTATAGGTTTTCCTGTTACAGCTTTTACAGAAAGTGCGGCTCCGCCTCTTGTGTCTCCATCAAGCTTGCTGAGTACAACACCGTTGATTGAAAGATCCTTGTCAAAAGCTTCAGCCACGTTTACCGCATCTTGTCCTGTCATAGCATCGATTACAAGCAGTATCTCATTAGGATGTACTGTCTCTTTTATGTTTTTTAATTCTTGCATCAATGATTCGTCAATATGCAGTCTTCCCGCGGTATCTATAAGGACAACATCGTGACCGTTGCGTTTTGCAAATTCAAGTGCCGCCTTTGAAATATTCTGAGGCGAAGTTGAATCGCCCATTGAAAAAACCGGCAATTCCAATTTTTCGCCTACAACCTGGAGCTGTTTTATCGCAGCAGGACGGTATATGTCTCCGGCAACCAACAAAGGACTTTTGCCTGCTTTTTTCAAATATCCGCCGATTTTACCCGTTGTAGTCGTTTTTCCAGCCCCTTGCAAACCGACCATCATAATTACAGTTGGCGGTTTTGGAGAAAATTCTATTTTTGTCTCATTTGTTCCCATCAGCTCTTTTAATTCTTCATTGACAATTTTAATTACCTGTTGTCCCGGGGTTAGGCTTTTCATTACTTCAGAACCGACAGAACGTTCAGAAACCTTGTTTATGAACGATTTTACGACCTTGTAGTTTACATCGGCTTCCAGCAAAGCGAGTTTTACTTCGCGCATTGCTGATTTTATGTCTTTTTCTGAAAGCTTGCCTTTGCCTTTCAGTTTGCTCAATGAATTTTGTAATTTTTCAGCAAGGCTTTCAAAAATCATATCTATTCCTCCCGGTAATCAATTGTCATTGACTTTATTTATTTCCATTGCCAAGTTGACAATTTTATTGATTTGGTTTTTATTTTCTTCATCGTCTTCATTTTTCAAAATAATTTCAGAAAGTTCTATAATACTGCTCGAGTAAACAGAAATGCTTTTGAATTTATCATATAGCCCCATCTTGTTTTCATATATGTCCAATGCTTTATTTGATTTTTTTACAGCGTCATAAACCGCCTGCCTGCTTATTTTCATATTCTCGGCAATTTCGACCATAGAAAAATCGTTGATGTAATAATGGTAAAGCATCTCATATTGTTTTTCAGTAAGGAGCTTTCCATAAAAAGCAAACATGTTGCCGTATTTGATTTTTTTCTCCATGTTTTTCCCTCTTTTGTAAAGTTGATTTGCTTTACATGAAAATATTACATTACCGATATGATATAGTCAAGCGTTTTTTAAAATATTGCATCAACAAAACTTCCCGGATCAAATTTTTGAAGATCTTCAATGTCCTCTCCTACGCCTACATACTTTACAGGTATTCCCAACTCCGAAACAAGTGCAAAAACAATTCCGCCCTTAGCAGTACCGTCAAGCTTTGTCATTATTATTCCGCTTATATCGGCAATTTCATTGAATGCTTTCGCCTGATTTAGTGCGTTCTGCCCTGTAGTTGCATCAAGCACAAGATATGTTTCAAGAATTGATTCCGGCGCTTCCCTCTTAATGATTTTTGTTATTTTACCCAACTCATTCATAAGATTTTTCTTGTTATGCAAACGGCCTGCCGTATCACAAATCAATACGTCCATTTTGCGTGCTTTTGCCGATTGTATCGCATCATATACCACAGATGCGGGATCAGCTCCCTCCTTTTGAGAAATCAAATCGCTTTTCGACCTTTCAACCCAAATCTTCAACTGATCAACAGCAGCGGCCCTGAATGTATCAGCGGCTGCAATTATGACTTTTTCCCCTTTTTGTGTGAATTTGCTTGCAAGTTTACCGATGGTCGTTGTTTTTCCAACACCGTTTACACCAATTATCAATATGATTCGCAATCCTTTTTCTTTTGCATCTATTTCACTATTACCGGCAGAATATAGTTTTTCAGTCATCAAAGTTTTTAGTAATTCTTTTACTTTTCCCGGATCGGTTATTCTTTCATTTCTTACAGCTGTCTCAAGGGATTCCATAATTTCAACTGTTGTTTCATATCCAACATCAGATAAAATCAGCAAGTCCTCTAGTTCTTCATAAAATTCATCATCGATTGTATTTGATGAATTGAACAATACATCTATCTTGCCGGTGAAATTGTCTCGAGTCTTTCCTAATCCTTCTTTTAATCTTTCGATTATACTTTTCAAGTTTCCACTCCTAACTGGCCTTGTTTTTAATTTCCAATGACACTATTTTTGATATTCCTTTTTCTTCCATCGTGACCCCATAAAGAACATCGGCTATTTCCATGGTCCCTTTACGGTGGGTGATTAGTATGAATTGCGAATTACCTGTGAATTTTTTAAGGAAAGAAGCAAATTTGTACACATTCACATCGTCCAACGCCGCCTCTATTTCATCAAGTACACAAAACGGCGATGGTTTTTTCATAAGTATTGCGAAAAGCATCGCTATTGCTGTCAAAGACTTTTCCCCTCCTGAAAGCAGATTCAAGTTTTGAAGCTTTTTACCTGGGGGCTCCGCATAAATATCTATATGTGAATTCAATATGTCATCAGTATCTTCAAATATTATTTCAGCCCGTCCGCCATTGAAAAGTTGATTAAAGGTTTTGTCGAAGTTATTATTGATTTCTTTGATTTCCTCTTTGAAAATTTTAACCATCTTTTCTTCAAGTTTAACAATAAGATCCTCAAGACTGTCTTTTGCCTCCATCAGATCGCATTTTTGTTTACTAAGGAATTCGTATCTATGAAGAACTTCATCGTATTCCTTTATAGACGCCCTATTTATTTCTCCAAGCGATTCAATTTCCGTTTTCAAGTCGTTTATTCGTTTTACCATTTGACTTCTATTTGTTATTTCAGTCCTCTTTTCAATTGCCTCTATATAAGAGAGCTGATAAATTTCCCATAATTGTTTTATGAAGTGGTCGTAATTCATTTGATTTCTTGTATCTGACATTTCAAGTTTATGATGCTTTTCTTTTTCCATCAAAATGTTTTCGTCAATTTTTATCAGATTGTCTTGCGCTCCCCTGGCAATGGCGGATTTCTCCTCAATAACCATTCCACACGCTTCATTTGTCTTTTCAATTTCCTTGATTGTTAAAATCAAACCGTCTAAAATTTCTCTTTTTTCAACTATTTCTCTTTCATGATTTTCAACTTTATATATCAGTTCTTTTAATTGAGTTTCATGCTCCTGTAAACTTGCATCTATATTCTCAGTCGACAATTCAATACGCAAAATTTCTGACTCGACACTTTTTCTTTTTTCCAATAAAATCGCAAGTTTTACTTTATTTGCATTCAATGATTCTTTCAATCCATCCAATTCATTGGAAAGTTCCTTTTCGGATTTTTCAAATTCCTCTATAGTCCTTTCCTGATTAAAACTATGCTCTTCCATTTCTTTGACTTTTTCTGCAATTGAAATCCTTCTGCCATGTATATGGTTTGCTTCTGTTTGGGTTTCTTTCAATTCATTATTGACAATTGTACGTTTATCCTTCATTGTTTGAATATTCGTTGTTTCCGCTTCCAAACTTGATGACAGTTTTTCGATTTTTCTTTCTATTTCATTGATTTCTTTTTCGTTTTCCTTTAATTTATTTTCACTCGAGATTTTTTTCTTGATTATTTTTTCCAGATTCATTGTTTCCTCATTCAAAACTCTTTCTTCTTTCAATATTTCTTTTGAAGCTTCTTCAAAGATTCTTTTTCTTGAAAGGAGTCCTGCGCTTCTCACTTTGACGCTTCCACCTGTGATTGTTCCTCCGGGATTGAATACATCTCCATCAATGGTAATAAGTCTGCTCCCCTTGTAACCTTTTTTCAAGAGCCTTGCAGCAGTTGAAGAATCTTTTACTATGACAATATTTCCCAATAGATAATCAACAATGTTTTCAAATTTCTTTTCAAAATTTATGAGTTCCTTAGCTCTTCCTACAATGCCCTCATCATTCATCATATTTGAACCTGCGTTTTTTCTCCCTCTTACTTCGCTCATTGGCAAAAGAGTTATCCTGCCTGTCTTCTTCATCTTCGCAAACTCAATTATTCTTCTGGCGGAATCAACCGTGTCGCATATGATATGCTGACTTGAATATCCCAAAGCAGTCTCCAATGCAACTTCGTATGCTTTGTCAACTTTGATTATGTCCGATACCGTGCCTTCAAGATGTTTTTCCAAATCAGTTTTACGCAATGCTTTCAGCGAATTTTTTACACTGCTGTTGAATCCTTCATAATTATCAATCATTCTTTTGTAAAAATCCCGTTTATCTTTTAGTGTTTTAAGATTCCGTTCCACATCGCTTATTTCAATTTTCTTTTGATTTTCAAGATTTTTATTATTATAAAATTCTTTTTCAAGCAATTTATGTTTATTGCTGCATTCGGATCTTCTGTTTTTAAATCCATAAGATTCCGATGCGATATATTCCTTTTCAACAATTGATTTTGAAACTATTTTTTCAATTTCGACTATTTCCTCATTCAATCTTGTCAAACTCTTTTCAACGCTTTTTTCAAATGAATCGAGGCTTGCCAATTCACTTTTCAATTCGGATGATTTATTGAAATCATCGAATATTTTCGTTTTATTCTTTTGGATTTGTTCTTTTTCAATAATCAATTTTTTAGAAACTTCGCCTATTTTAATTTCCTCTTCAAGAATATTTTCTTCAAGACGATTTTTATTTTCATTTAAATCAATCATAAGCATTTTTTTTACATCAAGCTCTGCTTCCAATTTTTCTATTTCTTTGCCGTATTGAATTATTTGATTTTCCAATTTGACTCTTTCTTTTGTGGCTGAACGTTTTTTTTCAGAAATCAATTCAATCTCATAGTTCAATTGATTTCTCTTTTCATTTGCATCAAACAATCTTTTTTCGTCCACTTGCAGTTCCATTCTTAATTTGTCCAATAAGGCTTCTGTCTCAACCAACTCATTTTTAACTCTGCTTTTCTTTGACTCGAAGCTCGAAATATTAGATTCTACCGCTTCAATCTTGTCTCTGTTAGCTTTTATCTTTTCATTTATCCTATCTATTTCCTCCATGAACAAAGATATCTCAAGCCCCTTGAGCTCTCCATAGTATTCATCATGCTTTTTTGCTTTCTCAGCTTCATTTTTCAATGGGCCTATTCTTGTTTCAAGTTCATTTAGGATGTCCTCAACTCTTAATATGTTTTTATTTGTATTTTCGAGTTTTTTCCCGGTATTTTCTTTTCTTGTCTTGTATTTGACAATTCCTGCGGCTTCTTCAAACAATTTTCTACGGTCTTCTGACTTGCTGTTTAAAATTGAGTCAATCCTACCCTGTCCAATTATCGAATATCCGTCTATACCAATTCCTGTATCCATGAAAAGCTCTTTGATTTCTCTTAATTTGCATGGATTGTTATTTATAAGATATTCACTTTCGCCAGACCTGTATACTCTTCTTTTTACGATAACTTCTCCATATTCAATCGGAAGATTCCCTTCACTGTTGTCGAATGTAAGAGAAACTTCAGCCATTCCCAATTGCTTTCTTCTATCTGTTCCACTGAAAATAAGGTCCTCCATTTTACTGCCTCGAAGAACCTTCGCGCTTTGTTCGCCCAAAACCCACCTTACAGCATCTGTTATATTGCTTTTTCCGCTTCCGTTTGGACCTACTATTCCAGCTATGCCTTCTTTGAATTTTATTTCAGCTCTTTCTGCGAATGATTTGAATCCATACATTTCTATGCTTTTGAGATACACAATATCACCTCATAACTATTTTAAATAACAAGGATATTTTATCATAAATTACATACTAAAAAACACCCTAAGGGTGTTCAGCCTCTAGAAAAACACCAATTTCTGCTTTGCCTTGCTACCCATAGACCACAGGCAAAGCCCGTTTGGTCACGTATGTCTCAATACGCTCCCATCGCTGGTTTTGGGCGGCGCCTTGAAATAGAAGGTTTTCTACGGCCTGTGAGATTGAGACTTTTTCTTCAATCTTGATGTTCTTTAGTCCATTTCATCGTATAGCTGTTCAATTATTTCCAACAAATTTTGGTCATCAACCGGTTTAATTATCATTTCACTGCCTTTGTCGATTATCTCGCACACAATGGCTTCTCCCCTGCTGTCTTCAAGCGGCGCCAGAATAGCAAATTTTTTATCATCATATTCAATCGTCTCAATCAATTCAAATTTCTTTTTTTGGTTTTCCTCGTCTATAAGCTCGAGTATTTTATCTTCCATTTATTCACCCCGTTTTGTTTTATCAAGATATGATTGCAATATATGAACAGCGGCAACCGTATCTATAACTTCCTTTCTTTTCTTTCTTGACATGTCAGCCTCTATCAGATAGCGCCTTGCAATTGCTGTTGTCAATCTTTCATCTTCATAAATACATTCTATGTCTATGTTTTCCTCTATCCAGTTGACAAAGTCCTTAACTTTTTGACTTTGAGGTCCGAGGGTTCCGTTCATGTTGAACGGCAAACCTACGACAATTTTCCCAACATCCTTTTCTTCAATTATTCCCTTTAAGACATAAAGGTCTTTCTTCTTGCTTTTCCTTCTTATTGTCTTGACAGCTTGCGCAGTCAAGAAAAGCTCATCACTTACCGATACTCCTATAGTCTTGTCTCCGACATCCAATCCCATAATACGCAAAAACACTTCCCCTTTCAAATTATCTTAATGCAAAAGTCGGGGCAATATGCACTGCAATAGCCGCATAAAACACAAAGTTTTTCATCAACTTCAACACCTTCAGGACCCAATGAAAGTGCATTTTGTTTGCACGAATCAACACATTTTCCACACCGTCTGCACCAATCTGCAATGTGCAAATGCCTGTCCTGTCTTTTGATTTTTTCCAACACATTTCCAGATGAAATCTTTCCTTCAAAACGGTTCACATTGTCTTCTATTTCCTCAAAGCTTTGCATGCCCACAGCAAATGAATCCATCACATCCTGGTCAAGTGCAAAAGCGAATGCTTCTTCCAAACTGCTTATAAGATTGCCGCCTCCCAGCGGTTTCATGCCATATATTCCTTTTCCGGCCTTTTTCGAAAACTCCAAAGCCTCTATCATGTCTTCTATTGTTCCATCCTGAATGCCCAGTCCCATGAAATTGCAGATAGGGTGCAAGACCTCGAAAACCTCGTTTTCATTGGCGCCGACCACTCCGGCCACATGGTGCGTTGAAAGCCCCAATGCTCTTATATGTCCTTTTTCACGCATTTTTATAAAAAATTCAATTGCTTCCCAATGACCTCTTATCGTATGGATGCTTTCTTGTTCATGCAACATAAAAATATCTATATAATCCCTGTCTATCGATTTTAAAGCCCGCGTCAAAGTTTCCTCGGCAGTTTTTCTGTCATATGCATAGGATTTGCTTGATATTATCAAATTATTTTTTCCAATATTCTTCAAACCATATTTTATGTGTTCATAGTTGTCATATAAGTCCGCAGTATCAACAAAATTAACGCCCTTGTCATAAGCCCTTTCAAGCAATAGTCCGCCTTCCTTTGCAGTAAGATTCCGCTGCAACGGACTCATGGTAAGACTTCCAAAACATAACCTTGACACAAGCAATCCCGTTTTCCCCAGTTTTCTGTATTGCATATTATTTCTCCAAATAAGACTTAAGCAATTCCTCCAAAATTTCATCGCGTTCAAGTCTCTTTATCATTTTTCTTGCATCTTTGTGACTTGTAATATATGTCGGATCCCCTGAAAGCAGATATCCGACAATTTGGTTTACCGGATTGTATCCTTTCTCTTCCAATGCTTCGAAAGCAACGTTTATTATTTCCCTTGTTTCGGCTTCCTTGTCGCTTCCTACATCATATTTCATTGTAAATTGATCATTCATGTCCAATTCCCTCCTTTTAATCATTATACTCTTATAACCACATGCATTTCAATCAAGCATTCAAAAAGAAGGACAGGATACCAAATCCCCTGTCCTTCAAAAACAATCAATCAAGCTCCGTTCGGTTTCTCATATGCCTCTTAATGATCCAATTCATATGATACTATCTAAAACAACGGTTTAAATATTCTCAATATGTTTGTATACCTGTTCTAATGAAGCCATTGCCTTGCTTCTGTCTTTAGCCCCTGCCTGTGCCATGTTTGGACGGCCTCCGCCTCCTCCTGAAGCAATCTTGGCCACATCCTTTACTATTTTGCCGCAGTGAATTCCACTTGACACTGCTTCCTTGTCAGCCATGGCGGCATAATTCAATTTCTCTCCATCGTCTGAAACAAGCACTACAACACCTTTTTCAAGTTTGTTTAAGATTTTATCTCCAAGCTCCCTCAATGTTTCAGCATCGATATCTTCCACTTTACCGGTTATCACATTGAAACCGTTTATTTTTTTCAATCCATCAAGCAATTCATCAATTGATGAATCCGCCATTTCTCTTTTGAATTCGTCGTTCAGCTTTTTTGCAGTTTTAAGATCTTCGAGAATTTGAACGATTTTGCTTTCAACTTCATTTTGATTGTTTGCTTTTACAATATCCATAATCTTCTGCATTTCTTTTTCAGACTGTTTAACAGATGCATAAGCCTTTCTTCCTGTAAAGGCTTCAATGCGCCTTACTCCAGCAGCGATTCCTCCTTCTGCTATGATTTTGAACAATCCTACTTCGCTTGTATTGTCAAGGTGGGTACCGCCACAGAGTTCTGTGCTGTAATCGTCAACCTTTACAACTCTGACAATATTGCCGTACTTTTCACCAAAAAGAGCCGTAGCACCCAATTCCTTGGCTTTTTCCAATTCCATTTCAGAAATATTGATTTGTAGAGCCTCCATAACCTTTTCGTTTACAATGGCTTCAATTTCATCCAATTGATTTTCCTTTACATTGTCAAAATGTGTAAAGTCAAACCTTAATCTGTCCGGAGTAACAAGAGATCCTGCTTGTTCAACATGTTCACCCAACACATTCCTCAGGGCTCTATGCAAAAGGTGTGTTGCAGTATGGTTTCTTGCTGTATCCATTCTGTTCTTTTCATCAATATTTGATATTGCCATTTCGCCTACGCCAACATTTCCTTTCGCAACTGTTCCGTAATGTATAAATAGATTATTCTTTTTTCTGCAATCCGAAACTTCAAACAATCCATTGGATGTTTTAATCCAACCCTTGTCCGCCAACTGTCCTCCGCTCTCTGCGTAAAAAGGAGTTATGTCCATAATTATTTGAACTTCGTCATCTTTTTCAGCTTCTTCCATTGGCAAACCCGCTTTTATTATTGCAAGCACTTCTCCCTGTGCCTCAAACATGTCGTATCCTACGAATTCGGTTTTTTCAGTTTTGAGTTTTTCGAGTTCAGAACCAAACTCCCATCCCACCTCATTTTGGTCTTTTCTGGCCTGTCTGGCTCTATCCTTTTGGATGGACATTTCTTTTTCAAATTCTTCTTCGTCCACCGAAATATTCATTTCCTCCAAAATTTCTCTGGTAAGGTCAAGCGGAAAACCATATGTGTCGTAAAGCACAAAAGCATCCCTGCCCGAAAGTTGATTTATTTCCTTGTTTCTCATTTCTTCAATATGCCCGTTTAAAATTTCGATGCCCGAATCAATTGTCTGCTGAAAGCGCTTCTCTTCAATTTCAAGCACTTTTTTAATGTATTCCCGTTTTTCCAAAAGCTCCGGGTAGGCATCCTTTGAAATTTGAATGACTTTGTCAACAAGCTCTGTCAAAAATTGTTTTTCTATTCCCAATAATTTGCCATGTCTTGCAGCACGTCTCAAAAGCCTTCTTAAAACATAACCTCTTCCTTCATTGCTTGGGATTATCCCATCTGCAGTCATAAATGTTACTGCTCTTATGTGGTCGGTTATTATCCTTATTGAAATGTCATCTTTTCGGTTGTTTCCGTATGGCTTTCCTGAAAGATCAACTACTTCGTCCAAAACATATCTTATTGTGTCAATTTCAAAAATCGAATCAACATTTTGCATTATGCATGCAACACGTTCAAGACCCATGCCCGTGTCAATATTAGGTTTTGGCAAAAGATTATAGTTTCCCTCGTCATCTTTGTCGAATTGAGTGAACACATGATTCCAAAATTCTATGAATCTGTCGCAATCGCAACCAGGCTTGCAAGTATCCAATCCGCAGCTGAATTTCTCTCCACGGTCGAAATATATTTCTGAACACGGTCCACATGGACCTGTTCCAATTTCCCAAAAATTATCTTCTTTTCCAAGCCTTACTATTCTCTCTTTGGGAATGCCAATCTCTTT
>DATFJE010000090.1:0-23582 GCA_035269385.1 Clostridia bacterium
TATATGAGGAAGTAAGACCTCAGGCGGACTATAAAAGATCATTGGAATTGCTCCAAAAGGTAAAAAGCTTCGACAGTAAAATATTTACAAAGTCCGGCATCATGCTCGGACTGGGAGAGAAGGAAGAAGACGTTCTTCAAGTCATGGATGACCTTGCTTCAGTTGATTGCGACATCCTCACAATTGGCCAATACTTGCAGCCCTCAAGCAGCCATATCGAGTTGAAGGAGTATATACACCCTGACAAATTTGCGGAATATGAACGAATAGGAAAGGAAAAAGGATTTAAATATGTCGCTTCCGGACCATTGGTAAGGAGTTCATTCAACGCTTCGATAGGAATGGAAAAGATGGCGCTTTAGTTTAAATGATATATAGTAAAATATACTGAGTGTTGAAATTTGAGTGGTGGAAAGATTAAGCTCCGATTTTGCTTTAAAATGAGAGATTGCAACATTATAGGAGCATTGGGTTAGAGGAATAACTATGTGCGGTTATTTTAATTGAAATTGGTTGGTATTGGAATGTCAAAGAAGTAGAGTGATGGCAAAGGATGATTGGGAACATCCTTTGGCTGAAAAGGTTTAACTGCTGGCAACAAAATAATATATTAAGACCTCGGGAACTCTGACAATAAAATGTGAGCGAGGTCTTTTTACTATTCAAAGGGTATGCGTTCAAGGAGACATTTTTCTATTATGGAAATGGGTTGAACTAGGCTGAAGAAATCTGAAGTGAGTTGATTTTCAACAAGAAGCTTTCTTTTTTGTTTTTTTTTGTTATTATAAAAAGTGAAAAACGTAGTACTCAGAATATAAATTTTGAAGAAAACATGCCAATTTATCATAAAAACCAATAAGGAGGAGCAATTTGAAATTTATTTCATGGAATATCGACTCATTGAATGCAGCTTTGACAAGTGATTCAAACAGGGCGGTGATGACAAGAAAAGTTATTGATACAATTATCCTGATGGATGCGGATGTAATTGCATTGCAAGAAACCAAATTGCCGGCCAATGGGCCGAGCAAGAAGCATGAGGAACATTTGGACAAATATTTCAAAGGTTACTCATACATTTGGAGAAGTTCCCAGGAACCGGCCAGAAAGGGATATGCCGGGACGATGTTTCTATATAAAGACAAGTATTCTCCAGAGGTTTTTTATCCTGAAATTGGGGCTCCGGATACCATGGATTTTGAAGGAAGAATCATCACTTTGGATTTTGGGGAATTTTATCTTAGTCAGGTGTATACGCCCAATGCGGGGGATGGTCTGAAAAGATTGAAAGAAAGGCAAGCTTGGGATGAGAAGTATGCCGAATATCTTCATGCCCTTGATAAGGTGAAGCCGGTAATTGCAGCAGGCGACTATAATGTGGCCCACAAAGAGATAGACCTGGCGCATCCGCAAAACAATCGCATGTCTGCAGGTTTTACAGATGAGGAGCGCCATGGCTTTTCGAATCTGCTAAGCAAAGGATTTACAGATACTTTCAGATACATTAATGGTGATGTTGAAGGGGTATATTCCTGGTGGGCACAGAGGATAAAAACCAGTAAGATCAATAATTCGGGCTGGAGGATCGACTATTGGCTGGTCAGCGACAGGTTGGCTGACAAGGTGGTCAAATCCGAGATGATGGATTCCGGCCAAAGGCAAGACCATACGCCTATCATGTTGGAATTGGATTTATAATATGGATTCTGCTTATTTGAGAAATCGAAAGATTTCTCTTTATTTTTGCAACAAATCACTGGAACGGCAATATTTGAATTATAATTGTATTAAATGTAATTAAAATGTTGAGGTTTCCATAATCTCTGATGATGGTTTGACTTGTATTCAAATGAGAATAGGTGGTAATAAGAAGTTTGTTTTTAAGTGAAGTGTTTTAATAATGCCAGGGGAAATATAGAAAAAAAGGAGTTAAAATAAAATGGATGAAAATTCAATCGAGAAAATGAAAAAACTGATAGAAGAAAAAAAGCAGTCAAGCTCAAAGCAGGGCTTCAACAAAAAAAACAAAGAAAATCAAACTGGAGCCAGTAGCAAAGCGATCAAATCCAAAAAGGGTGGCGGCATGTTCGACAGATAGGAATCGCTTGGGTTAAGATCAAACCTTCCCCGATGATTATTCGGCGATTGCACTGCTTCCAACAAGAGTAGTCATATTACGCGTTCGGAAACCATTACGTATCCGCTCTGGTATTCTGTTCTTTCATAACGAACAGCTCCAACTTGCTCAGCTGCCTGAGCATTTAAAGCTTGAATAAGAATACTTTTTAAAAGCGTGGCAAAAGCATCATCTTTGCCGTTTGGTTAAAAAAGCCCGTGAAAGTTTTCGGAATCCAAGGAAATATTAATCTGAGTCATTTGGTATTTCATCCTCGGGTTGATGGTTTTTTAAAAATAAAAACAAAGATAGAAAGTCCAGCAACAATTAATATTGCTGAACCATTGCTTTATGGGTTCAATTATTTAGCAAAATAAAACTGACATACAAGTTTAAAAAAACATTTACACTAATTATTTCTCCAGTCAATAAAATGAAGTACAACAAATATTGAATGGAAATATAGAATTTGCTGAAATACTTGGCGTTAAGAAGCAAAATATAAATATGTGTGTAAAAGGTCTAAAAACATTCCCCGGAAATATTTGTCGGTCTTAGAAAAGCTCTTTGGCATTGCCTCGCTATTACAAAGTCTTTCCTGACTAGTTAAGCAGCGATTCGGAACAATAAGACTTTGAAGATGGAATATTTGAAGTCTTTGATGATTATAACTATTAAATATTTGTAGGAGGATGAATACCCATGACGATAGACAAACTGAACACACGTGATGACTATGAGACTTTCCTGATTGAAGAGAATGTGATTGAGTTCTGTTTTTTGCTCAGCCGTGGTTCGACACACGGAGGGTTTCACCTGGACCGTTATCGGATGCAGGTCGAAACAGACTCCGCCTTCTGGACAAACTTTGTGATGGAGCGAAGCGTTGAATCATCATTTATAGCAGATTGTATCCGGGACGTCAAGAAGCGGATGATAGATGGAAAATCCCCACGGAGTTGGGTGTTCGGTCCAACAAAGAACCATGAAGAATGGGATAAACCGTTGAATGATAACGGATTTTACCTAAAGGAACGTTGGATTGCCATGGCAGCGGATATTTCACAGCATGCCACTTGTACAAAAGCTGGCCCGCAAGGTTTTTCGATTGAAGAGTTTGATGATCCGCAAAAACTCGATGTATGGCTTGAGATTGCATCCGAAGCCCTGTGCGATGGCAATGCACTGAAGAAGCCGATGTTTGAACGTTTGCTTAAAAAACCGCATGTGCGGTTTTATCTCGGATTCTATCAGGGCGAGCCAGCCGCAACCTGTCTTCTGTTCCTGACTCCCGAGGCCGCCGGTATTAATGTGGTATCTACGCGTGCAGCTTTCCGGAAGAAAGGCATCGCAAGCGCTATGGTACAAGCAGCCATGAAACAATCCGCATCCGAAGGGCATGCGACCGCCGTACTGCAGGCGAGCGAAATGGCTGTAGGTGCGTACGAACAGCTCGGCTTTAAAGACTATGGTGAATTCAAACTGTATGCCCTAAAGGCATGACGTTCCAGTAGAATAAATGAGTACCAATGT
Organism: Clostridia bacterium; assembly: GCA_035269385.1. GTDB lineage: Bacteria > Bacillota > Clostridia > Peptostreptococcales > BM714 > BM714. The sequence continues at coordinate 3,650 of DATFJE010000090.1, forward strand.
TATTAGATGTGGATTGCCGAGTCTTTGAATACAACGGTGAAACCTATGAAGTTCCACCAAAAGAAATGATTGCCAATGATTTGATGACCGAAATTTTCATATTAATAAAGCTTTGAACCTTCAAATTCATAGGTGATGTATTGATCATACATTGAGCTTCCATTTGGGCTTATTCGAGAGATTCTCCCGTACATATCCGCTCCATCCGGGGTAGCTGTGAATTGTATGATGCCTTGAAAAGACATTCCTCTTTTTTCCATGGAAAACGTTACGTTGCCGCCATTGAAAGGAACATCTCTTACGCCAGATAAGACGGTATTGAATCCAAGAAAATCGCTGAATGCGATATTGGCAATGCCGTCTTCAGAGATTCTCAGGCTGAAATTGTCTCTATCGATTTGCGCCTGTCCAAGCAATTTTGAATAATCATCATAGCTGTTTTTTGCATTTTCTGCCGCCATGGCTATTCGCTGTTCGGCGGTATACCATATATCGCCGTGAAAATCTGTCCAAGGAACAGCTTCGTAACCGGACATCCAGAAAGTGCATGAATACGTTCCTTTGACATCGGCATATTGATCTTCGGTGATTTCCTTGACGGGCTCAATCGGATATTCGGAAACCTCGATTACAGTTTCAGCTGAAACCATGTCTTCTGAGTCTTTCGCAACAATTTTATGGAAACCGATTTCATTGCTTGCAAAGGTAAACTTGTTACTGTAATTTTCGACAGATGCACCATTGACAGTCCAATACAAATCAGGCGGGTTAATGCCAGATTCCATAAAGGCCGAGATTTCTGTCGTTTCACCGGCTCCGATTATATTTTTTTCGGAGCGCATCATCAACTCCATGTCGTTGAACACCTTAACCCATTCGAATCCAGCCCAACGAACAGGATTATGCGGCTTTTGACCTTCAAACATGAAACCAATCCAGTTATAGTCTTCTTCGAGAACTGGCAGAAGATACATGGTCTTCTTATCGATATAAGGCCGAAGGTGATATGGTTTTTCAACCGCCTCCAGAGTTTCCTGGTCATACAAGGCGAGTTCGGTACCGGAAGAATCAATTACCTTGATTGTATAGTCCGGGAATATGCCATCGGGGACTTCGATTATGAAATCATAGTGGCCTATGACGCCTTCAATACCATCAGACAGAATCTGAAAATGTGGGAAATATTCATTGGAAAGAACTCCGTCAGAAACTTCTTTCCATCGCATTTCGACTTTATACTCATCAACCGTTGAAAATTCACCCAAATAATAGAATTCGTCGTATATAACGGAGTCTCCGGCATCTATTGCCGTAAAATCCGCGCCGGAAGAATAAGGCTTAAACTGCCCGTCTTCGAATTCTATGTAGCGTTCCTGACCGGGATAATTTGGGTCTGCTACATACAGCTTGTTTTCCTTTATGCCGTATGCTATCATTGCATGTCCAGAGGAACCGCCGGAATAAATACCGATCAGCTGTGGACGGCCGGTGAGCATCATGCTTGTATAAAATGCGTCCCAATTGTTTTGATCAATACTGTTCCCAAGTGTTCCGGAAGAATCAATGATTTCTTCAGCGTACATCATGGCATAGAGATAGCTGCTGTTTACCACATCGAGATGCACACTGCTTGCGAATCTGTAAAGCCAACTGTCATCCTCCCAAATTTCCGGTGTCCTGAAAGGGAGGTCATTGTTGTCATACAAATTGTATAGGGCGGTTGACGGATCATCAATACTTTTTTGCCGTATATTCTTGAAATACCAAAGTGCGCCAACCGACTGTCCTTCGCAGTGCCCGCCCGGAAGCGGATATGACCCGTGATTTGCGAAACTGAAATCATCTACTCCCGGAGTGAATCCGGTCATGATTTCTGTTTTCGATTGTACTTTTTCTAGTTGTTCAAGGCTCATCTGAGCTATGAATATATTACTGAAATGATTGGTATGGATTTTCAGGAAACCGTCTTCGATATATGATGGAATCATTTCAATTTCATTGTCTTCAGAATCGTAGTAAAAAGCCATAGGATAGCTGGTTTTTTCATTTTTGAATTCAAAGGATAGTTCAATGCTTTTATTGGAGAAGATGTTTGTATTTTCAATTGCATACAGCGGAGAAATAGCCTCAATGCCTTCTATGTTGAGACCGGTTATGGCTTTTGCGGAAATTTTAAAATCCACCGGCTCCATAAATGACTCTTCCGGTATTGAAAGCATCAAGTCGCCTGCTTTTATTATGGATTGTCTTGATGAAACATTTTTTTTAGCAAGATTTTCGATGGATCCGGAAAGTTTTAGCAACGGGACAACAACAAGCACTTGTTCGTTTGCCAGGTTTTCATCAAGCAGGGATCCTTCCGACAGCTCTGAATCCGATTCTGTTGATTCATTCACGGATTCGCTTTTGGCGATGTTTTTTTCATCGGTTTCCCGACCGGCATCGATTTCCTCAGGCTGGTTGGAGCTGCAACCTGATAAAATAATCAAAATGATAACAACAAAAAAGATAAAACTGATTTTATGCTTCAATTCAACCCCCTCCTTGACTATATTATACAAAAATTCGTAAAGAACAACAAAAAACATGATTGCCAATTTAATGCAATATAAATCAATTATAGGCAAGAGAAGAATAGGTTTAATTTAATGAAAACAAGTGATATCATTAAATGAGAAATTTGAAATCATATTTTAAAATTGCTTAAATCAGAAAGAGGGGTTTTCCATGTCGCACTTGCTTGAAACGGTCATGCTATTTTGTTTTGGACTTTCCTGGCCTTGGTCCATTCACAAGTCTTACAAGTCAAGGACAGCAAAGGGAAAAAGCATTATGTTCATTATGTTTATTTGGATAGGATATATTGCAGGAATTGCAAATAAATTAATGTTTGACCGGGGTTCATATGTATTGATTGCTTATATCATCAATCTGCTTTTGGTCACGGTGGAAATCTGGCTCTATTTCCGGAACAGCAAATATGACAAGGAAGAGAAAGAAGTTGCAGGGATTGGAAAAATCGTTTGATGATTTGAAAATATTGGTCATTAAGTTGTGAGTTTGGGGAATGACGGGTAGAAAGGCAATCTCAGTGAGCTCGAATCAATTCGGAGAAAAAACATAGTGCAACAAGAAATGTAGTGCAAACAGTATATGTTTGTTTCTAAGAGTGGATACGGAATTGAAATAATGATATCATGAGAATGGAAAGGTTAGCCGGCTAACCTTTCCATTCTTTGGCGCATATGGTTAGCCGGCAAACTATTATTAGGGGAGGACGATTATGCACAATGAAGGACATGGGATAATCCATAAATACATGCATACTTCCAAAATGACGGCACATAAAATGCATAATGAATTGGAAAAAGTCGGTTTATACAGAGGACAGCCGCCCCTCCTATTCGCATTATGGAAAAAGGATGGGCAAAGTGGAACGGAACTGTGCAGAATACTGGGAGTGCAGCCATCGACGGTGACGAAAATGGTAAAAAGGTTAAAAAATAACGGTTTTGTTTTTACCAGGCGGGATGAAAATGATTCAAGGGTTACAAAAGTTTGTCTTACTGAGAAAGGCAGAAGAATAGAAGAAGATGTTAAGGGTATATACGGGGAATTTGACAGGATCATGTTCAAGGATTTTGATGAAGAACAGGTTAAGTCATTGGAATTTCTTCTTGATAAGATACAGTCCAATATTTCGAGCATTAAAGCAATAAAAAGAGGTGTGAAAAATGGTTAGAATATTGAAGTATTTAAAACCTTATTGGTCGTTTGCCATTGCGGCGCCATTATTCATGGCTCTCGAGGTCGTAATGGATTTGGCTCAGCCAATGTTTATGCAAAGGATTATAGATGTGGGCATAGCAAATGGCGATACGACATACGTATGGAAAACTCTTTACCGCATGCTTTCTGTTGCATTTGTAGGCTTTGCGGGCGGAATTAGCTGTGCATATTTTTCAGCAAAGGCGGCAATAAATGCAGGGACGGATATTAGGGAAAATGTTTTTGAACATGTTCAAAATTTGTCCTTCGGAAATGTGGACCGCTTAAGGACAGGAAACCTCATAACTGTATTGACAAACGACATTGTACAAGTTCAAAGAATGATGATGATGATGATGCGAATAATGGTAAAGGCTCCGATTCAGCTTGTAGGAAGCCTCGTCATGACATACATCATAAGTCCGAGGCTTTTTATGATATTGCTTGTGCTTGTTCCTTTGCTTGGCCTTGGGATGGCGCTGGTTGTAAAAAAAGGATATCCTCTTTACAGAATGGTTCAAAGCAAATTGGATGTTGTAAACACTGTCATGCAGGAAAACTTGTCGGGAATCCGGGTAGTCAAGGCTTTTGTCAGAGAGGATTTCGAAAGAGAGCGTTTTTCAAAAGCTAATAATGATTACATGGACAGCACAGTGAAGATTTCAAGAATAATGGCAATCATGCTTCCATTGATAATGGTTTTGATGAATTTGGGAATCGTAGCGGTTTTATGGTTTGGGAATATTGAAGTGGCGAGCGGAAGCATTCAAGTTGGAAAGGTTATTGCATTCATAAACTACCTTTTGCAGCTACTGATTTCAGTTATGATGGTGGCTGGAATGATGATGATGTATTCCAGAGCCCAGGCTTCAGCGGAAAGAATCGTCGAGGTTCTTGAAACTGTTCCGGACATCAAGGACAGCGACAGTGCTGTGCCGGTCGATAAACTTGTGGGAGACCTGATTTTTGAAAATGTTTCCTTCAGTTATGGAGACCATGCTATCGAACCTGTTTTGACCGATATATCCTTTACCGCAAAACCGGGGGAAAAAGTGGCAATAATAGGCTCGACAGGCTCGGGGAAATCGACATTGGTCAATCTGATTTCAAGGCTTTACGATGTGTCTGGCGGAAGGATAACAATAGGTGGAATTGATATAAAGGAAATAAAGACGACTTCTTTGCGGAAACAAATAAGCCTGGTCCTTCAGCAGTCTTTGCTGTTTTCGGGAACCATAGGGGACAATATACGTTATGGGAAAACGGATGCAACCATGACCGAATTGAAGGAATCGGCCAAAGTCTCAGGAGCAGAGGATTTCATTGAAAGTTTTGAGAAGGGTTACGAAACGGTTTTGGGACAAAAAGGGGTGAATCTTTCGGGAGGGCAAAAGCAAAGGATCTCAATAGCAAGAGGCTTGATAAGGAAACCTTATATTCTTATTTTGGACGACAGCACCAGCGCCGTTGATGTTGTCACGGAGTTTAAAATCCAGGCTGCTCTTAAAGAAATGACAAGCAGTTCCATAGTCGTAATGGTTGCGCAAAGAATAAGCAGTGTGCTCGACGCCGATCAAATAATTGTCCTTGAAGATGGCAAAATTGCGGGCCAGGGAAATCACGAAAGCCTTATCAGGGGAAATCAAGTATACAGGGAAATTTACGAGTCTCAGCTTGGCAAGGCGGGTGAAGCATATGGAGCATAAGAAAAATTCAAAAAAAGATACGCCCAATATGATGAGGGGAGGAGGCCACAGGGCTTTCATGACGGCGGAAAAGGTCAGGGCGAAAGACATTAAGGGGACATTGAAACGGGTCTGGGAATATATAAGAGCTCAAAAGAAATGGTTGTTTTTGGCTCTCGCGCTTGTTGCGCTTTCAACGCTTTTGGGGCTTATTGGACCGTATTTCATTGCTTTGGGCATTGACGAATATATTTCAAAAGGAGTGTCAGAAGGATTTTTGGGGCATCTTGGAATAATGACGGGAATCTATGTTGTGGCGGCTTTTGTAATATATATGCAGCAGTATATACTTATCATGATTTCACAAAAAGTCGTAAGAAATATTAGAAAAGACTATTTTGACAGGCTGATGGGATATTCGCTTAAATTTTTCGATCAGATTCCGAATGGCGAGTTGATGAGCCGATTGACTAACGACATCGAGAATGTAAGCATAACACTTTCAAACAGCATTGCGCAATTGTTTTCCAGCTTGCTTTCTTTCGGAGGAGTAATAGTCATAATGTTGGTTTTGAATTGGAAGTTGGCCCTCATAAGCATGACAACTGTGCCTTTAATTGTTTGGACGGTTAAATTCATCGCTAAAAATTCGCGGAAGGGCTACAGGGACCAGCAAAAAAGTCTTGGCAAGCTTAACGGCATAATCGAGGAAAATCTGACAGGGCAGAAGGTGGTCAAAGCATATGCGAAGGAAGAAGCGGCAATAGCAGAATTCAAAGACATCAATAAAAAGTTGAAGGAGGCATCAGTCAGGGCGGAGATATTCGGAGGATTCATGGGACCGAGCATGAATCTTATAAACAATCTCAGATTCGCAATCATTGCGGGTGCTGGAGGATACCTGGTGCTTTCAGGAGAATTGAGTGTTGGGCTGATAGCGGCATTTTTAAACTATTCGAGGCAATTTGGGAGGCCATTGACTCAATTGGCAAACATATACAACACAATCCAATCTGCAATAGCCGGAGCCGAAAGAGTTTTTGAAACCATGGACCATATGCCCGAAATTCAGGATTCCGCATATTCAAAGGATTTGGACAAGGTAAACGGAAACATCAAATTCAATGAAGTTGATTTTGAGTATGAAAAAGGGAAAAAAGTACTTGAAAAAGCGGCGTTTGAAGCAAAGCCTGGAGATAAAATTGCCATAGTAGGTCCAACGGGAGCTGGCAAAACAACCATAATCAATCTATTGACAAGGTTTTATGACGTCAAAAGCGGAGCAATAGAAATTGACGGAATAAACATAAGGGATATAAAAGTCCGAAGTTTGAGAAAGAAACTGGGTATAGTCCTCCAAGACACATATTTGTTTTCAGGCACGGTTAAAGAAAATATCCGCTACGGAAAGCTTTCGGCTACTGATGAAGAGGTTGAGGAAGCTGCAAGGCGCGCATACGCAGACCATTTTATAAAGCATTTGCCCGAGGGATATGATACCGTATTGTCACAGGAAGGCGGCAATCTAAGCCAAGGGCAAAGACAGCTGCTTGCAATAGCAAGAGCCATTTTGTCGGATCCGTCAATACTCATACTCGACGAGGCAACCAGCAGCGTCGATACAAGAACGGAAATCCATATACAAAAGGCCATGCAGCACTTGATGGAAGGCAGAACAAGCTTTGTAATAGCGCATCGATTAAGCACAATCAAAGATGCAACGATGATTTTGGTCATTAATGACGGGAAAATCATTGAACGGGGAAGCCACAATGAATTGTTGGATTTAAAAGGATTTTATCATGACCTCCATTATAGCCAGTATAAGAACGTAGTATGAAAACAAGAAAATTAATAATGCCAACCCGAATCCACATAACAGTCGCGGTTTAATTGAAATTCCGTAGGGTATATTTATGAAAATTGGTTTGATTTTGTTGAATTGCCAAACAAATGAAATCAATGGAGAGAGGAAACATAATATTCCCATCGCCTGGCGTAAATATAGGAACGCATAACAAGAGGAGGGCTTGACATGAAAGCAGGGAAAGCAGTTGCATGGATCGGGCTTGCAATGATGACTTTGGGTCTGGCAAACGGTTTTATAAATGGCGATTTTTTGAGCGACGGGGCAAAGCTGATGGCAAATCCCTGGGGGGTAATGTCAATGATAGATCTTTATGTCGGATTTGCCTTGTTCTCTGTATGGATTGTTTTTCGTGAAAAATCTTTTGCAAAGAGCTTTGCATGGGTGATAATGATGATGGTTCTAGGGTTTTTTACGGCTTGCATATATGTGCTTAATGCCTTTTACAAGAGCAATGGAGATTGGCTGGATTTTTATCTTGGAGCAAGAAAAGACGAGATTATTTCAAGAATCAAGGCATAAGCACCTTGCATTTGAAAGGATGTCTGCAATATGAATAAGAGTAAGGAAATTTTTGAAGAACTGAAAACAGTAGTATCAGGAAAGACATTGGATGCGTTGATTCCGCCAATCGTATTTATTTTTGTCAACAGTTTGTATGAACTCAAGTGGGCATCGGTTTTGGCAATAATCTCTGCAATCCTGATTGGGATAGCAAGAGTTGCATTTAAACAAACATGGAAATATGCATTTGGAGGGTTGATTGGTGTCAGCATTGCGGCTGGATTTGCATATATCGCAGGGAATGCGGCAAATTACTATATTCCTAAAATCATAGGAAGTTTCAGTTTTGTTGTTGCAGCAAGCATAAGTTTGATAATAAAAAAGCCGCTTGCGGCTTGGGTTAGCCATTTGTCGAGAGGCTGGGATTTAAAGTGGTTTTGGCGGTCGGATGTAAAGCCTGCATATGTAGAGGTGACAATATTCTGGACGGTATTCTTTGGTTTGAAACTTTTTCTTCAGTTAGTGCTGTTTCTTAGGAGTGATGCGGCTGGTTTGTTTTTAGTAAACACCCTACTTAGCATGCCGGCCAATGTGATTGTTCTTGTTGCGAGTTATATATATGGCATATGGCGTCTGCATTCGCTGGGAGGGCCGGGAGTCGAAGAGTTTGAAAAAAGTGTGGAACCTCCATGGAAAGGCCAGACAAGAGGTTTTTGACAAGTTTTCATACCAGTAAAAGGCATTTTCATCATTATACATTGACCAATATTTCTTTTGTTTCTTTTTTTTCAATTATAAAATTGTAAAAAAAAGGCACCCGGGGGTGCCTGAAATTTAATAAAAAGTTTTAGTTTTGAGAGAGTAGAGAGGCCTGTATTTAGTATGTTTCCACGAAAAGCTCGAAGTGATCAATGGGATGATCGCAAGCGGGACATTTGTTTGGCGCCGATTTTCCCTTGTGGATGTAGCCACAATTGTTGCACTTCCATTCAACAGGGTCTTCTCTTGTGAAGACGGTTCCGGTTTCTATGTTTTCAAGTAGTTTTAAGAATCTTTTTTCATGCCTTTCCTCGACTTCGGCAACCTCCTTGAAGATTATGGAGATTTCCTTGAATCCTTCTTCGCTTGCAATTCTTGCAAATTCGGGATACATGTCTGCATGTTCTTCATGCTCTCCTTCAGCGGCCGCTCTTAAATTGGATTTTGTATCGCCTAAATTTATAGGGAATTCGGATTTAATTTCAATCGATTCTCCCTCTAATTCATCCCTTAAGAATTTATAGAAACGTTTTGCATGTTCCTTCTCGTTTCCAGCAGTTTCTTCAAAAATATTTTTGATTTGAACATAACCGTCTTTTTTTGCCTGTGAAGCATAGTATGAATATCTCATATTTGCTTGGGATTCACCTGCAAAAGAAGTCAATAAATTTACAGCAGTTCTACTTCCTTTCAAACTTTTCATCGTCTTCTCCTTTAAATTGGTATTGTTGGTTTATAAATATGTTTCCTCATTTAATATGATAATACATTATACAGAAGGTTTTATCCAATCAAATAAAAAACAGTCTTGCTTCGAGGAGTATCTTTTATAGATTATCGGGATCGATGTTTAGTGCATGTATGCTTGCGAAAGCGGGCAAAATCAATGCATGAGGAAAATGTTTGAACTCATGCAGAGCATGTGGTATAGTTCATTGACAGGCAAAACTGAATCAATCTATTTGGAAAGGGTTAATGATATGAACGACATCAAGCAATCAAAAATAGTGCTACAGATAAGCAGGATACTTTTGATTCTCGTCCTTTTTGCATATGGCGATGCCTTGCTCTTTATAATTGCATCACAACTTGTTTTTTGGATAATGATTTTGCGAGCGTCAAGAATTCAATCAAAAAAACGGTTTAAATTTTATCTCATATTTTTATACATGCTTTTAGTAATAGCGCAGACGATATTCTTTTTTCGGTACATGCATGCAATATCGAGTTTTACCGTGGCCAATATACTCAACAATGTTTTGGGGGTTTTTGTGGTTTCATTGCCTTACTTGATGGAATATATAGTTACTGTTCAAAAATATACCGAGTTTTATTTGCCTTCAGCAAAAGAGTTGAACACTATGAGCTTTGCTCAGCTTCATGATGTCAATGAGACAATTCAGGAAAGACTTGAGGACATGGGGCAATTGCGCAAGACACTTACACCTGAAAGACTTTTTGCCATTGCAGGAGAATTGCCGAGACACAGTTCCATACAATATCTCAACGGAGGCTCACTTACAGATGCTTATTTTGCTGAAGCTGAATCCAGTCTTTCGGACCACCATATATATATAGTGGTTTCAAATACCGGTAGCGCGGCAAGCGAGGTGATATCCGCATTTACCAGAAAACAATATAATCATGCGTCACTCTCATTTGACAAGGATCTAAAAACAATCATAAGTTATAATGGCGGTGAAAAGATTTATCCTCCCGGATTGAATAGAGAGATGATTGAGTTCTTCAATAAGAAAAACGATTCATCGCTGATTGTATATGAATTGGACGTAACGAGAGAACAAAAAATGAAACTAATTGATAAATTAAAAGAAATCAACAAAAATGGAAGCGCGTACAATATGCTTGGATTGGTAATCAAAAAATCTTTAAGACCCAATATAATGTTTTGTTCTCAGTTCGTTTACAACATGCTTAAGCATGCCGGGCTTGAGTATTTCGATAAAGCTGATGGAAGAGTTAAACCGACAGATTTGGTGGAACTTGATTATCATAGAAAACTGAAATTTTGCTATGAGATTTATCTCAACAGCAATGCTGAAGGACTTGAATTGAAAAAAGCGTAAAATAGAATGTGCTTTAAAAATGATGAATTTATATTCGCTATAAAAAACAAGAAGCATGATTACCAAGTGCGGTTTTGGGTATAGAAAAACTGCATAGGTCATGGCAAAATGTTTTTAAGAGATGACGTTTTAAGAAGTTTTTAAAATGATATAATGATTTTTGCCTAATCGACCATGCAGGTCGATTTTTGTTTTTTAAAAACAAGGGTGGTGCCTATGAAAAAGTGTTGGTTCATTTATCGAAATTGTAGATTTGAATTTTGGAGGCGACTCAAATGGGAGAAACTAAAAAAAGCATATTTATAAATGCGCCTATGGAAAAGGTTAATCGATATGGCAGAAATCCATATACATGGCCTGAATGGTATTCTAATTTCATCGGTCCCGACAAGGTGAGAGGAGACGGAGGAGTTGGAACGGTAATAGATTTCAGATACTCTGTTATGGGAAAGCAAATACCAGTAACAATTGAAGTTGTAAAGGACACATTGCCTGAGTGGAAAGGCCAATTCAGCGGTTCCATGGAAGGAGAAATCATTGTCAAGCTTTCTCCAAACGGAAACGGAACAGCTGCGGAAATAGATTGGATTTATTCCTTTAAAAAAGGAGTGCTTGGCAAGATTGCGGATTTGAAGATGGTTGAAAAACTGCTTGGGCATTCGCTTTCCAATACAATGCAGAATTGGAAAGTGATTTGCGAATCATAGAAAAATGGATTTTCCGGTCGCCGTTTTGTAATGGCGGCCTTTTGCTTTCAATCAATAGAGCTTAAAAAGCAAATCGCCAAGATGAATTATTGTTTTTGCTTATTTGTTGAATCAATTAAAAGAAATGGAAATTTGTGTTTGGATTTTGGCTAACAGAACGAAAGAGCCGCATTTTAAAAACGCGGCTCTTTAACCATATTGAGGGAAGAATCTCTGGATATATACCCCCGGTTGCAATTTGATCGAGGTATTGAATATTGAAGGGATAAAGGTTATATTTAAGGAAATGGATAGATATCTTGCGATTTTGAGATGTGAATTCTTTCATATAACTGAATCATATGAATAGGTGGTGAGAGTTTGAATCCTTCAGTTTGGTTTGCAATATATTTGCCGTTATTTATATTGTTTTTCGTGATTTTTCCCAGGCAGAAAAAAGTAAGGCGGATTGTTGCGCAGAAGATAAGAAAAAGAAAGGGGTTGAAGGTGTTGACGAATGAAATGATCAAGAAATACAAGGGTAAGCGATGTAAAATAACAACTGGAGCTTTGGGGACAACAGTGGTCGGCAAGATGGTTGAAATAAATGAGAACTGGATAGAAATTGAAACAAGAAAGGGAATTGAAATAATAAATTCTGATTTCATCCAAAGCGTTAGAATTATATGATTATTGAGGATTTGAATTCTTAAAATCAGTCTTCGTTTTTCAAAATATTTTCAAACTCCTGTTTGGATGGAAAACTGCTGTGGGATACAACCGTCCCGTCAACAACAAGTGCCGGAGTGTATTTTTCATCTTTCCCAATATTGACAAAGTTGCAACCCGGACAATAGGAATTGGAACAACCCACTTCGATTCCGAAATCCTCAATTATTAAAGGGTCAATAATTTTCTTTACCTTTATATTCAAATGCATGTCGTCAATTATTTCCTGAACCATATCTCGATAGTAAGAGCTTTTCATGCACTCGGATCCTAAAACCAGTACTTCTTTCATGGATTTTTCTCCTGTATTTTTTGTATGGGATTAAATGCTGCATCCCAAAGAGTTTGAGTTAGTGCAATTATAGCATAAATTGGCTTATTCAATCAGTTGAGTATACAATCACTGCATTCGATGTTACACAGGACCGTAGAATGCTTGGAAAGTAATTTTAAACGTAAATTACGGATGAAAGATCTAATATTGACAAAATCAAATGAAATTTTGTGATATCATAAGTGCAATTAATTAGAATTGAATATTTTCTCGATTTCTAAAACCAAAGGAAATATATAAGTGAAACACATGGTTTTTATTCCGCTATTTTTGGCTTCAAACTCAAAAACCTCTTTAATATAAATGCGAAAAGAATTTTAGGATAATCCAATTGTTTTCATGGAAAGGTGATTATATGGGCAAGCGAGTCCTTAAGCTCGAAACGAAAATAATGATGCTTGTGTTTATTTTAGTTTTGGTTTCAATTTCGATTCTTGCATCTTTTACAACCAAATGGACAAATGAAAATGTTCAGACCCGTGTGGAGGAAAATATACGCAATATTGCAGCATTGGTTTCAAACTCGGAAGTTATTGCTGAAGCTCTTTCTCAAAAGGATATTTCAGGAAAGATACAGACAGAGATTTCCAAATATCTTGGAGCGGTTGAGAATATAGAGTTCATTGTTGTTGCAGATATGGAAAGCACAAGATATTCGCATCCGGTGGAGGATCGTATCGGGAAAAAATTTGTCGGCGGCGACGATAAGAAGGTTATATTGAGCGGGGAATCATACATTTCTGAAAGTGTGGGAACTCTCGGTAGGTCCTTGCGGGCTCTGGCTCCGATATTTCATGAAAACGAACAAGTTGGGTTCGTGGCTGTAGGAACACTGACCAAGAGTATAGACAAAGCAAAGAAAGATGCACTGAAAACCATAGTGTTTCTTGTTTTGCTTACTGTATTTATTGGTATTATGGGGGCATTTTTATTGGCCGGAAACATTAAGAAATCCCTTCTGGGGCTTGAACCGGAAGAAATTGCAAAGCTTTATACGGAAAAGACCGGAATGCTTGATGCAATTCACGAAGGCATAATTTCTGTTGACGGCGAAGGGAATGTCACACTTGTAAATGATTCGGCTTTGCAAATATTGGGAAGCAGACAAAGGGATGCATCAACCCTTGTTGGAAAGAGTGTCGAATCGGTATTTCCTACAAGCCGACTGAGGATTGTTCTCAAAACGGGAAAAGCAGAATACGACAGCGAGCAGGTTGTAGGCGACAAGATCATATTGACTAACCGTGTGCCGATCATAAGGGAAGGAAAAATACTTGGTGCATTGGCTACATTCCGGGATAAGACCGAAATCCTCAAGATTGCAGAGGAACTGACGGGGGTAAACCAGATCGTAGAGGCTCTCAGGGCAAATACGCATGAATTCATGAACAAGCTTCATGTGGTTTTGGGTCTAATTCAGATAAAGGATTACGCGGAGGCGGAGAAGTATATAATGGGCATTACCAGGAACCAACAGACATTGACCGCCGGTATTGTAAAGAGGATTCAGGATCCTACCGTTGCGGGATTGCTTTTGGGAAAAATGAGCCGTGCAGGCGAGTTGGGAGTCATCGTGCAAATAGATGAGAGAAGCCGTCTTGAACGCCATCATGGGCGCATAAAGAGCAGCTCAATTGTAAAGATATTGGGCAACATACTTGAAAATGCATTTTTTGCGACGACTAATACAGAAGAGAACAGGGTTGTAAAGCTGTATGTTTTCGAGGACAGCGAAACCATTTTTATGGAAATAGAAGACCGAGGAATAGGAATTTCGAAAGCCGATTTGAGCAGAATATTCCAAAAAGGATATACGACAAAAGAAGGAAGCGGAGGAGAAGGGCTTTTCATTGTAAGAAAAACGGTTAAAGAGTTGGGAGGAGATATTAAAGTTGACTCTGAAACGGGTGTGGGAACATTATTTAGAGTGACGTTGCCTAAGGAGGTGGAGCATGATTAAGGTATTGGTTGTGGAAGATGATCCCATGGTGGCTTACCTTAACCAAAGGTATGTCGATTCGATTGCTGGATTTTCCGTTGTCAAGAATATTGGCGATGGAGAGGAGGCTTTGAGATTACTTCGAACGGAAGACATAGATTTGGTGATTCTTGATATCTATATGCCTAAAGTAGATGGCTTGAAGCTCTTGGAGGAAATACGCAATCGTTTTATTCAAGTGGACGTAATACTTGTAACGGCGGCCAAGGAGCTCGAAGTCATAGACAAGGCCCTGAAACTCGGAGCAGTGGATTATCTCATAAAGCCTTTTAAATTTGAAAGACTGAAAGATGCATTGGAGAAGTACAGGGGACGGTACAAATTTTTTAATGAAGAGGGTTCGGCCAGCCAAGAGGACATAGATAAATTGACCAAAGGCAGATTGGGAGATTTGAAAAGCAGAAAAAGGCTGCCAAAGGGTTTGCATGAAAAAACTTTGGAGAGGATTCGGCGAAAGCTCAAAGAGAATGAGGAAGTCTTTTTGAATGCTGACGAGGTGGCGGAAAAAGCTGGCATAAGTCGAGTTACAGCCAGAAGATATCTTGAATATCTCGATTCCATAGGAGCTATCGAGTGCGAGGTGGAGTATGGAAGCGTAGGCAGGCCCAGCTATGTTTATAAAATAATAAAAGAATATAAATGAAATTTGTGGCATTTATGAACTTTATGAAGAATATGAATTAAAATCCATTGGAGAATCGGTCTTTCGGGGCCGATTCTTATTTTTTTTACCGATAAAATATTAACAGAATGTTTTTTATTGACTAAATACTTTTCTTAAGATGGTAAAGCCTTCCGAGTGACAAGCTTGGTTTATTATAGGAATAGAAAATTCGATTGTTCAAAAAATCAATTCACAGGGGGCAAAACAGTATGAATTACTCGGAAATAAGTTTGAAAATGCACGAAGATAATCGTGGAAAGATATCAGTAGTCTCAAAGGTTGCTGTTGCAAACAAGGATGACTTGAGCACAGCCTATACACCGGGTGTTGCGGAGCCTTGCAGAAAGATCAGCGAAGACAAGAATTTAGTCTACAAATACACAGCCAAGGGGAATCTTGTTGCTGTTGTGACCGATGGTACAGCAGTGCTTGGACTTGGCGACATAGGACCTGAGGCGTCAATGCCTGTCATGGAGGGTAAAGCGGTTTTGTTTAAGGAGTTTGGAAATGTAGACGCTTTCCCGATTTGCCTGGACACAAAGGATGTCGATGAAATAGTCGAAACCGTAATACGTATGGCACCCACCTTTGGAGGAATAAATCTTGAGGATATATCTGCTCCAAGATGTGTTGAGATAGAAAGGCGCCTTAAAGCTGAACTCGACATACCTGTTTTTCATGATGATCAGCATGGAACAGCGGTTGTAGTAATTGCGGGAATGATAAACGCACTGAAGCTGGCCGAGAAAAAAATAGAAGATGTAAAAATAGTCATAAATGGAGCGGGGAGCGCAGGAAGTGCAATAGCCAAGATGCTTTTGGCTTTAGGTGCAAAGGATATCAAAGTTTGTGACAGGCGGGGAATACTACATCCGGGTGCCCCTAAAAATGATTTCAGCAAGGAAGAGATTGCAAAGCTGACAAACCCAGAAGGAATTAAAGGCTCATTGGTTGATGCAATGAAAGAGACCGATGTTTTCATTGGAGTATCAGCCGCGAAGGTTGTTTCCGAAGAAATGATTGCTTCCATGAATGAAAAACCACTTGTGTTTCCAATGGCGAATCCGGAACCTGAAATAATGCCGGACTTGGCAAAAAAGGCAGGGGCATTTGTTGTGGGAACAGGAAGAAGCGATTTTCCAAATCAATTAAACAATGTATTGGCTTTTCCGGGAATTTTCAGAGGCACGCTTGATGTGAGAGCTTCGGATATTAACGAGGAAATGAAAATTGCCGCATCAATCGCTATTGCATCGATAATAGACGAATCGGAGCTTACTCCGGAATACATCATTCCAAACCCGTTTGACGAGCGAATTGTCAAAAGGGTCTCAAAAGCGGTTGCAGACGCAGCAATCAAAAGCGGCGTTAGCAGAATATAGAGCAATCATACAAATATTATGAGGAGGTTTTTAGATGTCTACGTCATTAAAGCTTGAAAGCAACATGGGCGAAGAAAAAGGCTACAAAATCATGGGGATGTCGCTGCCGGTTTTCGGTGTTTGTGCAGCGGTGGTATTCGCAGCAGTTTTCATGGGAGTTCTTCCCGGAGGATTGGTGGGAGCAATTCCATTCATGATGGTTCTTGGAGCAATACTCGATGAAATTGGAAACAGGACACCAATAATCAAAGATTACTTCGGAGGAGGACCTATAGTTGTCATTTTCGGAAGTGCGGCATTGTTCACTTATGGAATAATTCCTGCAAAAGCAACCGAAATTGTAGTTGCATTTACAAAAAGTGGCGGATCTTTCTTGAGCTTTTACATCGCAGCACTCATCACAGGAAGTATACTTGGAATGGATAGAAAGCTTCTCATAAAAGCTTCGGTTCGTTATCTTCCAGCTATTTTGGGCGGGGTTGCAGTAGCTCTCGGTCTTGTAGGTATTGTTGGAGGAATGATGGGCTTTGGTATGAAGCAAGCCATACTTTACATTGGTGTTCCCATAATGGGCGGTGGAATGGGAGCCGGAGCAGTTCCTCTTTCGGAAATGTTTGGAGACTTTTACTCGGTTGATCCAAAGGAAATGCTTTCGGTTATGATCCCGGCGCTTGCAATGGGTAACGCGATGGCAATCGTTGTTGCCGGCTTGCTTGACAAGCTAGGAAAAGCGAAGCCTTCACTTACAGGAAATGGCGAGCTTATGAGGGAAAAGGACAACGATTTCAAACCAACAGAAACAAATTACAAAATTGATATAAAGCTTATGGGAGTAGGAATGGCTTTGGCGACAACATTCTTTGTTTGGGGCAAAATACTCGCCAAGTTCATCCCGATCCACTCTTATGCTTTGATGATAATTTCGGTTGCGGTATTCAAAGCTTTTGGAATACTTCCCAAGCGTTATGAAGTTGGTGCGAACCAGTTCTTCAGATTCATAATGGACAATTTGACTCCGGCGCTTCTTATTGGAATCGGAGCTGCATATACGGATCTTGCAGCAGTACTTTCAGCATTTACTATTCAATACATCATTCTCGTAGCAGTTGTTATTGTTGGCTCGGTAATAGGATCAGGAATAGTAGGATATTTCATGGGATTCTATCCAATCGAGTCCGCCATAACAGCAGGGCTTTGCATGGCGAACATGGGTGGTACCGGAGACGTAGCGGTCCTTTCAGCTTCAAAAAGAATGGTTCTCATGCCTTTCGCACAGATTTCATCCAGACTTGGAGGAGCTTTCATCATAATACTTGCAACAAGTTTGCTTAAAATATTCGCATAGATTTATTTACAAATAAAAGGACTAAAAAGGGACAGACCTTTTTGACTCCATCCATATTATGGCAAAGGATGCGGCCCGTTCGCATCCTTTAGCTGTTGGGGATTCAAGTATATGTGCTTGCATAATAGAAACAGTGTTTTAAAATCCGCTTGCATGGGGGTAATGTTATGAACAATAAAGTAAGATTAATGGACATTAAAAATGAAGCCGAGAAAAAACGCGTGATTTCGTTTCTTGATGAATCATTCGGATTGGGTTATGACGAGGACACGGAGCAAACACTTGTTGTAGAACGAGGAGATTCTATTGTTGCGACAGCTTCATTTTCAGGAAATGTGATAAAGCAGATTGCCATAGATGAAAAATTTCGCGGAGAGGGTCTCACGGCACCACTTTTGGGGGAAACTGTTCGTGAAATGTTATCCAGAGGCCGTTCACATATTTTTGTATTTACAAAGCCCGCAAACATAGAAATATTCAAAGGGCTGGGTTTTCGAAAGGTCGGAGGAACTCTTACGGATGCTGCCTTGCTTGAATGGGGTTCCGAGGGGATTGACAAATATAAAAAAGAACTTGCCATTTCCAGATTTGGCGAAGAGGGAAGCGCATCGGCTGTAGTTGTTAATTGCAATCCATTTACCAAAGGTCATCGTCATCTGATCGAATGTGCCAGCAGTGAATCGGAAGCAGTGTATGTTTTTGTCGTCGAGACCGAAAAGTCATTGTTTCAATTCGATGAAAGGATTGAAATGGTAAGAGAAGGGGTTAAAGATCTTGTCAACGTTGCGGTTTTGCCTGGAGGACAGTACATAATATCGTCTGCGACATTCCCGTCATATTTTACGCATTCGAAAGATTTGTTGAGGGTTCAAACGGAGCTTGATGCAGAAATTTTTGCAGAGCACATAGCTCCAGTTCTCGGGATTGAGAAACGATGGGTCGGACGGGAGCCGTATTGCCAGGTGACGGAGACTTACAACAATGCGCTAAAAAAAATTCTTGGTTTATACAATATTAAACTGTCTGTCATTAATCGTATTAAGGAAGATGAAAAAATTGTAAGTGCCAGCGCTGTGCGTGAGGCTTTGCGAATGGGTGACATGGATACTGTACGCAAAATGGTTCCACAAACAACATGGGAATACATTTCATCGGAAAGGGCCAAGCACACAATAGAAAAAATAAAAAAAACTTTGTCACGACACTAGGAGGTGCAGGTTATGGAGAAAAGGAATGCGAAAGCGGGAAGCCTTGAGTCGAGTGATTTGCTTGTCGTAATCGAGGAAAACAAACCCGGAGAAGAATTGGAAATTGTAATGCATAGTATTGTAGAAAAGCAATACGGAGATAGAATTGTCCAAATAGCCCATGAAATTGCAACCCAAAAGGGGTTGGCCAATGTTCGCATCTTAATACAGGACAGGGGGGCATTGGATTATGCAATAAGAGCCCGTATTGAAACTGCAATGGAACGATTCGAGAGGGGGCTTTAGAAATGGGGACAAATTTACTTTTCGTACCCGGGAACAATCCTGCAATGGTTCAGAATGCGGGAATTCTTGGTGCAGACACAGTTATTTTTGATTTGGAGGATGCCGTTTCGGGAGAACAAAAAGATGCCGCAAGAAAATTGCTCAAAATGGCACTTGAAAGTATAACATACGAAGGCTGTGAGACATCAGTCAGAATAAATGCAATGGATACTCCGTATTGGGAGATGGATCTTAAAATTGTTGCGGAGGCTGGGATCGACGGTCTGATAATACCCAAGGCGGAACATGGGAAGGACATTGAGAGAATATCGGATATTCTGGATACAATTCCAGGGGCTGATGGCGTATTTTTGATACCCCTTGTCGAATCGGCATTGGGGGTAGAAAATGTATACGGTATCGCCTCGTCATCTAAGCGCGTAAGGGGCGTTTTCTTTGGAGCGGAAGATTACACAGCGGATATCGGAGCTGTAAGGACAAAGGGTGGTGAAGAAATTCTTTGGGCAAGAGGCAGAATAGTAAATGGTGCGGCTGCTGCCGGTGTTGAGGCAATCGATACTCCATTTACAGATGTCGAAGATATCGAGGGATTGAAAAAAGATACACTTTTTGCCAAAGCTTTGGGCTTCGA
>DATFJE010000091.1:0-10477 GCA_035269385.1 Clostridia bacterium
AAACCTGCCGAAGGCATCCATTATATGCTTCAAATCTCTGAAATAGTCCAGATGATCTTCATCCACATTAAGTATAATTTCCAAGGTGGGATGGAACTTGAGGAAATTCTCTTTGTATTCACAGGCTTCGGTTATCATATAGTCGTTTTTGCCCACCTTTACATTTCCTGAAAGTTCTTCTATCATTCCTCCCACCAGAATTGTGGGATCGACTCCGGAATCTTCAAATATCATGGAAATCATGGAAGTTGTTGTAGTTTTACCGTGTGCGCCTGAAACGGCGATTCTTTCCTTATATGTTTTCATCAACAATCCGAGAGCTTCCGCCCTGTCCATGACAGGAATGTTCAATTCCTTGGCTTTTGCAAACTCAGGATTGTCGGGGTGAACGGCGGATGTGTATATGACAAGATCCATATCCTTTATGTGTTCTGCTGAATGGCCTATAAAAATTTCTATGCCTTTATCAATCAATCTTTTTGTGATTTCGGATGAATTGATATCCGACCCGGAGATTTCTTTTCCACTCGTCAAAAGCAGTTCGGCTATGGCGCTCATTCCGATTCCGCCTATTCCAATCATGTAAATCTTTTCATAAGGGTTTAAATCGTACCCTGTATTTGCATATTTCATAATAATCGCTCCATTCTTTGCGTAGTCTCCATACTCAATGAATTATACCATAAAACACTTTAAAGGGGGATTGGCGCTTTTATTAATTTAAAAAATTGGTCTTGTCTATTGAATTTTCGTAAAAAAACGAATAAAATTAATAATAAACATAAAAATTATTCGGATGGGTGATGACTTTGGGCAAATTTAAAAGAAATGAGAGGATTGGAGGCATTGTCAAGGTTCTTTGTGACACGCCAAACAAGATTTACACGCTTAACCATTTTACGGTCATGTTCAATGCTGCAAAATCTACAATCAGCGAAGACATCGTAATAGTAAAAAAAGTTATGGAGGATTTGGAACTGGGCATTGTGGAAACAATTTCGGGAGCCGCCGGCGGTGTAAGGTATATTCCCAAAATAAACGGCAGGGATACCGAAAAAGTGTTGTCCGACATATGTGAAACGCTTAGAGACGAAAGCAGAATCATCTCAGGTGGGTTCATTTACACTGCAGACATTATCTATAATCCACACTATGTCAAAAAAATTGGTGAGATTTTTGGAAGAATTTTTGCTGACAAACCTATTGACTACATACTGACGCTTGAGACCAAGGGAATACCTCTTGCTATTATGACTGCCAATACGCTCAATGTTCCGCTTGTCATCGCACGCGACGACAACAGAGTAACTGAAGGTTCCACAGTCAGCATAAACTATGTTTCAGGCTCGACAGGAAGCATCAGCACTATGTATGTATCAAAACGCGCTGTTAGAACAGGCTCCAATGTTCTCATAATAGATGATTTTATGAGGGCTGGAGGCACAGCCAAAGGATTGGTGGATCTGATGACTGAATTTGATGCCAATGTTGTCGGCATAGGAGTCATGATTGCCACCAAAGAACCCGAGAAGAAGATGGTTGATGATTATATTTCTCTCATTTCCCTTGAGGCGATTACAAGAGACAAGAAGATAGTCATACATCCGAAAGAAGATGTTTGTGTTTGATTCGCCATGGAAATAATGCAATTGACATGTTATAATCTATGACGGAAGAAGGAAGACTTAATACGTTAGGGGTGCAAATATGTTGAAGGCCATAATTCTTGCGGCCGGTGCAGGGACAAGGATGAAATCGAAGAAACCAAAAGTTCTTCACGAGGTTTGCGGGATTTCAATGATCGAACATGTATTGAGGGCTTCTGAATCGGCAGGAGTATCCGATTCGGTTGTAGTTATAGGACACCAGGCTGAAGAGGTCAGACAAAAGCTTGCCGGAATGAATCTGGAATTCGCGCTTCAGCTTGAAAGGCTTGGAACTGGCCATGCGGCAATGCAGGCAATGGGAAAGGTGCCGAATGAAGGCACAGTATTGGTTTTATGCGGAGATACGCCGCTTGTGCGAGGCGAAACACTGGCAGGTTTAATAAGACGCCACAACGAAGAGGAAAATTCGGTCACCGTGCTTACGACATCATTGGACAATCCTTTTGGTTATGGAAGAATCATCAAGGACGATGAGGGAAGACTGGTTGGAATTGTAGAGGAAAAGGACGCGGATGCAGAAGAAAAATCCATAAAGGAAATCAATTCCGGCATTTATTGCTTTGACGTGGCATCGCTCAAAGAGTCCTTGAATGGCCTCGAGAACCAAAACAGCCAAAGTGAATACTATTTGACCGATACAGTAGGTATTTTGAGGGGTTTCGGCAAGAGGACAGGAACTTATGAAATAGATGATTCTCTTGAGATTCTGGGCGTAAACAACAAGGTTCAGCTTTCGACAGCCGAACAAATAATGAAATCCAGAATCAACCACAGGCATATGCTTGCGGGAGTCACCATAATGAATCCCAATGACACGACAATAGGCATCGATGTTGAAATCGAGCCTGATACAGTTGTTTTGCCGGGCTCGCAATTGAAAGGAGCGACTTCAATCGGATCTGACTGCGAAATAGGACCATACGCGATTTTGGAAAATTCAACAATAGGAATGGGAACGACAATCAGGCAGTCCACTGTTTTGGAAAGTTCCGTTGGAAACGATGCAAAGATTGGACCATACGCATATCTTCGTCCTGGAAGCAAAATTGAAAACAATGTAAAACTGGGTGATTTTGTCGAAGTCAAGAATTCGACTATAGGCGAAGGCAGCAAAGCTTCGCACCTTGCGTATATAGGGGATGCCGACATAGGTAAAAGGGTAAACATAAGCTGCGGAGTTGTTTTTGTGAATTATGACGGAAAAAACAAGCACAGGACCAAGGTTGGAGACGATGTTTTCATAGGATGCAATGTCAATCTTGTAGCACCTGTAATTGTCAAAAACAAGGCGTATGTAGCCGCTGGTACGACTGTCACCGAAACTGTGCCGGAAGGGGCTCTATGCATAGGCAGGAGCAGGCAGGAAAACAAGGAGAATTGGGTGGAGCGAAAATGGTCCGCTGAATATAATGCAGACAAATAAAGGTACGCACAATCTGGAGGAGGGTTTCTTTAAATGCAAGAAGCAATTAACACGGTAAAGATTTTTTCAGGCAATTCAAATCGAAGGTTGGCTGAAAAAATATGCGAAGAGCTGAATCTGTCATTGGGGGATGCAAAGGTGGGATCTTTCAGTGACGGAGAAATAACCGTTACATTCAATGAATCAGTAAGAGGCAAGGATGTATACTTAATACAGTCAGTCAGTCCTCCTTTGGTGAACCGTTATTTGATGGAATTATTGATAATGATAGATGCATGCAAGAGGGCTTCGGCTAAAAGCATTTCGGCTGTAATTCCATATTATGGCTATGCCAGGCAGGACCGCAAGGCAAAAGCCAGAGATCCGATTTCGGCAAAGCTTGTGGCGGATTTGCTCGAAAAAGCCGGAGCGGACAGAGTACTTTCGATGGATTTGCATGCGGCGCAGATACAGGGATATTTCAATATTCCGGTGGACCATCTTATGGGTGTTCCAATTTTGGCAAAGTACTTCAACAACAAAAACATTGAAGACTTGGTTGTGGTATCTCCAGACCTGGGAAGTGTCGCAAGGGCGCGAAAATTTGCTGACCGCTTGGATTCTGCCATTGCAATAATAGACAAGAGGCGTCCAAGGGCCAATGTTGCCGAGATAATGAATATAATCGGAGATATAAACGGCAAGAATGTAATCCTTATAGACGACATGATCGATACGGCAGGGACAATCACACAGGGGGCAAAAGCCCTCAAGGACCTCGGAGCAAAGGATGTGTACGCATGTTGCACCCATCCTGTCCTTTCTGGACCAGCCATAGAGAGGCTTGAGAATTCAGTCATAAAGGAACTTGTTGTTTTGGATACCATAGATTTGGAAGAAGACAAGATTTTGGACAAAATGACTATACTTTCAGCGGCTCCTCTTTTCGCAGAGGTAATGAAACGTGTTTACAAGAATGAATCGGTAAGCAATCTTTTCGTTTAAGATACTGAAATAAAAGCTCCCTTTTCCGGGAGCTTTTATTTCAAACCTGTCCGAATGGTTTTCATATATAAAAGGGGTGCTTTTCAAATGCACATAATCGTAGGTCTGGGAAATCCAGGCAAGAAATATGCAGGAACACGGCATAATGCAGGATTCGAAGTGTTGGACTTTTTTGCGGAAAAACACGGAATTAAAATAAATAAAATCAAGTTCAAGGGACTTTTCGGCGAAGGGACTCTTAAAGGGGAAAAAGTGCTTCTTTTAAAGCCGCAGACATTCATGAATCTGAGCGGTAGAAGCGTAAGGGAAGCGGCGGACTTTTATAAAATCGAAATTGACAGGCTTATCGTTGTTTATGACGACATAGATACGCCTTTGGGCAAGATCCGGATACGAAAAAAAGGGAGTGCTGGCTCCCATAACGGAATGAAGGACATAATATACAACCTGATGAATGATGAATTTCCGAGAATAAGGATTGGAATTGGGTCGTCAGGCAACAAAAATATTATCGGGCATGTATTGGGCGGTTTCGAAGAAAATGAAATTGAACCAATAAGAAAGACAGTGGAATGGGCGTCGGAAGCGCTTGAAACAATTGTATCGGAAGGCGTAGACAAGGCAATGAACAAGTACAACGCTATGAGTTGCGAACCTGGAGGAGAAGATGGCAGCGAGAGCCGGCAGAGATAGCAAGACGAAAATTATCAATGAATGGTTTGAATCGGGCAATGGAGACCTTGCATGCACTGGAATTACGGATTCGTTTGCTGCGTTTCTTTTGTCCAATCAAGGGGAAAGGCAAATACTTGTCATAACGGAAACAGAAACACAGGCTGAGAAAATGGCTGAAGACTTAGAGACTTTCAGCAAAAAGCCGGTGTTTTTTTTGCCTGGCAGGGAAATAAACTTTTACGGAGCTTATGCCCACAGCAGAGATGCGGAATCTGAAAGAGCGAGGGTTCTCGGGCATGTCATGAGCGGCAAGCCCCTCATTGTTGCATCTGCAGTAGATAATTTGCTTATTCCGTTCAAGAAACCGAGAGATTATGCAAACTGCATAAAGACGATAAAATGGGGCGGGAGATATCCGTTGGAAAATCTGACCGAGTTTCTTGCAAAGTCTGGATATGAATCTGTCGACCAGATAAGAAACAAGGGTCAATTCAGCAGACGCGGAGGAATATTGGATATATTTTCTCCTCAAAACGAGAAACCCTACAGATTGGAATTTTTTGATGAAGAGGTTGATTCAATACGTGTTTTCGATGTTTTGTCACAGGTTTCAACCGAGAAAAGGAAGGAAGCGGTTTTGTTTCCGGCTCGGGAATTCGCAGGCGACAAAGAATCCATAGGGCAAGCCATTGTGGAAATTGAAAGAGAAAAAGATTCTTTGGGGAAAAACTCTTCCAGGGAGCTACGCGAAAAGTATGGCGAAATACTTGAAGGATTGAAAAGCGGAATAGTCTCAGGGGACATTTTCAATTTAAGTTGCTATATGCCCAACGGCGACTTGCAAGGCTATTTTAAAGACGGATCGGTTTTTGTCTTGATGGACGAGAAGAGGATAATCCAAAGGGCTAAAACCTATAAGGCCGATTTTCTCGAAAGGTTCAAAATGCATCTGGAAAAAAACAGCGTATTGCCGGGACAGCATGCGTTGGTAAAAGATTACGATCATCAAGGCTTCAAGCGGAAATGCCTTTATCTGGACAAAGTTATAGGAAGCCGAAATGAAATATTGAGAACAATTGAATTTTCGGTCAAGCCTCAGATGGGATTCAAGGGGCGATTGGACTCCATGACTTCAGAATTGGCCGATGTGAAATCCAGGGGATACAAAACCCTTGTTTTTGCAGGGGGCAAAGGCAAAGCCGCAAGGTTGCGTTCGGAGCTTTTCAACAGGGGCTTGGAAGTAAGCGAATCGGAAGGCGAAATAAAAGCTTTTAAGGCTTCTACGATAGCCGTTTCAAAAAAACATCTTACGGAAGGATTTTTTTACGAAAACGGAAAGTTGAATGTTCTTTCCGAAAAGGACGTCTTTGGAGTTGAAAAAAAGCACAAAAGGGTTCTTGCAAAATCAAACAAAAGGGCCATAGCTAGTTTTACGGATTTGAAACCCGGGGACTATGTTGTACACGAGAATCATGGAATAGGGCGGTTTATCGCAATCAAGCAGCTTGAAGTAGAAAAGATAAAAAAAGACTATCTGCAGCTTGCATATAAAAAGGGGGATTTTCTATACGTACCGGTTAACCAGATGGGTCTGATCCAAAAGTATCTGGGTTCAAACAATTCAAGCCCGAAACTGAACGGTCTTGGAGGAACAGAATGGCAAAAGACAAAGCAAAGGGCAAGAAAATCAATTGAAGACCTTACGGATGGACTCTTGAAGCTTTATGCCGAGAGAGAGACGGCATCAGGATATGCATTCATGCCGGATTCAAACTGGCAAAGGGAATTCGAGGATCTTTTTGAATACGAAGAAACTCCGGACCAGATAAAAGTAATAGATGAAATAAAGAAAGACATGGGCAGACCTAAACCAATGGACAGGCTTTTGTGCGGCGATGTGGGCTATGGAAAGACAGAGGTTGCGCTCAGGGCGGCCTTCAAGGCGATAAATGACGGTAAACAGGTTGCCATACTGGTTCCGACAACGATTTTGGCTCAGCAACATTACAACACTGCACAAAAGAGGATGAATACGTTTCCGATTTCGGTGGAAATGCTCAGCCGTTTTAGAAGCAAAGCCAAACAGGAAAGAATACTCGACGACATAAGAAGAGGCGGAGTGGATTTGATAATAGGGACCCATAGGCTTTTGTCGAATGACATCAAATTCAAGGACCTTGGACTTCTGATAATCGACGAAGAACAGCGTTTTGGCGTAAAGCACAAGGAAAAACTGAAGGAACTCAAAAGCGGAATTGATGTCCTTTCACTTTCAGCTACACCAATTCCAAGAACTCTTCATATGTCGCTCGTTGGAATAAGGGACATAAGTGTAATTGAAGACCCTCCCGATGAAAGGCGCCCGGTCGAGACTTTTGTGGTTGAAAGAGACGAAGGAATAATACGCGAAGCTTTATTGAAGGAGATATCGCGCGGAGGGCAAGCCTATTTTGTCCACAACAGAATAAAAGACATTGACAGGGTGGCCAAGAAGATTTCCAATCTTGTGCCTTTCGCAAAAGTCGCATATGCCCATGGGCAAATGAACGAACGAAAGCTTGAGGATATAATGGTGGATTTTCTCAATGGTGAAATTGATGTTCTCGTCTGCACGACAATAATCGAAACAGGACTCGACATACCCAATGTGAATACAATATTGATCGATGATTCAGACCACATGGGACTGTCCCAGTTGTACCAGCTTCGAGGCAGGGTGGGAAGAAGCAACCGTGTAGCAAGAGCATATCTGATGTATAAAAAGAATAAGATCGTAAGTTCGGTTGCGGAAGAACGGCTCAAGGCAATAAGGGAATTCACCGAACTTGGTTCGGGATTCAAGATAGCAATGAGGGATTTGGAAATTAGGGGAACCGGGAATTTGCTTGGACCGCAACAACATGGGCAAATGGAATCGGTTGGATATGATTTATATGTAAAGATGATGGAAGAAGCAGTTCTTGAGATGAAAGGCGGAAAATCCGAAGCGGCAGTAGATACTGCGATCGAGATAAAAATTGCCGCCTATATATCTGACGAATATGTGGAAAATGAAATATTGAAGCTGGAGGCCTACAAACGCATTTCATCAATAGAGAACAAAAAAGACTACCATGAAATACAGGAGGAAATTGAAGATCGTTTCGGCACTCCGCCAAAAGAGACATACAATTTGCTGGATGTTTCATACCTTAAAGCCCTGGCGGGTAAATTCGGAATATCGGAAATAAGAGAGAACGGTGATTTCTATCGTTTCGAAATGCAAATGGGCAAGACCTTCGGACCTGAAGTCGCCGCTGAAATACTCGACATATACAGGTCGAATGTGCATGTCCATGCAGGCGAAAAGCCCAGCATAATGTACAGATTCAAGGGTTCGAAAATGAACTCCGAAAGCAAACTCAAAGAAGCAATCTCATTCATGGAAGAAATAAACAGTTTCAAAGATCGGTCGATTAAGTTATAATGGAAGTCATAAACGTGAATATAAGAGGGAGATGGAGACTTAGATGAATAAAAAGAAAACAGTTGCAGTATTGGTCTTGATAATTGCTTTGGTTGCGGCGTCCTTTGCGGGTTGCAGCAAACAGGAAAGCGAAGAGTCGGGAAGTTCATTGATTGCCGATGTGAACGGGCAAGAGATTTCACTTGACGAATTCAACAAGAATTTTACAATTTTCGAGAAAAATTATACTCAGCTTTACGGAGAACAGATTTGGACACAGGAAATCCAGGGTAAAACGATAACGCAAATAGCAAAAGAACAGATAATGGAAAAAATGATCACAGAGGAACTGATTCGCCAGCATATGGTCGAGCAGAATGCCGAACTGGATTTTGAGGGAATCGACGAGACATACGGCGATTTTGAGAAAGAACTCGAAAACAGCGAAGAAATGAAGGCTTTTTACGAAGAAAATGAAATAGGTGAAGACTTTATCAGGAAGCAGCTCGAGATAGAGGAATATCTCACCATATTCAAACAGCAGACGCTGGAAAAACTCGGATTTGACGAAATGCGACTGGAAGAGATATATGAAGAATATGTTGTCAATGTAAGAGCACGCCACATATTGGTTGAAACTGAAGAAACACTTGCGGAAGTTGAGGCGAAATTGAACGAGGGAGCAGATTTCGAAGAACTTGCAAAGGAATATTCAATCGATACCTATTCGGCAGCAAACGGAGGAGACCTTGGCTATTTTGCGAGAGGGGCAATGGTTCCTGAATTTGAGGAAGCCTCATTTTCTTTGCCGGTCGGCGTTGTCGGTGATCCCGTGAAATCTGACTACGGATACCATCTCATAAAAGTTGAAGACAGAAAGACTCTTGCGGACCTCAAAAGCGAAATGAGTGAAGAAGAACTCGAAATGGAGAAGGAAGCCATAAGGAACAACCTCATGGAAGCCAAGATTGTCGAAGAAATCGATGCGTTGATGGAAGCGGCGGAAATCAACAGGTATGCGGAAAACATTGAGTAGAAGCAAAAAAACATGGTTATGAAATTCATGAAAAACCAATACAGACTGAAAGGCCCGTCATCGGGCCTTTCAGTCATTGCGTGTTTTTGTGTATAATGGATTTGTCGAAGTGTGTCGCCAAACAACTGGAGGAATCATGACTGAAAAGAGTAGAGACAATTCGTTCCTTAAAGGGGCGGCGATTCTTGGAGCTGCAGGAATCGTAATCAAGATAATAGGCGCATTTTTCAGGATACCGCTAGGGAACATCATAGGGGATGAAGGCATGGGATATTATCAAAGCGCCTATCCCATATACTTGATTCTTGTTGTAGCTTCGACAGCAGGTTTTCCTACAGCGATAGCCAAATTGGTTTCGGAAAAAACTGCAAAGGGTGATCCCTACGGCGCCGACCGTATTTTCAAGGTTTCCTTTTTCATACTCGCAGGCTTGGGAATTTTCACATCGTTGATTCTTTTTTTCGGAGCAAGGTATTATTCGGAAGTGATTAAAAATCCAAAGGCTTATTATTCTATAATTGCAATAGCTCCGGCTCTTCTGTTCGTGCCATTGATGTCGTCATTCAGAGGATACTTCCAGGGGCTCAGGGATATGAGGCCAACAGCTGTTTCACAGATAATAGAACAGCTGGTAAGAGTGGCGATAGGACTTGTACTCGCTTATGCCCTTCTGGGAAGAGGGCTTGAAATATCAGCTGCCGGAGCCACTTTCGGCGCCGGAGCAGGGGCTCTTATAAGCGCATTGGCGATGGCTGCAATTTATTTCAGGCACAAGGCGGGAATGAATCTCAAAAGGCCCGAAAGGCCTGAAAAGGTCAATGAAATAGTCAAAGCGCTGCTTCTGATAGCCGTTCCCATAACAATTGGCGCGTCGGTTTTGCCGGTTATGAATTCAATAGATGTAGGCATAGTGCTTAGAAGATTGCAGGAAATAGGATACAGCGAGGCGTCTGCGAACGGGTTATACGGCCAGCTGGCAGGCATGGCAACGCCTCTCATGAATCTTCCCCAGATAGTGACGGCAGCGATACAGATAAGCCTTGTTCCGGCAGTATCGCACATGATTGCAAAAAAAGACTACAATATGTTGGGGGAAACCGTAAAATCGGGTGCGAGGGCGACGCTCATAATAGCCCTTCCGGCGGCATTCGGACTGGTGGTGCTCGCAGAGCCCATAATGCGGCTCCTGTATCCATTTAAAATCGAGAGCGCCGTAAGCGCAAGCGCAATTCTTTCGGTGCTTGGAT
>DATFJE010000092.1:0-3834 GCA_035269385.1 Clostridia bacterium
AACACGATCATTATCGGTCCCCATGCGAACGAGCCTATTTGACCAATTAGAGCATTAAAAGCTTCCATTAAATAAGTCCCCCTTTAGTTGTTTGAAATAAAAAAATCTTAAATACGAAAAACAATACTTAAGATACTGAAAAAACTATGTCGGGCCCCCCTTTCTTTTTAATGTATACAGGGTTGTCAATAAAATAACAACAAGTATGAATTTTCAAAATAATTCCTGTATCAATTAAATTATAGTGTCAATTTACGATTATTTCAAGGATTTATTTTAATTAATGCGAAATTTTGGATAATTTCAAAATTTATTTTAGTTTGAAAACACAATAAAAAGCTCAAAATCAAAATAATGCAACATTGTGTTATAATTTATTAGAGTGAAAAGAATATATATGGGGTGATAAAATTGAACCAGAATTCATTGTTGAGATATCTTCCCAAGGTTGACGATATTTTGGGGGATGAGAGCATAAAGGCAAAGATCTCAGGGAACTCAAGGACATTGGTCTTGGAGTCCATAAGGGAAGCAATTGAGGATGCGAGAAAAAGCATACTTGAAGGAAATGCCGGCGAATTGAAGCAAGAGGGAATGAGAGGGAAGATTATTGATTATGCAGTTGAAATAATTGAAAAGAAAAGCGAGTATAATTTGCGTTCGGTCATAAACGGCACGGGTGTTGTTTTGCACACCAATCTTGGCAGGGCCCTCTTGAGTGAATCAGCAGTCGAAAGGATAATGCAGGTAGCCGCAAATTATTCTACGCTCGAATATGATCTGAAAAGTGGAAAAAGAGGACTGAGATACAGTCATATTGAGGATATAATTTGTAAAATCACCGGAGCTGAAGCCGCTTTTGTAGTAAACAACAATGCGGCGGCTGTCTTGCTTGCGCTTAATACTTTGTCTGAAGGAAAAGAAGCAATAGTTTCCCGCGGTCAGCTTGTGGAAATCGGTGGATCCTTCAGGGTTCCGGATGTGATGAGGCAGAGCAGAGCAATATTGAGGGAAGTCGGAACCACAAACAAGACCCACTTGAGGGACTATGCAGAAAACATAAACGAGAATACAGGAGTATTGCTCAAGGTGCATACAAGCAACTACAGAATACTTGGATTTACTGAGGAAGTTCCGATATGGGAATTGGCTGAAATCGGCAAGAAAATGAACATACCCGTTTTAGAGGACATAGGAAGCGGAACTCTTATAGATTTTTCCAAACATGGTATGGCGGGAGAGCCGACCGTGCAGGAAGCTGTGCGCTACGCGGATGTGGTTACTTTCAGCGGGGATAAAATGCTTGGAGGGCCACAAGCCGGAGTCATAGTGGGAAAGAAAAAATATCTTGATGAAATGAAAAAAAACCCATTCACAAGAGCGTTCAGGGTGGACAAAATGACCTTGGCGGGACTTGAAGCGACTTTCAGGCAATATCTCGATGCCGAAGAAGCCCTTGAAAACATACCTACATTGAAGTTCTTGACGGCATCTGTCGACAATTTAAAGACCAGGGCCTTTAAATTGGCTGAAATGATAAAAAGCAGAACTTCGGATTTTGAAATCCACGTTGAAGAAGGAGAGTCACAAGTGGGAGGAGGGTCAATGCCTCTCGAAAAATTGCCGACCCATGTGGTATCCACAAGGAGCACAAAACTTTCATCATCAAGGATGGAGAGCGGATTGAGAAAGAATAATCCGCCGGTAATTGCAAGGATAAACGATGATAAAGTGGTTTTGGACGTAAGGACCATATTGGACGGGCAATTCGATGCCGTTGCTGAAGCATTCGTAAAATTGCAGAAAGGGATGGATATATGATGAATCATGTCATCATTGGAACTGCGGGCCATATAGATCATGGAAAGACAACGTTGATAAAAGCCATTACAGGAAGAGACACCGACCGTTTGGATGAAGAGAAAAAAAGAGGAATCACAATAGATTTGGGATTCACATACTTTGATTTGCCTGGAGGAAAAAGGGCGGGCATAATAGATGTTCCGGGGCATGAGAAATTTATAAAAAATATGCTTGCCGGAGTAATGGGAATGGACATAGTGGTTCTTGTCGTTGCGGCGGACGAGGGGATAATGCCGCAGACAAAGGAACACATGGACATACTCAGCTTTTTGGACATACCCAAAGGCCTGATTGTGCTGACAAAATGCGAAATGGCCGACCAGGAATGGATAGAGCTTGTAAAGGATGACATAATAAGCCGTGTTGAGGGTACCTTTCTCGAAAATTCGGAAATTGTTGAAGTTGATTCAATAAGCGGCAGGGGAATAGAAGAACTCGTCGAAAAACTTGATGAAATGAGCGGACATGTAAAAGACAGAGATTACACCAAACCTGCGAGAATGCCGATTGACAGAGTTTTCAGCTTGACAGGATACGGAACCATTGTAACGGGAACTCTCATGGAGGGCTCAATTAAAAAAGGCGATACACTCGACATTTATCCGAGCATGAAGAAAGCCAAGATAAGGAACATACAGGTTCACGGAGAAGACGTTGATACTGTATATGCAGGCCAGAGAACGGCCCTTAACATTGCGGGCATGAAGAAAAATGAATTGAACAGGGGAGAGGTTATTGCCGAAACCGATTCGATGGAAAATACCATGATGGTTGACGTAAAGCTTTCTCTCACGAAAGATGAAAAAAGAAGATTGGAAAATTGGACCAGGTTGAGACTCTACCACGGATCGGCTGAAATACTTTGCCGGCTTGTGCTGCTCGACAGGGAAATCCTTGAACCGGGAGAAACATGTTACGCCCAACTCAGGCTTGAGAAGACGCATGCCTTCAAGTATGGAGACCTTTTCGTTGTAAGATATTATTCACCTCTTGAGACTGTTGGAGGAGGAGAAGTGATAGACACCAATCCCCAAAAGCATAAAAGATTCAATGAGGATACCATTGGGACCTTGGAATTGAAAAGCGGCGGAAACAAGAAGGAAATAATCGAGCAGCTTATAAGAACGGCTCAGGAGCATGTCATGGACATGCAGGCAATTCAAAAGTCGACGGGATTCCAGACAAATGAAGTCGAGTCATCCATAGAAGAGTTGCTTAGAGAAGAATGCATATATAGCATTAACGAATCCTATATTCATGTCCAAAGCCTCGAGGCTATCGAGGAAAAGGCCCTTAGGATAACAAATGAATACCACATAGGGAATCCTTATAAGAAAGGTGTTCCAAAAGAGGAATTGAAAAATAAATTGGTGGGAGGTCGAAGCGGAGACATATTCGAAAAACTTCTTGCGAAAATGACTGAAGGCGGGTCCTTGATAGTTGAAGGGCATACTGTAAGGCTCAAGAATTTCAAAATAATATTGGCCGAAAAGGATTCAAAATTAGCCGCGGAATTGGTTGAATACTATGAAGGAGCAGAACTTACACCCGACAATTTCACTATAATAAAGGCAAAGCTGGGCATAGGGAAAAAGGAAATGCCCGTTTTCGAATATTTGCTCCAGGAAGGAATCATTGTAAAGATAGACGAGGAATTGTACTATTCGAAGGCTTCATACGAAAGAATACTGAAAAAGGTTCGGGAAATACTTTCAGAACAGGGCTTCATAAGCCTAAAGGAATTCAAGGAAGCTTTCAATTTGTCCCGAAAATATGCAATCGCGCTGCTTGAACATTATGACAATGCCAAAATAACCAAGAGGGACGGAAACAGAAGAATACCATTTTAATTGATTCATGTGAAAGAAATAGTATTCCAAAACCGATCCACTTGTGATATAATTTTGAATCGAGTCATGAATACGGGAGCGGATGGGTGCTGGTGTGCCCTCTGGTCTTCAAAACCAGTTG
>DATFJE010000093.1:0-6259 GCA_035269385.1 Clostridia bacterium
TTATATTTTCCCTTAGCCTGATGAGGCTTTCCCCCGGGCTGTAGAATTTTGTGCTTGCAAGAAGTATCAGTATTGTGGCGAAGGCTACCCCTGTCAGTACTATGTTTACGTTCATGCTTCCGTGGGATCCCTTGTAATTCAGATAGGTGAGTGTGAGGAGGCTTAGCAGTATGAACGGAAGAACCTGTATCTCGGGGCTTATGCTTTTTAGAAGCTCGCCCACTACGAGTGCGTCCGCCGCTTCGAGCATTACGTATTCGAAAACGAGCATGAGTCCTATGTTGAATGCCGCGAGGGGACCCATGAAGTACTTTGCCATTGCGTACTGTCCGCCCGCCTCCGGTATGAATGTGCCCATTTCGGTGTTAACCATTATGAGGCACACGTAGAGTATGCCTATTATCCAGCAGGCAAGAAGAGATCCTATTGATCCGCCCTTCATTATGCCCAGGTTCCAGCCCATGAATTGTCCGACCAGCACTACTCCCACTCCAAGGGCCCAGATATGTATGGGGCCTAATTTATTTGACTGTGAAATTTCACTGTTGTTTTCTTTTTTCATATCATTCCCCGCTCCGCTCGGCTTTATTTTCCATTTCAACTCTCGCTACGTCGTATGCAAGAAGTCCGAATATGGCCGCGCAGGCTATCCACGCCGCTATGTTTATTATGCTCCAAATGTTCAACTCTAAACGACTCCTTTCAGCTACTTGGTTTCACTTCTTTCACTCTTGGCTGTAAACTTTCTCAATCATCGCCTTAAGACCTTTCTCCGACTCTCGAGCCACATACCAAATGTAGACCATTACCGCCCCGAATGTCAGCACGAAAGTCGCCGGCTTAATCGCATATTCAATCTTCAGTGGACTATCTCCCTTGATTAGCATTGCGCTAAGTAGGGTCGCAAAACAAAGAATCATGACAAATAGTATATCGAATGCCTCAGTCATCCAGTTTCTTTTCTTGATCATACTGCTTCACTCTCCAGTTTTTCCATGTTGGTATGAATCCCTTCAACACCCATTTCTGATGAATATAGCTCTTTGCTGTTTTGCCTCAGGTGTGACATTACCGTAATCATTCCTGTAAGTGCGAATGACAGAGCAAGCATTCCCGATGCCATTATGGCCATACGCACGGCTCCGCTGCCAGGTACCTTACCCAGGCTTAAGAGAACATAGGTCACTATAAAAACCAAGAGAGCCGCAAGTCCTACCAATATTGCACAATCAAAGCAATACATCTTTTTTGTTTTATTTTCCATGATGTCTCCTTATACATTGCCTTATTCAAGCAAACCTCCCGCTTGCTTCTCCGGGAGGTTTGAACATCCACTGATATTTTTATATGCCGTCCTATCCCAATATCAGGTTGGGCAGGAACAATGAGAATTCCGGCCAATAGGTTGTTACGATCAGGGTAGGAATCCAAGCAAAAGCAATCATGATGAGCGCGGTGGGCATCATTTCATCAACCCTGGCGCCCGACA
The DNA here is from genome assembly GCA_035269385.1 of Clostridia bacterium. Lineage (GTDB taxonomy): Bacteria > Bacillota > Clostridia > Peptostreptococcales > BM714 > BM714. The sequence continues at coordinate 1,490 of DATFJE010000093.1, forward strand.
GATGGCCTCCCACAAAGAGCAGCGGAGCAGTAGGCGGTGTCACATTGCCCATACCCAGGTTGACCGCTACGATTGCCGCGAATTGAACCGGATTTATCCCAAGCTTGACTGCAATCGGAAGCAGTATCGGAGTGCAAAGCAATACCGCGCTTATGTCGTCCATGAGCATTCCGAATATTATCATGAAGACATTGAGCATCGCTATCAGCACAATCCTGTTGTCGGATATGCTGGTCAAGGCTCCCATTATCTTGCCGGGGAGATCTTCCATGATGTAGATTCTGCTCAGCAGCATTACCGAAAACAGCATTACCATGAGCACACCCGTGGTCACTGCCGAATCTATAAGTGTTCTGACAAATCCCTTCCATGTGAGCCCTTTATAGATGAAGAATCCAACCGGAATTGCGTAGAGTCCGCCCACTGCGGCGGCCTCTGTCGGAGTCATGGCTCCGCTGTAGATCCCGCCCAATATGATAAATGGCAAAACGAACGCGGGCAACGCCCGGTATCCTCTCCTGTAAATCAATGACGGCATCTTCTTCATTGGTATTTTTGCCGCAATTTTAATCTTGGGGTCCTTCCTCAACATGACAACGTTGATTATGGACAACAGCACCACCATCATGATTCCGGGCGCCACTATTGCCAAGAAGCTCGCAAGCACTGACTGCCTTCCGATCCAAGCGTAAAGGATCATGATTGCGCTTGGCGGTATCAGCATTCCCAGAATGGCCGAATTGGCGATGAGTCCGCCTATATAGCCCTTGGAATATCCGCCTTCCTTCAGCTTCGGAATCATTATGGATCCTATGCATGAACTAGTGGCGAAGGCGCTACCCGTCACGGATCCGAAGATTGCGCAGGTGACTATAGTTACAACACCCAGTCCGCCCTTTATCCTTCCAACGAAGACATCCACGAAATCCACCAGTTTGTCCCCTATGTTCCCCTCCTGCATCAAATTCCCCGTTGCTATGAACAGCGGAATTGCCAGCAAGACGGTCGAGCTCATCTTCCCGAAGCCGTAAGGCAAAAGGAAGCTTGGATCGTAGCCCTGCGTTATAACCATAAAAGTCGTTGCAGCCAGGAATGCGAAAGCTACAGGCACTCCCACCATAAGAGCTGCAATAAGAATTAGCAATGTGATAAATACCATAATCTACAGCTCCCCCTTATTCATAATAAGATCAGTTTGATTGTTTCTCTTGAATAAAAGCACGTCTTCGATAAAGTAAACCGTGATGTACAAACTCATGAGCACCAGCCCTACGAATATAGCGCTCTGCGGAACCACAAGAGGTATCCCTAGTGTGGCCGTCTTGCCTTTCTGTATTACCCCCCACAAGAAGAGGTTGAATCCCCAGTATGAGAACAGCCAGCTGAGGCCGACCGAAACCGCCGATTTTACCAATAGGACTATGTTCCTGACTTTCTTGTCCTTGATGTATGCCGGTATGACTTCCGCACTTACGTGATTTCCTGTATAGCTACCATATGAACCCCCGATGAAGTACATCCAAAAGGCGATGACCAATATGACATCCTCTATGCCGAAGAAATCCTTTTGGAATACATATCTTAATATTGCCCCGTATGAAATGATAAACATGACCGAGACAACGGTTACGAACAGTATAGCTCTCTGAATTTTTTCAAGCATTCGCCACCATGCCTTGTCCCTGTCTACTAAATAAATCCTCTCTTCCTCTTGCATAAAACCCCTCTTTTCATCATATATTCTACATATGCTGTATTCCTCATGGCCTGTATTTGTTGATGAGGATGCCGGACAGGAGGAGTTGTTTAGTCCGGCATCCGATACTCCTTATGCTTGTCCAATGACTATTGCAGTCCGGCCTTCAGCTTGTCCATAAGCTCTTTTGTCAGCCTGTCGTTAAGCTTGGGCCATGTAACTTCTTTTGTCGACTCTTCAAATGACTTCAACTCTTCTTGAGTGAATTCAATTATCTCAACTCCGCATTCCTCGAGTTTTCCAAGGTATTCCTCGTCCGTTTTCTTCGCATTTTTTATACTCCCCTTCGAAAGTTCATCCACTGTGCTAATTATCAACTCTCTGTCTTCAGGCAAAAGCGAATCGAATTTCTCTTTATTTGCAATATATGACATCGCATCTACAAAAGCGTTGTATTTGTAATAGTACTTGATTACGTCTTTAACAGTTGAATATGTGTCAAGTGGCGATGTCCCTACAGCTCCGTCAGCCACACCTGTTTGAAGCGCTGTATAAAGCTCTGCGTAAGGAACTGAAACCGTCCTGAAACCGAACTCAGTCATTGGCGTTTTCCAAACTTCCATTCCGGGCACTCTCAGAAGAATTCCTTTTTCAGCAGCAAACTCTGTCGGGTTTTCCAATTTCTTTGTGGTGGACACTCCAACGAATCCAGACATCGAGAAACCAAGCCACTTAACCCCTAAATCTGAAAGCAAGCTTCCATATTCCTCACCAACTATAGAATCCCTGCTGAATGTTTTTTCTACTTGCTCGTAATCTGTAGCCATATAAGGAACATACTGCATTTCCAACCTTGGCTCATACTGTCCACTGACATTGATCAGCGCCATATCGATTGAACCCTTCATCACTTCTTCGAACATTGACGTATAGTCACCCAATTGATTGGCAGGATAAATTGTCATTTTAACTCTGCCTTCTGTTCCTGCCTCAACTTTTTCCTTCAATTCGCGCAAAGCGATAGTGTTGGGATGATCTTCCGGGTCCTGGCCCGCAACCCTCAATTCCACTACCTGCTGCCCGTCTTCGCTTTGTTCCGCACCCTTCGCACAACCGGCCGTTACGGAAACAAGCATTACCAATGCAAGAAACAAACTAAAAAACCTTTTCATTTTCATAATAAGTTCTCCTCTCTTTTTATATATAAATTAATTGACAATCAAACCAACGAACAATGGTTGTTACATAAAGCGCTTCAATCTACGCCTGCTATCACATCAATCTCCACAGCCAGGCCGCCGAAGATATCCACCTTCGACACACACAGCCTCGCAGGGAATTCTCCGCTGAAGAAAGTTCTGTACATTTCGTTCATCTCATTGAAATCGTCTATATGGGACAAATACACATTGCACTTTATTATGCTGTCCATGCTGCTTCCGCCTGCCGCAAGGACCTCTCTAATGTTTTTGAGCACTCTCTCCGTCTGCTCGCCCACAGTCCCTTTAAGCACTTCACCGCTATCAGGATCCATGGAGACTTGACCCGACAAAAAAAGCAGGTTCCCGTATATGACGGCTTGTGAATAGGGACCCACGGCCGCAGGCGCCTTGTCTGTGCAGATAACCTGTCTCATCCATACCACACCCCTATAATTTTTTGTTTTCGTTTTGCACCGATTCTATGATGTCAAGCAGACACTTGTCCGTTTCCAGCATTCCCGGATTGTTCAACCTGCCCATGTTCCTGAAAGTCTCCTCAATCGTATGTCCCACTATTCCGTTTCCGCGCGGAATGAACACATCTTTCTCCTTTGCCAGGTAAGCGTATTCAATTGCGGCCGAAGTCGCTGTACTGAGCTTGTATGCGCATGATTCCTTGGCCCCATCGCACACGATTCCGGCAAGCGCTCCTATCACAGAGTGCATTGCGTTTACCATGTCCTCATAGCTTCCCCCAAGCAAGTACGCCGTTCCCGCCGCAACCCCCGTAGCGGCGGCAACAGAGCATCCGCAAAAGGCAGTCATCCTCTTTATATGTCCCTTTATATAAATAGTGATTGCCGAACTTACTGCCAGGCCCCTTGCGAATTCAACATTGGAAACACCAAGAATTTCTGCAGCGGCCGTCATTCCCAGGAAATTTGTAATCCCGTGGTTTCCGCTACCCGATATAGCCATAATCGGAACATTGAGACCAATCATCCTAGCCTCTGCCGCAGAGGCCGTGTACAGCTTGCCGAGCATCATTGCCGAATATGGGAAATTGACGTCTTCAAGCATTTCAAAAAGAGTCGATCCAATTTTTGCCTTTCCATTTGCTATCCCAATATTCGAGGCGGTTTTGTTTATTTTTGCGGCCTCAATCAAAAACTCAATTTCTGCAAGTTCCATGCATCTTATTGTTTCAATGATTTCCGAAACGGAATAACTCACAAGCCCATCCACTTTTTCTTCTGCAATTTCTGCCGGTTTGCTAAAAATCACTTCGCCGTTCATTCCCGTTTCGACTATGTTTGAATAATCGGATTGTATCTTCGCCCAGGCAAGTTTGCCTTCTCTGTAAACCCTTGCCTCGATAAATAGTGGATCAGGCACCTGCCTCAAGTATTTTATCTTCACATTGCCTTCTTCAAGGTATTCCTTCGATTTATCCACCATTCCACTTTCAACATAATCGCAAATCCCCAGTCTTTCGTCCGTCCATCGGAATAAAAATACACCCAATGCCGCAGCCTGGTCCAACCCTCTGCCATCTGTTCCCGGCACCCCTACACTTACGCCGTTCTTGTAAACATTGGGACTCACATCAACTTCCACTCTATCCGGTTTTTCCCCGAGCACTTCAGTGGCCTTTGCTACCGCCAGTGAAACCGAACCCGGATCCGTGCACCCCGTCGATTTCTCGATTTCGTTTTTCATCACATCAATCAAAAGTTGTTTGTCCATTTATTCCATCCTTCAACCCTAATTGGTTTGTTTTTCATTTCTGATATCTGAATTACAATCCCATTCCCTTAACATCAAACAATCTATTTATGTATTATCAAAATATGTCGACACCTCTGCGCACTT
>DATFJE010000094.1:0-2594 GCA_035269385.1 Clostridia bacterium
GTCTTTTTCGTCCAGTCTAAAGGCCCTGAGATGCGAATTCTGCCATCCGAAAAGCCGTTGAATGGCATAATGAAGATTATGCAGCGGCATGTCCGCCGGAATTAGAACATCCCTTGTTATTGTCCCTCTTTCCGTAGCGTCGGCGTATTTCATCAGCAATTTCTTTTCATCGTCGCTGCACCGCTCGTTTACAAGCTCCATATGCAGCAATATTGACTCCTCATTATTAGAAAAGTCCCCATCATTTGTGCTGAAAAAACTTGTCTTTCCGCGGGTTTCACGCCTCTCATTCAAATTGATTACCAATCCACTTTCTTCTTTTGGTCTATACTGGTCATTCATCTTTCACACCCCCATAATTCCACAATTCTGTCCTGTGGGAATCGTATCGTTTGGAAAAATTGTTTCAATAGTGGCTCTCTTTTTTATGATCATTGTGGCTTAAAATTTCATAATTTCTCCACGTTTTCCCTGTTTCTGCGCTTTCTCTAATCCAAGGCCGACAACCATAATTCTTCGGACTCTACCACGAGTTTTGAAACCAACTCTATGAACGGCTCGTAATTCATGCTTGTATGCGCAAGATCCAGAACATGGTAATATCTTGCACGCTCCTCATTTTTTATTATGATTGGCGGGTATCCATTTTTCATCAACTCAAAATTAAGAAGCAGTCTTGATGTTCTTCCATTCCCATCGATGAAGGGATGAATTTTTACAAACTCCCCATGAAGCAGAGTCGCCCTGACGACCGGATGAAATGCCTTCCATTCGTTCTGAAACTCCGCCATGAGCTTTTGCATCAATCCTCCAATCTCATAGTGCTTAGGCGGCACATGGTTTGCGCCGCTGATTACAACATTTTCACTTCTGTATTTTCCAGCATTTGCATTGTCTATTCCTTTAAGTATCAATGCATGGACATTCCTTATCTTCCATTCGGACAGCGGTTCTTTGTCATTAATCAAATCTTCCACAAAAAAGATGGCCTCTCTATGATTGACGGCTTCCAAATGTTCTGTCATGCTTTTCCCACCAACAGTTATTCCTTCAAGAACAACTTTTGTCTCCGACAAGGTCAAAGTATTCCCTTCTATGGCATTACTATTATATGTCCATTCGACTATAAGTTTTTCATGCAGGGAATTGGCAAGCCCTTTTGAAAATGGCCTGTGCTCGTCGATTGCTTCCTTCAGCGAATCAATATGACTAAAGTCAAATTCTAACCCCATGTATTTCTTTTTTGTTTTTTCTCTTGCATCAACAGGTTTGACAGCATCAACAGGAATGGACCAATTTCGGCCAATTTTCAATGCGCCTTCGATGCGCCCTTCATTGCAAAGCACCCTAATTCGCCGGTCGCTTATTCCCCATTTTTCGCTTGCTTTCTTGGAACTGATATATTCCATAAAACATCACCTCATAAACATTTTATACCGTTAACGGAATAATGTCAAAGCTATATATTACAGTATTGGAAAACAAAACAAAAGCCCTTTCCCTTTGCTTTCCCTTTCGGCGACCGCCATATTGGACATGTACAAAGAAGCATCGTATAATAGACTTCAATCGCAATACCTCATGCTACAATAACCATACGACAGGGAGATTTGACCTATGATGAATGTAGACAAAACAAAGTGTATAGGATGCGGGGAATGCGTAAAAGACTGTTTCCCATCTGACATTGTAATGGATAAGGGAAAAGCATTTATAAAAAATGTCGCCTGCTTCAAGTGCGGACATTGTATCGCCGTTTGTCCGGAAAATGCAATATCCACCGATGAATACAAGATGGACGAAGTAAAAGAATACTCGGAAGAATCCTTTAAAATCGATGTCGAAAATTTACTTAACTTTATAAAATTCAGAAGAACAATCAGGCGCTTCAAGCCAAAAGATGTAGAAGCTGAAAAACTCTTAAAAATCATCGAAGCCGGGAGATTCACGCAAACTGCAAGCAACTTGCAGGATGTGTCATTCATAGTGGTTAAGGACAAGCTGAAAGAGTTAAAGGATTTGACATACGATAGATTAAAAAGCATTGCAGAGCATTCTTTAGACGGCACGGGCCAGGCAAATGCAGTCATTGTTCGATACGCCAATATGTGGCTGGCCATGCACAAGGAGTATAAAGCCAACGGAAAGGACAAATTGTTCTTCAAGGCCCCAGTGGTCATCATAGTAACCGCCAAATCTCAAGTAAGCGGCGCCCTTGCTTCTTCAAACATGGAATTTATGACAAACGCCCTGGGCCTTGGAACCTTGTTCAGCGGATTTTTTGTTCGAGCAGCGAATGAAAACAAAGAAATCCATGACCTGCTCCATATAAATAAAGGCAAAGAAATAGTGACCTGCATGGTAATCGGTTATCCTGACGTAGAATATAAAAGAACCGTTCCGAGAAAAGCAGCCGATATTTCCTGGAAATAATCGATGCAAATTGCTCATTTATGAATTGAAACATCTATACCGCCAAAGCCCAATAATTAGGCTTGGCGGCATTAAATTTGTACTCTTTTGGAATCTAACCCAAACCATCAGCCCTTCTGGCCCGCAATGTCCTCCGCGGATATCCCCGGGAAATGGTAACG
>DATFJE010000095.1:0-2784 GCA_035269385.1 Clostridia bacterium
AGAATACCTTTCGGGACAAATTTCAATGCTCAGAAATCCCATTATCGGCAATGTCTTTTTCAGATTAAAGTATATTGAAATGTTCGGTACCGGAATACGCAGAATTAATTATGCTTACACACACAATTTAATCAAACCGACATTCAAGGTTTTCGAAAACTCCATCAAAATAACTCTCCCTATAATGCAAAGAAACATCAACCTTCTTTCTACCGACGAACAAATTGTATTCGAAGAACTTGCAGGCAATATGCCCAAGTCAAGGTCTGAAATTGAAGAAAAAACAAAAATGAATAAGGATAAACTAATTCGTGTACTTAACCGATTGATAAGTAAAAATATTATAGAAAAGATTGGAAACGGACGAGGAACACAGTATAGGAGAATGTGATCAGATATTTTTAAACACCCCGTCTTCTGGGTATTCTCTGTGAATAAAACTCGGCAATCCCATCAATGGACTTCCTCTCTATGGCCGGAAGACTGTACCTGTCGTCCTTCTTGCCTACAGCCAAAATCATGACAGGGCTTTCCCCCTCGGGCCTTGCGAAAATGTCCTTTAAGAAATTCATGGACACGGGAGTATATGTCAAGCTGTGGTATCCCGAGTCCCTTATGGCATTTATAAGGAGCCCCGCAGCCAGCCCCACGCTTTCATTGACATAATAATTCTTGTCCTTTTCTCCGTTTTCCAAAGTCCTGTAAAACTCCTTGAACACCACAATGAGGCAAGGCGCCTCGGTCAGGAAGGGTTTGGACCAGTCGGTTTTAAGGGCCTTAAGGTCCTTGCGCCATTCTTCGCTGATTTTTTCCCTGTAGAAAACTTCCTCTATCCTTTCCGCCTCTTCCCTTACTTTCTTCTTCATCCCATCGTCCTCGACAACGCAGAAAAACCATGGCTGCTTGTTTGCTCCGCTTGGCGCGGTGGATGCGGTCATGAGCCAATCCTCTATGGTCTCCCTGTCAATTCTTTCCGGCAGGAATTTTCTGTATGATCTCCTTGACTCGCTCTCTTTTCTGAGAGCCCTTGATTTTTCAGACATTTTTTGCTTCTTTTTTAATTCGCAATTAAATAATGGTGTATTTATTAAAGATTATACACTTTTTTCTTGCCGGCCCACAAAACATTTTTGCAAAAAGACCTGCCGGCGCAATAAGCCCTCCGGCAGTCGTCAACCAAATATCCCCCGTCCCTATTTGGTTGAAATCAATGCATTTTCCATTCCTTGAAAGCGTCCAAATCCGACTGCACTTGCTTAAGCACCAGTCCGATGACAAGCGCGTCGTCGATGTATCCCCCGGGCAAGAAATCCGGAATCAGGTCTATCGGGGTTACAAAATATATTATCCCTCCGAGTATTGCAAGTATCGATCCGAAGGGAACCTCCCTATATGTGCCGTTGATATAGCTTCTTAGCAAGTCCAGCATCAGTTTGATGTCCTCAAACAATTTCGTTACCGGGCCGCTTTTTATCTTGTCCAATTTTTTATAAGCTTCATCAACCTTGGCTTCCGTCTTTTCTTTATCTTCAAGCAGCTCCTTTGCTTTCTCGAGACTTTTTTCATATGCCTCTCTGCCTGATTGATTCAAATTTTTCTTCATTTGCGACTCCCCCTCGGTTAAAGCAACAAATCCATTGCTATTCTTCCTTCGCGGCACGTAAAAACGTAGTAAGTAGTGCTTATTAAGAAAAAAATTGCATATGAGCAAACTTAATGCTTTACATTTGGCTCTTATGTTTCTTGCTTTTCCTTTCCTGCCTGCTGCAAGCTGCCATCTCAATTATCGTGAACAAACAATTTTCTATTAAACAACGCCGCAATAGAAGGGAGCTCATAGATCCGAGTCGGAATGGAGAGAAGCCTTTTGTACAAGGCGACAAGTAATTACAGTCGCCGAAGCGTATTCATAATACGTGACAAGACGGTTTTTCGCAGTCAACAAAGTAATTAAGGCTTCTTGCCAGTCTGGTTACATTCTTTTTTTGTATATTGCGTCAGCTTTTGCGAGAAGGAAGTGTTCCCTCTTGTCCATGAGCTTTGCAAAATAGTTTTCTATTTCAGGGTCGTCGAGGTTCACTATCTCGTTTATGTTGTCGAAGTTGTCCAGGCTCTCCATGCCCATGAAGAGGTATGTGGCGGCTATTTCGGCCTGGCACCAGTCGAAGAGCTCGTCGGAAGCCTCCTCGTACTCATTTATTATCCTCTGGTAGACTTCTATTGCATTGATGTAATCCTTTATGCCTTTATAGCCAAGAAGGTCGGCGACTGCCTTGAGTGCCGAGTAGTATACTTCTTCATCCTCTTCTTTCGAGTCCTCGAGTATGCCCTTGTAGAGCTCTATGGCCTCCCTGTATTGGCGTCTCCCTGACGTTTCCCGCGCTTCCTCAAATCTTTTTCCCCATTCCATCATTCTGCCTCCCCGATTATTTTTTTTACTGTCGCGAGTATCTCCCTGTGGATTTCATCTATTCCCCGCACTTTTCTGTTTTCAGCGCAAGGAATGACTATCCAGCCTCTTTCCTTGGCCACCTCTATCGCGTTCTCGTACGACTTCTTGAGGTAGCCTTTGTCATTTTCGTGTATGTCCTTTTCCTTTTGACCCGTTATCTTGTTGTTGCGGTCTTCCATGAGTCGTCCGCTCATTTGGGGCGGCATGTCGAGAAAAACTACGCAGTCCGGAACCGGAAGGCCAAGCTTTACGAACTCCAGATCCCAAAGCCATTCCATGAAGTCCTTTCTTTCTTTTCCGCCTGCGATCTTGGATGCCTGGTGGACCATGTT
>DATFJE010000096.1:0-19339 GCA_035269385.1 Clostridia bacterium
TTAACCGAAAAGTGAAAGCATTACGCCAGCGGCCACGGCCGACCCTATTACTCCCGCTACGTTCGGTCCCATTGCGTGCATGAGAAGGAAGTTCGAGGGATTCTCCTTTTGGCCGACTGTCTGTGAAACTCTTGCAGCCATAGGCACTGCGGATACTCCCGCCGAACCTATGAGGGGGTTGATTTTCCCACCGGTAACTTTGTTCATTATCTTCGCGAGTATTACTCCTGCCGCTGTTCCAACGGCGAATGCAAGTACTCCAAGCACTATTATCTTTATTGTTTCGGCTTTCAGGAACTGCTCCGCTGTGGCTGTGGCGCCGACTGAAAGTCCCAAAAAGATTGTTACTATGTTTATCAGCGCATTGGCTGCAGTGTCCTTGAGACGGTCTGTAACCATGCACTCCTTGAAGAGGTTCCCGAGCATGAGCATTCCTATCAGTGTCGCTGCCGGCGGCAGCATGAGGGAAACTATGAGTGTAACCATTATCGGGAAAAGCACTTTCTCTGTTTTACTTACACTTCTCAGCTGGTCCATCTTTATTTGCCTCTCCTCTTTTGTTGTGAGGGCTTTCATGATGGGCGGCTGTATTATAGGCACGAGTGCCATGTACGAATACGCGGCTACGGCTATCGGTCCGAGAAGGTCTGGCGCAAGACGTGATGTAAGGAATATTGCTGTAGGTCCGTCGGCGCCTCCTATGATTCCTATCGCTCCGGCCTGCTGCCCGGTGAAACCGAGAAGTATGGCTCCAAGGAATGTGGTGAATATTCCAAACTGGGCCGCCGCTCCGAGGAGCAAGGCCTTGGGGTTTGCTATGAGCGGACCGAAGTCTGTCATTGCTCCCACACCCATGAATATGATTGGCGGGAATATTCCGAGTTCGTCTCCCTGGAAGAAGTACCAAAGAAGTCCTCCGGGTTGGCCGTGACCTCCATGTGGAACCATCATTCCTGCAAACGGAAGGTTGGTAAGGAACATTCCAAATGCTATGGGCACGAGCAATAGGGGTTCGAATCCTTTTTTGATCGCAAGGTAAAGGAGCACAAAAGATATGAGTATCATTAAGATGTTTTGGGGGTTTAGACCCATGAAACCTGTGCTCTGTATGAATTTGGTCACTATCTGTAGCATGGATGCATCTCCTTTCTGCTTTTGTTGTTCTCTGTCCCGGGCGTACTAACCCAGTACGACGAGAACGTCTCCGGCGTTTACGGATGCACCTTTGGCCACATTTACGCTTATTACTTTTCCGTCTCCCATTGCTGTTATCTCGTTCTCCATTTTCATGGCCTCGAGTATGAGCAAAACGTCTCCGCTTTTAACTTCGTCTCCGGCTGAAACTTTTATGTCAAGCACTGTTCCGGGCATTGGGCAGTCTACGCTTGTTCCTCCTCCTGCGGGTGCTGGTGCAGCAGGTGCAGGCGCTGCGGGCGCTGCTGCCGGTGCCGCCGCTTTTGGCGCAGGAGCCGCAGCTCTCGGAGCTCTTGGAGCCTCAGGAACTCCTCCAATTTCTTCCACTTCCACTTCGTAGGCCTTTCCATTGACCGTTATGTTGAATTTTTTCATCCTTTTCTCCTCCGTTTAGCTGGCAGATTGCAGCGGACAGTGGGCAGTCAAATACTAAAGCCCAAAGCTTCGGCAATTGCCTCGATTTGTTTGTTTATACTGGCAGCTTGCAGTGGGCATTGGGCAAAGAACAGTGAGCAGCTGGCAGTGGGCAGTGGGCAGTAAATGCAAATACAAAAGCCAGTGCAAAACAAATGAACTTCGATCTGTATGCTGTATTTTTGACTTTTGCTTTATGCTTTTTCATTATTTGCTGCCAACTGCCGGCTGTAAACTGTCTTTAATCTTTTATCTTTTGCTGCACGCTGCAAACTGTATGCTGCACGCTGTTTTTAATCTTTAATCTTTTGCTGCACGCTGCAAACTGTATGCTGCACGCTGTTTTTAATCTTTTATCTTTTTCTTTCCACTTTCTACTTTCTACTTTCTACTTATTGCACTCTCGTTTTCATCTGTTCAAGCCGTCCTGTCCTGCCCCATGCGGGAGCTGTGTCGGGTGTCCTGCGGATGTTCTTTACGATTATGTTGTGTATGGATGTATTCATGCTTGCCGCTACTGCCGCCGCTATTACTGCGACTATGGCATCGTCCATTTCGTCCTCTTTCTTGGCAGGCTCCTCTGCTGTGGCCAGGGCAGCCTTCTCGGGCGCTTTTGCAGGTTCTGTTTTTTTGGCCGGCTTTGTTCCGAGAATTCGGCTCATCAGGGTTATCATGGCCCAGAGTATCATCAGCGCGACAAATGTTATTGCCATTCCCAGTATTGTAACGTAGAATGATGCAAGCATTTTTTCTCCGAGCGGCATCGTTTTTATCAGTTCGGGATTTGCAAATCGGTCTATAAGTGTCATTTTCTCCATGGATTCACCTCCAATAAAGTGATAAGTGGGAAGTAGTAAGTGGGAAGTGGAAAGGAAATGCAAAAACCAAAGCTAAATATAAAAGATATCAATCATTTAATGTATTTGCCTGATTTTTTTGTTCTTTCCTCATTCCTCATTCCTCATTCCTCTTTCCTCTTTCCTCTTTCTACTTTCTACTTTCTACTTTCTGCTTTATTCTTCTGTGCTTTTTGCTTTTGTCTTTGTCTTTGTTTCCACTTTCTTCTTTCCACTTTCTTCTTTCCACTTTCTTCTTTCCACTTTCCACTTTCTTCTTAAAGCGGTATGTTCCCGTGTTTTTTGGCAGGTCTGACTTCTCTCTTTGATGAAAGCATGTCGAATGCGTCGGCTATTCTCGGGCGGCTCGCCGAAGGCTCTATGACGTCGTCGATGTAGCCTCGCTCTGCCGCTTTGTAAGGTGTGGCAAATTCGGCGTCGTATTCGGCCATTTTCCGCGCTCTTGCCTCTACGGGGTCATCTGAGTTTTCTATTTCTTTTCTAAATATTATGTTTGCGGCTCCCTGCGATCCCATTACTGCTATCTGGGCGCTCGGCCATGCAAGAACAAGGTCTGCTCCCAGGTGCTTTGATGCCATTCCGATATAAGCTCCTCCGTAGGATTTCCTTACTACGAGTGTCACCATAGGCACTGTGGCTTCGCTGTATGCGTACAAGAGCTTGGCTCCGTGGCGAATTATTCCTCCGAATTCCTGTCCTGTCCCTGGAAGGAATCCGGGGGTGTCGACCAGTGTGAGAAGCGGTATGTTGAATGCGTCGCATGTCCTTATGAACCTTGCCGCTTTGTCTGATGCGTTTATGTCAAGGCACCCGGCAAGAACTTTGGGCTGGTTGGCTATTATTCCTATGCTTTGACCGTTTACTCTGGCGTAGCCGGTAACCATGTTCTTTGCGTAATGCTTTTGGTATTCCATGAATTCTCCGTCGTCTACTATTCCGAAAATTATGTCCCTCATATCGTAGGGCTTGTTTGGATTGTCGGGAATTATTGTGTCAAGGGGTGGTACAAGCCTGTTAAGATCGTCCTGTGTCTCTACGAACGGAGCTTCTTCCATGTTGTTTGATGGAAGAAATGAGAGCAGTCTCCTTATTTCTTCTATGCACTCTTCGTCTGTAGGCGCTTTGAAATGGGCAACTCCACTTTTTGTGTTGTGGGTTGTTGCTCCTCCCAGGGCTTCGGCTGTTACGCTTTCTCCTGTTACTGCCTTTATTACCTGCGGACCTGTTATGAACATTTTGGATGATTCCTCAACCATGAATGTGAAGTCCATTATTGCCGGAGAGTATACTGCTCCTCCTGCGCAAGGTCCCATTATTGCGGATATCTGAGGTATTACTCCTGATGCCACTGTGTTTCTGAAGAATATGTCTCCATATCCTCTTAGCGCATCAACTGCTTCCTGGATCCTTGCGCCTCCGGAATCGTTTATCCCGACTACGGGCGCTCCCACTTTGAGGGCGTTGTCGAGAACTTTGACTATTTTCGCGGCATGCATTTCCCCCAGGGACCCTCCTATTACTGTAAAGTCCTGCGAAAATGCGTACACGAGCCTTCCATCAACTTTTCCGTATCCTGTTACTACTCCTTCTCCGGGTGTTTCTATTTCATCCATCCCGAAGTTGGTGCAGCGGTGCTTCATGAACGCATCGAGCTCCACAAAGCTTCCTTCGTCAAACAGAAGCCCTATTCGCTCACGCGCTGTCAGTTTGCCGTTTCCATGCTGCTTCTCGATGCGCTTTAATCCGCCTCCGAGCATAACTTTCTTTTTGTTCTCTCTCAGTTGCTCCAATTTGTTTATTGCCATTCCTGCCCCTCCCATTGTTTATGTGCCTCGATTTACCTTTCCGTAAGCTCAAGCAGTATTCCGTTTGTACTCTTAGGATGAACAAAAGCTATTTTGGCTCCACCGGCGCCGTATCTGGGCTTTTGATCTATCATTCGAATTCCTTTTTCCATAAGGTCGGAGATTGCCTCTTCAATATTTTCTACTCTGAGAGCCAAATGCTGAATTCCTTCTCCTTTTTTTTCAATATGCCTTGCAATCGGTCCATCTTCCGAAGTCGATTCAAGAAGTTCGATTTCCGAATCGCCGGTTGGAAGAAATGCAACTTTAACTTTTTGCTCTTCAACAACTTCCGTTCCATCGGCTTTCATTCCAAGAGCCTCATAAAATTCCAAAGCCTTTTCCAAATCCTTGACTGCAATTCCTATATGGTCTATTTTTAGGGCTTTCATGTTTTCCTCCTTTTTTTCGATTATCAATTTGTGGACACGAGTGGAATTTTTCTTGTTCTATACTTTGCGCCACATCATTTTATATCATTGAAAATACTTTCTTGCGCCGTATACGGATCCATTTCCCTCGACGCAACCCTGCCGGACAATTCATCTATTCTTTTTTCCCTTTTCGAATTATCCAACAATGTATTCATCAGGCGTTGCCTTACTAAATCAATTATTTCAAACTTGCAATTGGCGATTCTTCTTTCTTTGAATTCGCCTGTTTCTTTCATGTGTTCCATATGATTCTTTATGCCTTCGAGAATATCGTCTATACCGTCATTGTTTATTGCAACTGCCGGAATTACCGGAGGTCTCCAATTACCCTTGTTGAAGTCAAGCATCATGTTGATCTCTGTGATTGTTCTCCTTGCACCGTCCCTGTCCGCTTTGTTTACAGCAAAAACATCCCCTATTTCCATTATTCCAGCTTTTATGGTCTGTATGTCGTCTCCCAATCCCGGAACCATAACCATAAGTGTCGTATCGCAAGTTTTCACTATGTCAATCTCGGATTGGCCTACGCCAACTGTCTCGATGAATATGTAGTCCACACCATAAACATCCAGCACTTTGACTGCGGCTCTTGTCGCTTCAGACAACCCGCCCAAACGACCACGCGCACCCATGCTTCTGATAAAAACACCCGGATCGGTATTGAGGTCTCCCATTCGAACCCTGTCCCCAAGAATTGCACCACCTGTGAATGGACTGGTTGGGTCAACCGCTATTATTGCTATTTTTTTATTTTGTTTCCTGAGATGTTTTACAAGCTTGTCAGTAAGAGTGCTTTTACCTGCTCCGGGAGGTCCTGTAATTCCAATTACATATGCTTTCCCCGTGTGTCCATACAAGTCTTTCAGTATTTCTACAGCTTCGGCTTCGTTATTTTCTATCATTGTTATAAGTCTCGCCGCCGCGCGTTTGTCTCCTTTTAACAATCTCTTACGTATTTCCATTGCTTCACCACCCGCCCGATTCACGCATTTTTTCCGTAAATCCAACAAACAATCTCATTGGCCGCATAAGCGGCCAATGCTTGTTTGTTATTTTCTTTTTATATTGTTCTTTATATATTCAATAGTTTTATCCGTAGGAGTTCCAGGCGTAAATATCTCAGAAATGCCTTTCTCTTTGAGAAAAGGTATGTCTTCTCCCGGAATTACCCCTCCTCCTACAACAAGTATGTCGGATGCATCATCATCTCTGAGCAGTTCTACAACCTTGGGAAGCAATGTGTTGTGAGCTCCCGACAGTATGCTCATTGCAACGCAGTCAACATCTTCTTGAATTGCAGCATTGACTATTTGTTGGGGTGTTTGTCTTAGTCCTGTATAAATCACTTCCATACCTGCATCCCTCAAAGCTCTGGCAATGACTTTTGCTCCCCTGTCATGTCCGTCAAGCCCGGGTTTTGCCACTAATACTCTAATGGTTCTTTCCATTTTAATCGTCCTCCCGCTTTCTATATTCGAACCGACTGTTGATATTCGCCGAAAACTTCCCTCATGACTCCACAGATTTCACCGAGTGTTGCATAAACCTTAACAGCTTCCAAAATAAAGGGCATTACATTGTCATCGCCTTCACAGGCTTCTTTCAATGCTTTAAGCTTGGCTTCAACCGCTTCGTTGTCCCTCTCGGCTTTAAGTTCCTGCAATTTTTTCTTTTGGCCTTCTCCAACAGACATGTCGACTCTCAAAAGATCTTTTGGCGCCTCTTCGTCAATAACAAATTTGTTGACTCCAACCACAACCGCTCTTTCTGTCTCTATGTCTTTTTGGCATCTATATGCGGCATCCATTATTTCCTGTTGAATATATCCGTTGTCAATTGCTTTTGGCGCGCCTCCAAGCTCATCGATTTTTTTGATATAAGCGTAAGCTTGTTCCTCAATGTCCTTAGTCTTGCTTTCGATGAAATATGATCCGGCAAGAGGATCGATTGTATTTGTAACACCGCTTTCATGGGCAACTATCTGTTGTGTTCTGAGAGCTATTCTGACCGAGTCTTCAGTCGGAAGCGCAAGTGCCTCGTCCCTTGAATTGGTGTGTAGAGATTGTGTCCCCCCCAGAACCGCCGCCAATGTTTGAATCGCCACACGCACAATATTGTTGTCCGGTTGCTGTGCTGTAAGTGTTGAACCTCCGGTTTGAGTATGGAACTTGAGCATCATTGATTTTGGATTCTTTGCATGGAACCTTTCCTTCATTATTCTTGCCCACAGTCTTCTTGCCGCTCTGAACTTGGATACTTCCTCAAGCAAATCATTATGTGAATTAAAGAAGAACGAAAGTCTCGGTGCAAATGAATCGACGTCCAGACCCGCGTCTATTGCCGCCTCAACATATGCAATTCCATCGGCTAATGTGAATCCTACTTCCTGGGCGGCTGTTGAGCCGGCCTCTCTTATGTGATATCCCGATATGCTTATTGTATTCCACTGCGGCACATTCACCGAACAATACTCGAATATGTTTGTTATGAGCCTCATTGAAGGCTCAGTCGGGAATATATATGTTCCTCTCGCAATGTACTCCTTCAATATGTCATTCTGAATTGTTCCCCTCAGCTTGTCCATCGATACGCCCTGCTTCTCGGCAACAGCTATGTACATGGCCAAGAGTACCGAAGCCGGAGCATTTATTGTCATCGATGTGCTTACCTTGTCAAGGGGTATTCCTCCAAACAATATTTCCATATCCTTTAGTGAATCAATTGCAACTCCTACTTTTCCAACTTCTCCTTCAGCGAGGGAATGGTCGGAATCGTAACCTATTTGGGTTGGAAGGTCAAATGCCACCGAAAGGCCGCTTCCACCCTGCGCCAGCAGCAGTTTGTATCTTTCGTTGGATTTTTCCGCGGTTGCGAATCCTGCATACATTCTCATTGTCCACAATCGACCTCTGTACATTGTCGGCTGAACTCCCCTGGTATACGGGTATTGCCCCGGAAAACCTATATCATCCATAAAATCAAGACTTTCCATATCCGCCGGAGAATATAATCTCCCTACTTTATCACCCGAAGCTGACATGAAATTTTCTTTGCGTTCAGGACGCTTCTGCATTGCCTTTTGCGTCGATTCTTCGAACGATTTCACCCCGTTTTTGATATCATCAAGCTTATCCCTGTCAAACATGATGTTCCTCCTTTGGACTTTCAAGCTATATATTTTTGTTTCCTCAGAAAACTATGTGTATCGCCTATAATATATCATAAAAATAATTGTGTTTTTTCTACATTGATTAAAATATACTTGTATACATACTTATTTTGAAGGATTTTATTCAGAAAGTCATGTGTATAATTACACATTTGTATACGATTTCAACAAGCCTCGAATCCTTGCAATCAGTGGTCTTCTATATTCACGTTCGCTTGCTTTGATTGTCAAAGTTTCTCTCCAATAGTATATCTTCTTTACCAATTGTATGCAATAATCATTTGAATGCGTCATTTTGCATAATATATTTCATATTGAACTCTTATTTAAATTCAACCGAAATGCAATTGCATCTGAATCGCAGAATTTTTGCAAAAAAAACCGGCATGAAAGCCTAAGCCCAAATGCCGGATCTTTTTTTATTTTTGGGAGGCTTTTTCCTGCGTCATCTTAAGGAATTTCTCCTTATCTATTATGAATCTGCTGTGGGTGCCTTCCCCAATCTTGTCTTTTTCATCAAAAGCCTCGACCTTGAACACAAGCTTCTTCCTGTCTATTTCAATTAGTTCCGCAGTTGCGGTTACCTTCATGCCCACAGGTGTTGCAGCCAGATGCTTAACATCCAAATGGACGCCTACCGTGGCATACCTTTCAGGCAAAAAAGAATCCACCGCATTAAGCGACGTGTTTTCGATTAGTCCTATCATTGCCGGAGTGGCATATACATCTACCCCGCCGCTTCCGTAGCTTGCCGCTGTCTCGTTTTCCTTTACGATTATTTCCATTTTCGCTTTCATTCCAGTCTTTAGATTAAAATCCATGACAACCTCCTTTAAATATTCTCTAAAAACAACTCCGGCATATATTGCATGCCGGAGGTAAATTTAAGATTCTTCACCATCCGCTTTTTTCGCTTCCGGTACCGCTTCTTCTTTTGCAGTTTCTTCTTTTGCAGTTTCTTCTTTTGCTGGTTCTTCTTTTGCTGGTTCTTCTTTGATTTTTTTCATGGCCTTCCTGCTCGCCTCGGGATCCCTGATTATTTCAGCGATTTTCCCATTCTCGTTTTCTTCTCCATACAATTCCTTAAATTCCCTGTTGCGCTCATTTTCGATTTCCTTTGCAGCGTCTTCAGGATTGGCTATGAATGAATCATAGTCTTTTCGGAAAATGTACTCGAATTCCTCGGAATTTATAGTTTCTCTCTCAAGAAGCGCTTTTGCAATGTGGTGAAGCTTTTCTACGTTTTCCTCTAAAAGCTTCATTGCCTGATCATAGGACTCGTCCATGATTCTTCGGATTTCCTTGTCTATCTCATAAGCAACTTCTTCGGAATAGTTTTTCATTGTGGTCAAATCCCTGCCAAGGAACACTTCGTCTCCGTTGCCGTAAGTCATTGTTCCCAGTTTTTCGCTCATTCCGTAATGCGTAACCATTGCCCTTGAAATTTCGGTGGCGCGTTTGAGATCGTTTTGGGCCCCGGTGCTTATGTCATGCAGTATCAAGGCTTCCGCAACGCGTCCGCCCAACAATATTATAAGTCTTTTTTCCATTTCGGATTTTGTAGCATAATATTTGTCTTCCTTGGGCAATTGCATTGTGAATCCGCCTGCCCTGCCCCTTGGAATTATTGTAACCTGATGGACGGTGTCCGTATCGGGCAATAACCTTGCCAAAACGGCATGTCCGCCTTCGTGATATGCTGTAAGCCTTTTTTCCTTGTCGCTTATCACTCTGCTTCTTTTTTCAGGTCCGGCAATAACTTTCGTTATCGCTTCCTCTATCGTATCCATTTTGATTGTCTTGTTGTCTACCCTTGCCGAAAGCAAGGCCGCCTCGTTCAACAAGTTTTCCAAATCGGCCGGAGTGAATCCGGGAGTCCTTCTCGCAAGAACTTTCAAATTGACGTCCTCGTCAAGAGGTTTGTTTTTCGAGTGGATTTTCAATATGGCCTCGCGGCCCCTGATGTCGGGTATTCCAACGCTTACCTGCCTGTCGAATCTTCCCGGTCTGAGAAGTGCAGGGTCAAGAATGTCCGGTCTGTTGGTTGCGGCTATGATTATTATTCCCTCATGGTCTCCAAACCCGTCCATTTCAACGAGAAGCTGATTGAGGGTTTGCTCCCTCTCATCATGTCCTCCGCCCAGGCCTGCGCCTCTTTTTCTTCCCACAGCATCAATTTCATCTATGAAAACTATGCATGGGGAACTCTTCTTGGCTTGTTCAAAAAGATCTCTGACTCGCGAAGCTCCCACACCTACAAACATTTCAACAAAATCGGATCCGCTTATGCTGAAAAATGGTACTCCGGCTTCTCCTGCAACTGCTCTCGTCAAATATGTCTTTCCTGTTCCAGGAGGTCCTACCATCAATACCCCTTTGGGGATTCGCGCACCCAATTCGACATATTTTCTTGGATTTCTTAAAAAATCCACTATTTCCTTAAGCTCTTCTTTCTCTTCGTCCAAGCCTGCCACATCGTTGAAGTTTATCTGTTTTCTTTCATCTTCCTTATGCAGTTTGGCTTTGCTTTTGCCGAAAGACATGACCTTTCCGCCTCCGCCCTGTGACTGGTTCATGAAAACAAACCAGAAAACAACAAAGATCAGAACCATGAAAACTGATGGAAGAATGTCTATAAACCATGGTGTCTGAACCGGAGGTTCTCCTGTCAATTTTATCTGTCCGGTTTCCAATCCCGGAAGAATGTATCTTGCAACGAATGAATCCGTAGCAATAACTTTTGGAATATAGGCGGCGAAAGTCGAACCGTCGCTTTTCAGAACGCCTATTATTTGATTTTCGTTGAAATTGATTTCCTGAACATTGTCATTTGTGAGTTCGCTAATCAAACCCGACATGTCCAAAGTCTTTTGCTCCTGGGGCGCTCTTCCGTAAAACTGGACAATCATTATTATTATGATAAATACTAGTATATAGAAGCTGGCACCTTTAAAATACTTTCTCAAAAGTAAACCTCCCTTCGCCTTCTTTAAAACTTGCGTCTTTTCATTCTAACACATTTCATTTTTCATAACAAGTTCGTAAAATCGTTATTTTAAGCACGTTTTCGGTGCCAGAATCCACCTTGTAAATACCGCTCATCCTGTGTCCCGCGACCCATACAATTTCATCTCCGTCACAAATGAGCAATACGGAATCCCTCTTCGTTTTATCTATTTTCATGTCAATCATGAAATCCTTCAATTTTTTGGTGCCATTCATTCCCAAGGGGGAAAACCGGTCTCCACGTCGCCTGTTTCTTACGCTTAGAGATTTGTTTGCCACTTTCCCGGCATCTATGAAAACCGTCCAAGGATCAAATTTTTCTGCAATGTTTTCCGGCAAAGGCATTTTTTCTATTCTTATTGAATTTCCAGTCTCCTCCACATATAAAGTCTCCCCGATTTCCAAGGGGTATTCAAACTCCGCCTTTTGAAAATCGTTTTTTCTTTTGCAGACCGAAATCATACCGCCAGCAATCTTTACATAGACAATGCCCGGAAATTCAATCGTTTTACTGACCGCAGCCTTCTCTATAGCATAAAGTGCTGCGGAAACGCGTTCTCCCGTCACATTTACAAGATTGCCTTTGACAAGTTTCACAGCATTTCTCAAGACTCTTGCTTTTAGCGCCTTGTGCATTTTATTAAAATCATCGCGGCCTATTAAAACCTCGCCTTCCTTTTGAACTCTCGCAATTTTTTCGAATTCCTTTTTCGCAGCATATTCAATAAATTCGCTGTCTTCCCTTAACATGTCGCCCATGCGGAAAAGAGCTTCACTTATCTTTTCATTGAAATTGTTTTCGATATACGGCAAAAGTTCAAGTCTTATTTTGTTTCTTGTGTAGACAGGTTCAAGGTTGGTCAAGTCGGTACGGGGATTCAAACCGTTTTCATGGCAATAATTTTCAATTTCAGCACGTTTGAAAATCAGTATCGGCCTTATGAAAATCCCCTCTCTAATATGTTCTATTCCTGAAAGGCCCTTAAGGCCGGTTCCCCTCATTATACGCATTAAAATAGTTTCAGCCTGGTCGTTCAGATTCTGTCCGAGGGCTATTCGTCTGCAGCCGTTTTCCTTTGCGGCGGCTGTGAATAAATCGTATCTTATTTTGCGTCCCGCCTCTTCGAGTGAAATTTTCCACTTTTCAGACATCCCGGAAACATCCTTTTCATATGATAAGCATTCCAAAGAGTTTTTTCTGCAGAATTCAGAAACATAGAGAGCGTCTTTTTTGGAATCTTCCCCCCTCAGCATATGGTTGAGGTGTACAGGAACAAGCCTTAAGTTCCATTCATGCATGAGCTTTATGAAAAGAGAAAGCATGCAAATGGAATCCGGTCCTCCCGAGATTCCCAATACAAGACCTTGGCCTTTTTCAAGCAATCCCTTTTCTATTATGTTTTCCTTGAATCTTTCATACATATCCATTTGTCATTCTCCTGAAATATCAAGTTTCCCAATCAAAATGCTTGGCGAACCCACATGTCCGGAACCTGGCATTATGAACTTGAGGTCGCTGCATATGTCTTCAATGTCCATGAGCATATCGAAATAATTTCCTGCAACAGTTATTTGATGCACCGCTTCCGCCTTTTTCCCTCCGCGGACCGCAAATCCTGAAGCCGACAGCGAAAAGTCGCCCGAAACTGCATTGAGTCCCGCATGAAGCCCTTGAACATCTGTAATATAAACTCCTTCGCCCATATTAGCCATTGCTTCAGAAAGCGAAAGGGGTCCTGGGCTTATGAAGAAATTCGTCGGAGCTATCGAAACAGGCGATTTGTAGGAACCCTTGAATGCATTTCCCGTTGAGGGAACGCCTTCTTTTTTGCCTGTTTTTTTGTTGTGAAGAAATGTTTTCAGCATCCCATTTTCAACAACATTCTTTTTGAATGTGCCCGTCCCTTCATCGTCAAAATTTCTCGAACCCGCCTTGTTCGACATAAGCGGATCGTCAATTATTGTCAGATTCTTAGCGCCTATGGTTTCACCAACCCTACCCTTGAGCATGGAAAGGTTCCTTTGTACGTTTTCCCCCGAAAATACCGAGGAAAAAGCCTGCAGCAAATCAGCCGAAACCTCGTTTGAAAAAAGCGTCTTTTGCGGACCGGAAGCCATTGTTTTTGCTTGAAGCTGGTCAATCGCCTTTCTTGACGCCTCTTCCGCCAAAGACTCGGCGTTGAAATCCTTGAATTCATTTGACACGGTATAAGAGCTTCCTGTTTTTATTTTTCCGTCCTCTTTTGCAACCACGGATATAAAGGCAAAGGCAATGTTCTTTTCTTCACAAAGGTCGAGTCCCTTTGAATTCATTATCCTCCTGCCGCCCGAGCTCTCTCCGAACAAACAATAGTTTACGGACTCTATCCTTTTATCAATCGAAAATGCTTTTTTTTCCATCTCCAATGCAAATGCTATCTTATCTTCTTCGGAAATTTCTTCGATTGCTGTATTCTTAAGTTCCATTGAGTTGCATTTTTCATTGTCAAAATGAATTTCTTCTTTTTCAGAAGCTTCCATTATGTCGGCGTTCTCCTTCAAGCCCAAAATCAATTTTTCGCGGTCTATGCCGTTAAGATTTTCCGTATAGATATAGCCCATTGATTCCTTGCATGTTCCCCTCGCTGAAAGGCCTCTATTCTCCTCAATGCCGAAATGTTCCACCTTTCCGCCATATACTTTCACATTGAAGGATTTGGATTCTCCAATATAAATTTCGATTTCGTCAATCCCTTGCTTTTGCGCCAATTCGAAGAGGCCCTGTGTTTTGAACTTTTTCATTTCTCTACCGCTCCTTCCTGCCGCCTACCGTTATTGATTCGACACGCAAAGCCGGTTGCCCGACATTTACGGGTATGCTTCCGCTCACAGATCCGCACATTCCTTGTCCGAATGACAGATTGTCGGCCACCATGTCTATCTTTTTCAAAATGGAAAGCCCGTTTCCTATAAGTGTTGCTCCCCTTACAGGTTTCCCTATCTTGCCTTTTTCAATCAAATAACCTTCCATTACCGCAAAATTGAATTCCCCCGTCGCCGGGTCAACTGAACCTCCACCCATTTTTTTTGCATAAAGCCCTTTTTCGGTGTTCGATATCAAGTCCTCAAAACTGCTGCTTCCGGGGGCTATATATGTGTTGGTCATTCTCGATGTGGGTGAATATTTGTAAGATTGGCGCCTTCCGGATCCGGTCGAAGCCATTCCCATTTTCTTTCCGTTCAGCCTGTCGACCATGTATCCCTTCAATATACCGTTTTCAATCAAAATATTCTTTCGTGTTTCCATTCCTTCGTCATCGAATGCGGCAGAGCCCCATTGTCCGGGAATGCTCCCGTCATCAATTGCCGTCAAAACATCCGAAGCTATTTTTTCACCTTTTTTCCCGGAAAAAACGGATGTCCCTTTGGCAACTGAAGTAGCCTCGAGTCCATGTCCGCATGCTTCGTGAAAAATGACGCCGCCAAAACCATTTTCTATAACTACCGGCATCTTGCCGCTGGGAGCAAAATCGGCATGAAGCATGGTGACCGCCATTTCGGAAGCCGACCTTGCGAATTTTTCCAGATTTATTGTGTCGTAGAATTCAAATCCCATTGACGCTCCCGGAGCAAAATGCCCCGTCTGCATTTCTCCTCCTGCCTCAGCTACAGACTGTATGGAAGTCCTTGTTCTCACTCTTTCGTCCTCGACCCAAAGGCCCTCGGAATTTGCAATCAAAACCTTTTGCACGACATCCAGATAATTTATCCTCACTTGGGTTATTTCATCTGAAAAGCCGGATGCGGATTCATGGGCCTCTTTCAGCAAATGCACCTTTTCTTTTTTCCCTATGTCGCCTGGATATTTCAATATTTCCATAAGCGGAGTCCCAATTCGTCTTCTGAAATCCAGCACCCTTTCTTTTGATTTCCCCGCAAGGGCCAAGGACGCCTTCTCAGCAACGATTTTAAGATGTTCGGCTGAAGTGTCATTTGTATATGCATAAACGCTTTCTGTTCCCCTTATTATTCTGATGCCTACCCCGTAATCCTGTCCTGAAACCGTATTCTCCACAAGACCTCCGACCAGTCCTATGGTTTGATTGCTTCTTTTTTCTACAAATATTTCCGAAAAATCGGCTCCATTAGATAAAGCCGCATCCAATGTTCCCCTTATCAAATTTTGATTCAGCATGCTCTTCCTCCCTTCAATAAAATATTAAAAGCATGGGCAGAGCCATGCTCATAATGGGATTTTACCCCTGTCTGTATTTACTGTCTCGCGCTTCACCTTGTCATCAGATAGCCTTCAAGGTTGTCATAGTCGCTTATTTTTATGTCGTTGCAGCCGAAAAACTCCATAATCTCTTGCAATATTATGCTTCCGGCGTATATTATATCGGCTCTTTCACTGTCAAGCCCTATTATTTTTCTTCGTCTGCTGAGCGGAGTTTCCCCAAATCCGCTTGTCATTTCATGTATTTCCTTTCGGTCTATGCTTGCCAAATGAATCTTTTCCCGATTGTAATTTTCCATTTTAAGTTTTATTGCTCCCAAAGTTGTTATTGTTCCACCTATCCCAACCGCTATTCCTTTTTCAAATGAAGGAATTCCTTTGAGTTCGCTTTTTATGATTTTCCTGACATGCCTTTCCAATTCATGTGATTCAATCGGATCTACAGGGTCGGATTTTATGAACTGTTCAGTCATCCTTACCGCTCCCATATCGAGGCTCTTCTTATAAAAAATTTTCTCTTTGTTTCCCACTACGAATTCGGTGCTTCCCCCGCCTATGTCCACCATCATGAAAACGCCCTCAGCGTCGAAGCTTGAAATAACACCTAAATATCCCATTTCCGCTTCCTCATCGCCTGAGAGAATATCAACTTCCAGCGACAGAGTAGATTGAATCTTTTTAACAATTTCGTCCCTGTTGACTGCATCTCTTACAGCACTCGTAGCCAAGGCCTTTATGTCCTCGACGCCTTCAGCCAAAGCCATTTTGACAAATTCGTCCAATGCATCCATGCATCTTTCAAGCGCCTTTTCTCCGATTTTTCTTGACCGGCCGACCATTTCACCCAACCTGACCATGCGCACATGCTTTTTGCCGCTGATTATTTTTCCGTTTTCAATATCTGCAACAAGAAGCCTTATTGAGTTGGTTCCAATATCTATTACGGCACGTTTCATTACACCACTCCGTCTCTATTCTGCACTTTCTTCATCTTCCTCATTTTCCTTGAAATGGTATACAATATCGTTTTCCTTGACCAAATCAAGTTCCTCTCTTGCAAGCTTCTCAACATAACCGTCCGTACCGGCCTCTTCAATTTCCTTTTCGAGTCTTTCCAGTTCCTGCTCCTTTTCTGCAAGTTCAATCAAAACGCGGGCTTCTTCCGCTTTCAGCTCGCTATACATTCTATTCTGTTTTATAAGAACAGTCAAAAAATATGACCCCAGAACAAGAAGTATGGCAATCGCAATGAAATTCCGTTTTATGAAATTCCCTTTCTTTTTCCTTTTCTTACCGACAGCCATAAAGACACCTCTTATCCTTTACAAGTCTATTGTATTATTTCCTCATACAAATCAGTTGCCTCTTCCTTCTTGACATGTTCCTTTATATCCTTGATCTTGAATTTCATAACACGATTCCCCATTTGAATGGAAACTATATCCCCGATTGAAACTTCAGCCCCGGGCTTGGCTTCTTTTTCGTTTATTTTGATGCGACCTTTACCGCAAGCTTCCTTCGCTACAGTCCTTCTCTTTATCAATCTGGAAACCTTTAAAAATTTATCTATTCTCAAAACCGTTTTCCTCCCAATCCAATTCCTAATTAAAAAAGCAGCCATAGGCTGCTTTTAGAATGACGATAAATCAAATTTCTCTGCAACCTTTAAAACCGTTCCCCGGTTCATCAGCATACCTCAGAACCACAATCGGAAAGCTCCTTGAATCACAAGATTTTCGTCATTCTGTATTTTTGAGACTTTGACAACAACCTCAAAGCGGTCACAGCCAGCTTGTTTCTATTTGTTGACCAAATCTTTAAGTGCTTTGCCGGCTTTGAATACCGGAGCTTTTGATGCCGGAATTTCTATTACTTGTTCCGGATTTCTTGGATTTCTTCCCTGTCTCGCTTTTCTTTCTTTTACATCGAATGTTCCAAATCCAACGAGCTGCACCTTTTCCCCAGCCAGCAATGATTCCTCTATGCTTGTGACAAAAGAGTTCAAGGCCATCTCAGTATCTTTCTTGGTAAGCCCGGCTTTTTCGGCCATGCTTGCAATCAATTCAGCTTTATTCATAATTTATTCCCTCCTGTAGTATAATTGTGATTCGTATAATCATATTCTATGAAAACATGCCATTTCCTTTTTTTATCGCTCTTTTTTTTTGAAAATCAGCCATTTTTTAATATTTTCGCCTCTTCCCACAACAAATCCATCTCTTCAAGACTCATCGTCTTCATATCGACTCCCTTTTTCATGGCCTCGTTTTCAATGTGACTGAATCTTTCAATGAATTTATCAACAGTTGAATTCAATGCCTCTTCAGGGTCGATTTTAAGGAATCTTGCAACATTCACGACTGCGAAAATCAAGTCTCCTATTTCTTCCTTGGCGCGTCTTCCCGACACAACCGCTTCCTGCACAACTTCAAGGAGCTCATCAGTCTCTTCTCTTATTTTATCGAATGCAGGTCCTACATCATCCCAATCGAAACCCACTTTTGCGGCTTTCTTTTGTATTTTTACACTTTTCATAAGAGCCGGCAATGATACAGGAACTCTTCTCATCGATTCGGAATGGGTTTTCTCCGATTTTTCTTCCCTTTTTATTTCTTCCCACTTTTCTTTCACTTTATTGGCCGTATCGATGTCTTCATCTCCGAACACATGGGGATGGCGCCTTATCAGCTTTGTGCATATCCCTTCTATGACGTCCCCTATATCGAAAATCCCTTTTTCCTCGGCCATTCTGCTGTGGAAAACCACCTGCAAAAGAACATCTCCGAGCTCTTCGGCCATAAGCACATAGTCATTTTTATCGATCGCATCCACCACTTCATAGGCTTCTTCGATCATGCAGTTTCGAATGCTCTCATGTGTCTGCTTTCGGTCCCACGGGCACCCGTTCTCTCCCCTGAGACGCAACATTATATCAAGCAGATCGAAAAAATCATGGTTTTCTTTTTTTTCGCTTGCAAGAGCCGGGACATAAACGCTTGTAAGATGGTCCAAAAAATCGAGATGGTCGAGTTCATATACCGGTATCTCTTCAATTCGCTCCATTTCATCTATTCCGGCCGCCCTGACAACCAGAATCAAGTGTTCGTCGCCGAACAACTCCGATAGAGCCAGCTTGACCTCGGATGCCGTATAGCGGTCATACACTTGAGTTATAAGGGTGTCCATCCTTGTATCACAAAGCTGACCGCGTATTTGAAGCCCATCAACTATTTTGACGCCCATAACTGGATCTTTCCTTACCGCCGCAAGAACCGCATCCACAAAACTGGCTGCCGGAATAAAGTCCAAATCGAACAAACCGATATCTGATTTTTCAATCAAAAGCTGAACGGTTTTTTCCGCCACAAATGGGCTTCCCGGGACAGCGTACACCAAATCCCCGTTTTCTGACTCATGGGTCAAATTGTCCACAATATTCTCATATACTCCTTCAAATGTATCATGCCTGTCGTAATAAGCATCAAACGTGTTGAAGCATATGCCTTTTTCTTTCAACCAATCCACTGTTGGATGCTTTTCCGTCCTAAAGAAAAGCCTTTCCTTTGCGGTTTTGTTGATTCTTTCATAAGCATTGAAAGACAGATAATCCACGCTTCCCGGACCAAGTCCAACAACTGTTATTTTACTCTTCATGACTGCCACTTCCCTATTTTCATTTTATTTAATGTTTCATATATTCTTTTCCCTTTTGGAACAAGCTCAAAGTCTTTCGATGTTACGGCCCCTGTATTGATGAGCATCCATCCATAAACCAGGGCTCCAGCAGATATTGAGACCACAGTCGATATTCCTCCTCCGAGAAAAGGAACCATTGCCCTGTGTCCCCAAAAGGCCACAGCCCCCATCACTGCGGCAGAAATCAAGGGCTTTATCGAAAGGTTCAATACCGAAAGGTCCATTCCAAGATTCTTTTTAATGTATAAGACATTTAGAGCCGCAGCAAGAGCATATCCGAAAACTGTTCCAATTGCTGCGCCTCTTACATTCAAGGCCGGAATTCCGACGAGAACATATGTCAAGACTATTTTGAGCAGGGCGCCTGCAGCCAAATTCCATACCGGCACAATGGGCCTTCCCATGCCCTGGAGAATTCCTGTAAGCGTCTGAAACATGGATAGAAAAATGATTCCAAATCCAAGCACCGAAAGAATTGCGCTTGCGCTTACGGCGCTCTCGATTTTAAA
>DATFJE010000097.1:0-17433 GCA_035269385.1 Clostridia bacterium
TATCGAGACTCCCCAAAAGGGAAGTATACAAGTGGGGACAAGTTTTGGGAGCCCCTCAATCAGTTCTCAAAAGGCCTCCATCGGCCGGACTTTGGGAAGGGCAGACCGATGAAGGCGAGATGGGTACGACTTATGATATGATTGACGATTATCTCGAAGGGAAAACCATACCGGAAAAGGATCGAAAAATAATCGAATCCATGCACAAGCGTACGGAACACAAAAGGGAAATGCCACCTCAAGCGCCGGAATTGTAAATTTTTACGCGAAATGCAAAGATTCAGCAAGGAAATTCGGTTTGTATGACAATAGAGGAACAAAACAAGGACAAGAGGTGGAATAGTGGGAAGAATAGGAAATATTATAAACAGAAAAGGCAAGCAGGACGCCAAAAGAGGCAAGATTTTCACAAAGCATGCAAGAGCCATAATGGTTGCTACAAGGGAAGGCGGTCCTGAAATAGAATACAATATGTCCCTCAAGAGTGCAGTCGAGAAGGCAAAAGTCGACAATATGCCAAATGACAATATCGAAAGGGCCATAAAAAAAGGTTCCGGAGAGACAGATGGAACTCAATTCGAAGAATTCATATATGAGGGATACGGCCCTTCGGGGGTTGCGGTAATGGTTGAAATTTTGACAGACAACAAGAATCGCGCAGCCGCGGACGTCAGGCACATATTCTCAAAGAACGGAGGAAACCTCGGGTCAAACGGATGTGTTTCATTCATGTTCGACAGGAAGGGAATACTGGTGCTTTCGGAAGAGGACAATGAGCTTGATGAGGAAACTCTTTTGATGGAAGCCCTTGAAGCAGGTGCGGAGGACATACAGATCGAGGACGGATTTGCTGAAATAATAACACCGATGGAGGAATTCGCAGCAGTCAGGGATTCCTTGCTAAAAGACGGTCACAAGTTTGCAAAGGCGGAATTGGGATACATACCCCAAACAATGACAAAGCTTGAAGACGAACACGATATAGAAAAAATGGAAAAACTTATAGACATGCTTGAGGACAATGACGACGTGCAGAATATTCATCATAACTGGGAAATGGATGAATAGTTTTTTGAATTTAGTCGGACGGGTTTAGAGAGCCATGCTTTTGGTATATAAAGAATAAGACACCGGTTGCCATTCAAAAGAAGGAGGATTCTTATGAGTGTCAGGTATTCGCCAAAAGTAAAAAAAGTTTCAACGAGTTATCTTAGATCCCATGACAAGGATTCCACAAAAACACTGAGGGAAAGTTCGAGAGAAAACTTTTTGCACGAGAAGAAAGAGATGGAGAAGGAACTTTCGACCAATATTGAAACAATTTGCAAATTGCTCAATGACCGCTACAGATATGTAGAGACGCAGACTGTTCGTGGGAGAAATGTCATGATTTTCAGGAACGAGGAAAACAAAATTAAAAAAATAAGGTTTGAGTACGAGAAAAATTATCATAGAGCAGAGGAAAAGCTTAAGGAAAAAGAAAATGAATGGGAAGCATAAGATTGCAGACAGAAAATTGAAGGCACAATAAAAAATCAGGCAGATGCGCGAAAGCGGCATTTGCCTGATTTTTTTATTTCGTAAGCTTTACAGGAACCAGTATTGTCTGTCCCGGTTGAATTATATGACTATGCAAATGGTTGGCTTCAAATATTTCGAAGACGGTCTCTCTCAAGTCGCGGTCCTGATTTTGCGATTCGGCTATTGTCCATACTGTGTCTCCGGGCTTAACGACAATTTCCCTGTACTGCTTTTCCTGCATTCCGTTTGCCTGAACAAGCCTCAAAGGCACCGAAAGAATGCAAAAAGAAAGGAATAGCAAAAGAGCTGTTCTTGTTATGAATTTTTTTCGATTTGCGATTCTGTAACGCTTTTTCATATTATCACCACGAACGTATGTTCTATAAGCTCATTATAATAGAACGTATGTTCTTTGTAAATAGTTTTTTTAAAAATTTTATGTTATAATGATTAAAAAAAAGGGGAAACTTATGGATCCTGTCTTGATATTTTTAGTTGTTGCAGGCATATTCTTGGTTTTTTGGGACTTTAGAAAGTCCAGGCAAGGCAAAAATCCGGAAGAAATCGAAAACGACGAAAGCACGACAATATTCGATGATGAATTTGAATGAATTGAGGGGTGAAAAGATGAACAGGGGAACGGCTAAAATTATTGCAATAACGATTGCTGTAGTTATGGTTATATCGGCTTTTGGTGGACTGGTATCACTTTTTGGATAAAGATTTGGGATACGGTGATTGACTGTATCCTTTTAATATGTGGGAAAACTATCGTAGAAAAGGAAGGCAGGCGAAAAACGGCATGCTGATCATAGGTATTGATCCGGGATATGCGATTTTGGGATATGGAGTAATTTCGTACGTAGGGAACCGTTTTGAAGTAATTGAATACGGGACTGTAACAACAAGCCCGGATATGGAATTGCCGGACAGGCTTAAAAAGATTTATGAAGACCTTCATGTTCTTTTTGACAAATACAAGCCTGACGCCGTTGCCATTGAAGAATTGTTTTTCAACAGGAATGTTACGACAGCTCTTATGGTGGGGCATGCAAGGGGTGCCGCGGTTGTCGCTGCGGCAAAGGCGGATCTTGAAATTTACGAATATACTCCGCTGCAGGTAAAACAGGGAGTTGTCGGTTATGGCAGGGCGGATAAGAAGCAGGTACAGATAATGGTAAAGACTTTGCTTAACATGAAAGAGATTCCAAGGCCTGACGATGCTGCGGACGCTTTGGCAGTGGGCATTTGCCATGCGCATTCGGGAATAATGGAAAAACATTTCAAAATAAAATGAGGTGAATGGGCTTGATTGACTATATAAAAGGGATTGTAAAGGATACGGGAGAAAATTTCATAGTTGTTGAGAACAACGGAATAGGGTATCGCATATTCACTTCGATGAACACCATCGGGGAAATCAGCGACGGAGATGAATTGAAGATATATGCGGACATGGTGGTAAGGGAAGACGATATAAGCCTCTATGGTTTTTACGACAAAAGTGAACTTAAAATGTTCAGGATGTTGAACAAGGTAAATGGAATAGGATCAAAATTGGCTTTGGCAGTATTGTCCACTATTGATTACAACGATGTTGCAAGATGCATAGCATTGGCCGACAGCGCATCTCTTACAAGTGTTTCGGGGGTGGGTAAAAAAACTGCTCAGCGGATAATATTGGACTTGAAGGACAAGGTAATCAAGGAATTCGGGGAAATGGATATGCCCGAAAGCGTCAGGCAGGGCAGGAACCTCCCTTCAAAGGGGGAAAACAGGGATGCGGTTGATGCTCTGATGGCTCTGGGTTACGGCAGGACAGACGCATCGACGGCTGTGCAGTCGGTTTATGAAGAAGGAATGAAAGCTCAAACCATAATAAAAGAGGCGCTAAAGACTTTGCTGAAGAGATGAGGAGGCCGAAATGATCGAAAACAACCAGGACCGAAGGGTCATAACCCCGGATAAAAAAAGGGATGAATCAGAAATAGAACTTTCCCTCAGGCCGAAATCCTTGGATGAATACATTGGACAGGAAAAGCTTAAGGAAAAAATGAAAATATTCATCGATGCGGCCAAAATGAGGGAAGAATCACTGGACCATGTACTGCTTTATGGCCCCCCGGGGCTTGGAAAGACCACTCTTTCGTCAATAATCGCAAACGAGATGGGAGTAAGCATCCGAATTACTTCAGGACCTGCAATAGAAAGGCCTGGAGATCTTGCCGCCATACTTACCAATCTGCAGGAAAACGATGTGTTGTTCATAGACGAGATCCACAGGCTAAGCAGAAGTGTAGAGGAAGTGCTTTATCCTTCAATGGAGGACTATGCACTTGATATAATAATCGGAAAAGGTCCAAGCGCCAGGACTGTAAGATTGGATTTGCCAAGGTTCACTCTGATCGGAGCAACAACAAGGGCGGGGCTTCTGACATCTCCATTGAGAGACCGATTCGGGGTAATATGCAAGCTTGACCTCTATGAAGTAAAGAGTTTAAAGAAGATAGTATTGCGTTCAGCGGATATATTGGGCGTACCAATTGACGACGGATCGGCATCGCTGATAGCTGTAAGGAGCAGAGGCACGCCGAGGATTGTAAACAGGCTGCTTAAAAGAGTGAGGGATTATGCCCAGGTAATGGGAGACGGGTCAATAAGCGAGGACACTGTTTCAAAAGCCATGACTCTTCTTGAAGTGGATCAGCTGGGACTCGACGGGGTGGACAGAAAAATACTTGAAACAATAATAGGAAAGTTCGATGGAGGCCCGGTTGGGCTGGATACGCTTGCGGCATCCACAGGGGAAGAAAGAAACACAATTGAAGATGTATATGAGCCATACCTGCTGCAACTTGGATTCATCAATAGGACACCCAGGGGCAGAGTTGTCACATCAAGAGGATACAGGCATCTGGGAATTGAAAAGAAGGGTGAAGAGGAAATAACGATATGGGATTTGGAGGAAGACCGATAATAACAATTGGAGCAATCCTCATAATAACTGGAATTATTTTAATCGGAGGAGCGTTTTTGGGAATAGGAAAACTGCCGGGGGATTTTGTATTCAAAAAAGGTAGTATAACCTTTTATTTTCCACTGCTTTCGAGTATAATTGTCAGTATTGTGTTGACGTTTGTCCTCAATGTTTTTTTGGGAAAAAGGTAAAGGGGCTGTGGCTATGAAACGGGCATTTATAAGCATTGGATTGGCATTGTCGGTATGCATTATGTCATTTTTATTCGCATATGGAGCCGAGAATATTCCAGAGACGATAAGAATAGGATTGACGTTCGACGATCCATCTCTCGACAGCATATCATTGTCTTCAAATGCCGGATTCGAGTTTTTGGCTTTGAATGGCGACGAATACGAGGATATAGGCTGCAGGATTGACTCCACGGAATTGCTTGTAAGGAAAGCGTCCAAAGATCTTTCTGAAAATGTTTATCTTGTCAAGGCCGGCGATGTTTCGGAGGGTTCGCAGAACTTTTCGGAAAATCTTGAAATGCTTGAAGATGTTGATGAAATCTTTTTCGCTGTTTATGACGACGGATGGTTTTTGAGTGCCGGCCCCTATTCAAGCAAATCCGAAGCGGAATCGGCATTGAAAGATTTTTCGGCCAGAACAGACGGTATCGAATTCGATTTGAAGGGCTACAGTTCTTTGCTTGTAGCAGAGTCCGACGGCCGGACTGTTTTGGCATACGACTGCATGGACGGAGAGCATGTCATAAAGCCTATTGATGAAAATGGCAATTTTTCAACATTTTCATACAATGGACACAACTACAGGGGAGGAATAATGGTCAAGCGTTTTTTAGGAAGCGATTTGACGGTTATAAACCATTTGGGCATGGACGAATATCTTTATGGAGTTCTTCCGTGGGAAATGTCAAAGAGCTGGCCAATCGAGGCACTTAAGGCGCAGGCGGTGGCAGCAAGAAATTTTGCGATTTCCAACTATGGCAAATATTCATATCTTGGATTCAATCTCTGCAACACTCATAATTCCCAGGCGTATGTGGGCTACGACTATGAAGGGGCTTCCTGCAACCGCGCCGTTGACGAGACCGAAGGACAGTTGCTGATGTGGAACGGAAAAATAGTCAGTGCATTTTACCATGCCAACAGCGGAGGGTTTACTGAAGACAGTGAAAACATATGGTCGGCTGAAGTTCCCTATCTGAGGGGAGTTCGGGACGATTTCTCCATAGGTGGATCCAATTACAGCTGGAAACTGGAGTATACGGAAGATTCTCTTTCAAAAATTCTCAGAAACGCCGGATACGATGTTGGCAAATCGATTGACATTTCAATAGCAAGCAAAAGCCAGAACAATCATGTTTTGGAGCTTTTGATAGAATCTGAAAAATCGGACGTTTCACTGCTTAAAAACAACATGAGAACCATTTTTGGCTATGACAGATTGAGAAGCACCCTTTTCGATGTAAAAAAAGACAACGACCTCTATTGCATGAACGGATCGATCTTGACTGAGAGGGTGCCAGCAAAGGGAATTGCCGTTTTGAACGGGGACGGTAAAATCAGCGGAATTGCTTTCGAAAACTGCCATGTTCTTGGAGCAGCCGGAGAAAAAGAGAATCCCGAAGCTGAAAACTTTGTGATAGAAGGAAAAGGATGGGGACATGGACTCGGCATGAGCCAAGAGGGTGCAAAGGCAATGGCTGAAAACGGATATGACTACAGGGACATACTATCTTTTTATTATAAGGATACAACAATAGAGTAGGAGCAAAAAAATGAACAAAAACGATTTTTATTACGAATTGCCGGAATCATTCATCGCCCAGGAGCCTCTAAGCAAGAGAGACGAATCCAAACTGATGATGCTTAACAGAAAAACAGGAGAAATAGGGCATGGCAAATTCAAGGAAGTTGTTGAATGTCTTAATCCAGGGGACTGCCTTGTACTCAATAATACAAGAGTTATACCCGCCCGCATTTTCGGGAAAAAGACAACTGGAGCCGAAGTCGAATTCCTTTTGCTTAGAAGACTCGATATCAACAGGTGGCAGACATTGGTAAAGCCAGGCAGAAGAGCCAAACCGGGCAGTGTTTTCGAATTCGGGAGAGGCGAGCTCAAGGCAGAGGTTATAGATGTAGCTGAAGAGGGAACGCGAATAGTGGAATTCAAATATGATGGAGTGTTTGAGGAAATACTGGAAGAATTGGGGAGAATGCCTTTGCCGCCGTATATAAAGGCAAAGCTTGAAGATCAGGAAAGATACCAGACGGTTTATTCGAAAGAGAGAGGCTCTGCTGCGGCTCCAACGGCAGGACTGCATTTCACAGACGAGTTGATTGAGAAAATAAGGAGAAAAGGCGTTGAAATAGCATACGTGACTCTTCATGTAGGTTTGGGCACATTCAGGCCGGTAAAGGAAGAAATAATAGAAAATCACGAAATGCATTCAGAATATTATATTTTGGACGAGGAAAATGCGAACCGCATAAACAAGGCCAAGAAGAACGGAAATCGTGTAATTGCAGTCGGCACAACAGCGAATAGAGTTGTGGAAACTGTAGGGGATGAAAAAGGTATTGTACATCCCGGAAGCGGCTGGACAGATATTTTCATATATCCGGGGTACCGTTTCAAGGTTGTAGACGCGATAATCACGAATTTTCATTTGCCAGAATCGACGTTGATAATGCTTGTGAGTGCTTTCGTTGATAGAAAGACGATACTTGCGGCATATGAAACAGCAAAATTGGAAGGCTACCGCTTCTTCAGTTTTGGCGATGCAATGTTTATTTACTGACGGAGGAGGATTTTATGTCTTTTAAGTTTGAAGTGCTGAAAAAATCAAATGAGAACGCGGCACGTCTTGGGAGGATGACAACGAGCCATGGAGTCATAGAGACACCAATATTCATGCCGGTAGGGACGCAGGCGACCGTCAAGAGTATGACCCCCGAGGAGCTCAAGGAAATAAAGGCTCAAATAATTTTGAGCAACACATACCATTTATACATGAGACCGGGGCATGAACTTATAAAAGAAGCTGGAGGATTGCATAAATTCATGAATTGGGATTTCCCAATATTGACAGACAGTGGAGGTTTTCAAGTTTTCAGTTTGGGACCTATGCGGAAAATAAGCGAGGAGGGTGTTGCATTCAGGTCTCATATAGACGGATCGAAGCATTTCATAAGCCCTGAAAAAGCCGTAGAAATCCAAACAGCTCTGGGTTCGGACATAATGATGGCTTTTGATGAATGTCCGCCTTTCCCGGCTGAATGGAAATATGTAAAAGATTCGCTTGAAAGAACTACCCGTTGGGCGAAAAGATGCAAGGATGCCCATTTCAACACCGAAAAGCAGACATTGTTTGGAATTGTTCAGGGCGGGATGTACAAAGATTTAAGAAAACAAAGCGCAGAAGAACTCATTGAGTTGGACTTCAGAGGTTATGCTCTTGGAGGTCTGAGTGTGGGAGAACCGAAGCCTGTAATGTATGAAATGCTTGAATATACAACACCTTTGCTTCCTGAAGACAAGCCCAGATACCTAATGGGGGTCGGATCGCCAGACTGCCTTTTTGAAGGGGTTGAAAGAGGAATAGACATGTTCGACTGCGTATTGCCCACGCGTCTTGCAAGGAATGGAACAGCCATGACCAGCAGGGGGAGGATTTCTATTAAGCGGGCGAAATACACCAGGGATTTTTCACCACTCGATCCCGAATGTGATTGTTACACATGCCGAAACTATTCCAAGTCTTATTTAAGGCATTTGTACAAGTCGAATGAAATATTGTCATCGAGGCTTTTTTCATATCACAATTTGCATTTTTTGCTTAAGACCATGGAAAAGATTCGCAAAGCCATAGAGGAAGATACATTCAAAGCGTTAAAAAAAGACTTTTTTAGAAACTATGGTTATGATAATATGATAGGGAAAGATATGTAGGGACTATGTAAAAAAATTAAGGGGGAAGTGTTGATGAATAATTCATCTGCTATTCAGCTTTTGTTTCCGTTGTTGTTCATTGGAATATTGTATTTTCTTATGATAAGACCGCAACAAAAGAAGAACAAGGCAATTCAGAAAATGCGTGAGAACTTGAAAATCGGCGACAAAGTTGTTACCATTGGAGGAATCAATGGTACAATCGTAAAAATCAACGATGAAATGCTTACAATAGAAATAGGAGCTGACAAGCTCAAGCTTCAGCTAAGCAAATGGGCTATAGGAACAGTCGAGGAATAGTCAAAAAATCCATGTATTAAAAGCGGATTTTATGAAAGGACGGATGAACGGAATGAAGCATGTAAAAACCCTCAGCAGGGGTAAATTGAAAGAAATCAAAAACAAAGGTTGCGGAGAGTGTCAGACTTCTTGCCAGTCCGCATGCAAAACCTCATGTACCGTTGGAAACCAAGTTTGTGAAAACACAAAGTAATCAAAAAAGCAGCTTGAAAGCTGCTTTTTCTCTTTGCATATTTAGTGGGAGGAAAGACTATGATTCACAAGTATAGACAAAATGGTATGAATATTGTATTAGATATAAACAGTGGAGCGGTTCATGTTGTGGATGACGTTGTATTCGATCTTCTGGAGGCATATTCTGAAAATGGAATAGATGCCGAAAATGATGCTTTCAGGAAGTGCGAAAAATTGCATGGAAAAGAAACGGTTGATGAAGCAAGGTCTGAAATAGATTCCCTTATAGAAGGAAAAGAACTTTTTGCAAAAGACATATTGGGGGAAAATCCCCTGCTTTCCGCAAAACCCGTAGTAAAAGCCATGTGTCTTCATGTTGCCCACGACTGCAATCTCAGATGCGAGTATTGTTTTGCAGCCCAGGGGGATTTCAATGGTAAAAGGAGCCTAATGTCGCTTGAAACAGGAAAGAAGGCCTTGGACTACCTTATGGAAAATTCAGGA
This sequence comes from Clostridia bacterium, assembly GCA_035269385.1. Classification (GTDB taxonomy): domain Bacteria; phylum Bacillota; class Clostridia; order Peptostreptococcales; family BM714; genus BM714. Next base: position 9,437 of record DATFJE010000097.1, read on the forward strand.
AATAGAAGGAATCTCGAAGTCGATTTTTTCGGAGGCGAGCCTTTAATGAATTTTGATGTCGTAAAGGAACTTGTACATTACGGAAGAGAAAAGGAAAAAAAGACTGGAAAGCATTTTCGTTTTACACTTACCACAAACGGTGTTCTGATGAACGACGAGGTAATGGAGTTTTTGGACAAAAACATGGACAATGTGGTCCTCAGCATAGACGGCAAAAGAGAGAATCATGACAGACTGAGATATTATGCTAACGGTAGGGGATCTTTTGACGACATCTATGAAAAATTCAAGAAATTCGTGGTAATGCGTGAAGACCGACTGTATTTTGCAAGGGGGACTTTTACATCGTATAATTTGAATTTTGCAGATGATGTACGTTTTCTTGCCGACAGCGGCTTCGACAGTCTTTCGCTTGAGCCGGTGGTGACAAAACCGACCGAACCTTATGTGCTTAAGGAAGAGCATCTTCCTGTAATATTCGAGCAATACGAGGCGTTGGCCGATGAAATAATAAAGCGCCACGAGGAAGACGAACCAATAAACTACTATCACTTTGAAATAGATTTGAATCAGGGACCTTGCGCATACAAGCGTTTGTCCGGATGCGGTGCGGGAATAGAATATCTGGCAGTAACTCCCGATGGAGAACTTTATCCATGCCATCAGTTCGTGGGAGAAAAATCGATGGAAATGGGGACACTTGAGGATTCTTATGAGGATTTGAGGAAGCCGTTGGACTTTAAGAATGCGCATGTTTATCAAAAGGAGGCATGCAGGAACTGCTGGGCAAGATTCTATTGCGGCGGGGGCTGCCATGCCAATGCATATTACTCAAACGGAGATATTTTCAAACCGTATGAATTGGGTTGCGAAATGGAAAAAAAGCGTGTCGAATGCGCAATATACGTAAAGGCTGCATTGAATGAAAAAGGTATAGAACAAAGGAAACTCATATAGGGGTGCTGATATGATAAAAAGTTACAAAGATATGATGCCTGAAATCCATTCTTCATGTTATATATCAGAAACAGCCGACATAATAGGAAATGTGACTCTTGAAAAAGATGTAAATGTATGGTTTGGAAGCGTGATCCGGGGAGATGAAAACTATGTTAAAGTCGGAAAGGGAACCAACATACAGGACAATTGCACATTGCACATTGCAAGGGATTTTCCATGCATTTTGGGTGAAAATGTGACCGTGGGGCATGGAGCGATAGTTCACGCATGCACAATAGGCGATAGAGTTCTTGTCGGGATGGGTGCGATTATTTTAAATGGCGCAGTCATAGAGGATGATGTTATAATAGGAGCCGGGAGCGTTGTGCCTCCGGGCCGAAGAATCCCGAGTGGATCGATGGTGATGGGAACACCGGGCAAGGTTGTACGTCCATTGACAAAAGATGAAATGGATTATTTTGAAGTTTCAGCTGAAAATTACGTAGAACTGGCGTCGGATTATAAATAAAACACAAGGAGGAAAGATGCTATGAAAACAAAGAATATTACATTTTTCATAGTCGTAGTCTTGGTTGTAATTGCAGCAGTCTTTACAGCTTTAAATGGCATCGATGCGGGGAATTTAAAAATTGATTCCATCAGCGATTCAATGAAACTGGGACTTGACATCGAGGGTGGAGCGTACGTGGTTTTGGAAGCCGACACCGATGAAACGGGAGAGGCCTTGGCAAAGACAATGGATCAAACTCAGGAAGTAATAAGAAGGCGCGTAGACGCAATGGGTTTGACAGAACCTAACATAGTACGCGAGGGAACAAAAAGGATAAGAGTCGAATTGCCTGGAGTAAGCGATGCGCAGGACGCGATAGAGGCTATAGGCAAGACCGCTCAGCTTCAATTTGTAATGGCTGACGGCACTGTCATTTTGACAGGAGAACAAGTAAAGAATGCAGAATTGACTTTTGATCCCAAGACCGACAAGCCGGCAGTAGCGCTGGAATTTAACGGAAACGGAACCGAGGCATTTAGACTTGGAACTAAGGAAGTAGCTAAGTTGGCTTCGCCCAACAATATAATGCCCATAGTGCTGGATGACGAAATAATTTCCGCACCGAGGGTTGATAGCGAAATAGCGGGCGGAACGGCAATAATAGTAGGCGAATTTACCGTTGACGAAGCCTCGAATCTTGCCGCATTGATCAGGGGCGGAGCATTGCCGGTTGATTTGACGGAAGTGCAAACCAAGGCTATTGGCGCAACACTGGGAATTAATTCACTCAACACAAGTGTGAAGGCCGGGCTCATAGGTCTTTTAATGGTTCTTGTATTCATGCTTGGATATTACAGAATACCGGGATTTGTGGCGAGCATAGCCCTAATGCTTTATATTGTGATTGTTCTTTATACTCTTGTATTAATGAATGCCACATTAACTCTCCCAGGAGTGGCCGGGATGGTGTTGTCCATAGGAATGGCAGTAGACGCAAATGTGATAATATTTGAACGGATAAAAGAGGAAATAAGAAACGGGAAGACACTGAGGGCGGCTGTGGATTCGGGCTTCACAAAGGCATTGAGAACTATTGTTGATGCGAACGTGACTACTTTCATAGCTGCAATTGTGCTTTATTATTTTGGATTGGGTCCGATCAAAGGTTTTGCAATCACATTGATGATAGGTATTGTAGCGAGTATGTTCACGGCTGTTGTAGTGACTAAAATGCTCCTTAGGATTTTTGTAGGCATGAATTTGACTAAAAATGTCAAGATGTACGGCGCGTAGGGAGGGGAGGAAAGATGAAATTTAAAATTTGCGAAAATTACAAGATATGGTTTGGAATTTCTTCAGCAATCATTATTATTGGATTGATTGTGGCCGTTATTTCAGGTTTGAATTTCGGGATTGATTTCACGGGTGGAACAATGATGCAATTCGATATGGGAAGAGAGTTCAATGTCGATGAAATACAGGAAGTTCTTGCCCCATACGAACTCGACGCGGACATAATACATGCGGGATCTGAAAATCATGAGGTTATAATAAAGACAAAAGTAAATCTTTCAAATGCGGAAAGAATTGAGATCTTCGATTCGGCAAAAGAGGCATTCGGAATCGAGGATTCGGCATTTGGACAAACTGAACAGTTTGGTCCGACAATAGGAGACGAAATAAAGGAAAAAGCGTTGATTTCCATATTGCTTGCATCACTCGGAATGCTAATGTATGTAACTTTCCGATTTGAATACAAGTTCGGAGTCTCAGCAATAATAGCCCTTATGCATGATGTCCTTATAGTCATGGCCATATATTCCATTTTCAGGATACCTGTCAACAGCTCAGTAATAGCGGCGATTCTAACTATTGTGGGATATTCAATAAACGATACCATTGTTGTTTTTGACAGGCTCAGGGAAAACATAAAGTATATGAACAAGAAAAGCCATTTTGAAGTTGCGGACATAAGCATAAGGCAGACACTTAGAAGGTCTTTGAACACATCGCTTACAACTTTGCTTGTAATAGGAAGTCTTTATGTATTGGGAGTTGAGTCAATCAAGGAATTTGCTCTGCCGCTTTTGGCTGGAGTTTTGACAGGGACATATTCATCCATTTTCATAGCGAGCCCGGTTTGGGCAATTTGGAAAAACCACGAGAGCAAGAAACACAGCTACAAATCCGCATAGTGTATAAAATAGTATTATTCAAATGGCGGCTTATGCCGCCATTTGAATTTTCGCAGCCAAAAAATAAATTTTAATGATGTTGAAGGAAAAAGGGTATCAATATAGAAGTCATTACTATTAAATATGGGAGGGAATGCCATGCAAATTTATTTTATATTGTCGCTTTTGTTTGCAGTTGTTGTTGCGCTGTTCGCAGTGATAAATTCCGAAATGATAGAAATAAGCTATTTTGTGGGGAAGGTTGAAGTTGCCCAGTCAGTTGTAATACTTGTTTCAGCAGCATTCGGAGCACTCATTATGGGGCTTTTTGCAATCTTCAGCAAGTTGAAGAGCGGTCTGAAAACCAGAAAGCTAAACGGCAAAATCAAAGTTCTTGAAAAGGAAATCGAGGGTTACAAAAAGGCCGAAAACAAAGCGGCGGAAGAAAAAACCAAATTAGAGGAAGAAGAGGCCAAAAGGGTTGAAAAAGCAAGAGAGGAACTTGGGAAAGACGTTGTGGAAAAAAAGTGAAAGCCAGGAGTTTAAATGATATTCAAAAGCAATAGATGGGACATTAAAGCAAAACCTGATCCGGGTGATATTGAAAGGCTTGTCAAAGAGTTGGGAATAAGTGAAATTACGGCTGCACTGATTTGCAATAGAAATATGTCAGAATCAAAAGAAGCCGAAATTTTTCTGAATCCGTCAATGGAAAGGATGAGGAATCCTTTTCATTTAAAGGATATGGATAAGGCGACGGAAAGAATAAAAATAGCTATAAAAAGAAATGAGACCATTTGTATTTATGGAGATTACGATGTTGACGGCGTTACATCGACTGCCATATTATTGACATATTTCAGAAAAATTGGATATAAGAGTGTAATTCGCCATATACCCGACAGAAAAACCGAAGGATATGGTCTAAACAGGGAAGCTGTCAGAATCATATCCGAAAAAGGATGTGGATTGATTATAACAGTGGATTGCGGAATATCCTCTTTCGATGAAATAGAATATGGCAAAAGCCTGGGAATGGATGTAATTGTTACAGATCACCACACGCCTCCGGCGGATTTTCCTAAGGCTTGCGCGGTTGTAAATCCCAAAAGAGATGGTTGCGGATTCGGTTTTACGGAATTGGCGGGAGCAGGAATAGCTTTCAAATTGGTGCAGGCACTTCTTGATGAAGACGATGATCTGGGCCCTTATTTGGAATTGTCGGCCTTGGGAACTGTTGCCGATGTGGTGCAATTGACGGATGAAAACAGGATTATAGTGAAAAAAGGCCTCGAAGTGCTGAGTGAGAGCACTAATCCGGGCCTGGTTGCTTTAAAGAGCGTTTCAGGCATTGGGGACAGGTCAGTAAATGCCGGGAATATTGCATTCATGTTGGCGCCTCGAATCAATGCAGCTGGAAGAATGGGAAGTGCGGACATTGCCTTGGATCTTCTTTTGTGTCAAGATTCAGGCAAAGCTGAGCAATTGGCTAACCGTTTGAATGATATGAATATGGAAAGACGGTCTATTGAGGAAAATATCCGCATCGAAGCTGAAGAATTGATAAAAGAAGGAAAATTAAACGATCAGAACATAATTGTTATAGCCAAAGACGGTTGGGATTCTGGAATAATAGGAATTGTCGCGTCTAAAATAAGCGAAAAATATTGCAGGCCAGTTGTTATGATAGCAATCGACGAATCGATTGGAAAAGCCTCGTGCCGTTCTTTTGGATCGATCGACCTCTATGAATTGCTTGATTCCTGCAGATCGTATTTTATCAAATTCGGAGGTCATAAATATGCTGCCGGGTTTTCAATGGACAGAGGGAATATAACTCTATTCAAAAGCGAAATCGAAGCCTTGGCGTTGGAGAATATCCAGAAATCCGAACTTGAAGCGAAGATTAATGTCGACTTTGTAGTCGATGCCAAAAAAATCGATTTTAAAATGATTGATGAAATCAGTCAAATGGCACCATTCGGATACGGGAATCCCCGACCCAAGTTCATTTTGAGAAATTTGAAGCTGAACAATTTCAAATATGTCGGCAAAGACGGTAAACATCTGAAGGCGTCTTTTTCTGAAAACAAGAGGATTTTTGACGCCATAGGCTTCAATATGGACCAATACAGCCCTTTTTTAAAAAAGAATCAAAGGATGGATCTCGTCTTCAACCTTGAAAAGAATATATTCAGGAATGTCGAATCCATACAACTCAATATAAAGGATGTCAGAATAAAAGAAACGGCATGTTACGCCGAAGGCAATCTGGGGAGAAGATATTTAAACGCTTTTCCGGCATTTATAAGAAAAATGGCTCAAAGGGACGATTCATTCCATGAAAAAGGCGAAAAAAAAAGAAAAAAACCAATTGAGAACATTCTGATTGAGGATGGAACAGTTGTGACAATCTATACACTGGACGGTTTGTACAGATTTGTTGATCATTTGGAGGAGCATATTCCTGTTGGTCTTATAACAGCCGAAAATTTCTATTTTGGAAATGAAGAACCGTCCGAAGCTGCATTTCATATAGCAGTTCTTCCAGATGATGACGGTATTGCCCAAAGGGGTTACAAAAAGATTGTCAATTTTGACGGGTATGAAATGGAATGTAAAGTAGACTGCATTGACGTATCTGAACCGTCGGATCGGGAATCATTCGAGAGAATGGTAAGAGATATGATTCCGGACAGAAGCCATCTTGTCGATACGTATAGGACGCTTATGAAAAACGGGCATGTCGGGCAAATTGAACTTGAAAAAAGCGTGGACGTGCCATTTCTTAAGCTGAGTGCATCGCTTTGGATATTAAAGGATTGCGGTCTTATTGATTTCAGGAATGGGATATATGAGGTATGCAATGCTCCTGAAGAAAAAATAGACATATTTGAGAACGGCCTGTTCAAGAAATTGAATGAATATATGCTGAAAATATGATTTTAAGGAGGAAAACATGGGATTTAAAGATAAAATCAGAGTTATTGAGGATTTTCCCAAAGAAGGCATAAGTTTCAAGGACATTACGACGTTATTGAAAGATGGCGATGCTTACAAAAAATCGATAGACGCCTGCATCGAAAAGGTAAAGGATATTTCTTTCGATGTAATTGTTGCTCCTGAAGCGAGAGGTTTTTTGATTGGTGCTCCAATTTCCTATGAAATGGAAAAAGGCTTTGTTCCTGTAAGAAAACCCGGGAAACTGCCTGCCGAGACGTTGGACTATGAATACGAATTGGAGTACGGAACAGATGTCTTGCAAATGCATGTCGATGGGATAGAAAAAGGGCAGAGGGTTTTGATTGTTGATGATTTGCTTGCCACAGGAGGAACAATCGCTTCGGTCGTAAAGATGGTAGAAAAACTGGGCGGTCAAGTAGTTGGGATACTTTTCCTTATGGAACTCGAATTCCTCAATGGAAGGGAAATGCTTGAAAAATACAGGATTGAATCTGTTATTAAATACTGAATTCATGCCATATGCAATTTCAATAAGGAAACGGTTGCTAATTTACCGTTATAAAGCAGCGGATGCGATTTGTCCGCTGCATTGTTTTAAAATGACTGTTGGTATATAATGAATTTAAATTTTCACTGCCAGGAAAGAGGGATATCAATGTTGGAGAATTTCATAATACAAATACAACAGCATAATCCTAATATTGAATATACCAATATTATTAAGGCTTATCACTTTGCTGAAAGCGCCCATGAGGGCCAACTCAGAAAATCCGGCGAAAAGTATTTTACACACCCCTTGCAGGTTGCGCTGATATTGGCGGAACTTGAAATGGACGACAATACAATAGTTGCGGGTTTGCTTCATGATGTCCTTGAGGACACAAAGTATGAATATGGTGAAATAGTGGCGGAATTCGGTGAGGAAGTAGCGTGGCTGGTTGACGGAGTCACTAAGTTGACGCGGCTGAAATATGAGTCAAAAGAGGAAAGACAGGCTGAAAATCTGAGAAAGATGTTCCTTGCAATGGCAAAGGATATTCGTGTCATAATAATCAAGCTTGCTGACAGGCTTCACAATATGAGAACTCTCGAATATATGAATGAGGAGAAGAAAAAAGAAAAGGCGATGGAAACCATAGAAATCTATGCGCCAATTGCAGACAGGCTCGGTATATCGAAAATAAAGTGGGAACTCGAAGATACTTCCCTCAGATTCATAGACCCTGAAGGCTATTATGAATTAATTGAAAAGGTGAACAAGAAACGTGAGGAGCGGGAAGAATACATAAAGCATGTAATAAGAGCGCTTGACGAATCATTGGTTGACATGGAAATCAATTATGAAATAACAGGACGACCAAAACACTTTTACAGCATTTATAAAAAAATGGTTTACCAGAACAAGAGCT
>DATFJE010000098.1:0-3517 GCA_035269385.1 Clostridia bacterium
CAGGTTTACAGAATGTCTCCCCAAAAAGGGAACCATTGTGGCAAATTTTGACGACTACAATGTCCGGGTTGTATGCTCGACTTCGGACAAAAAAACCATCAGCTACGGGATAAATGGAGATGCCGATTATAAAGCCGTCAATATAGTTTACACGGACAAGGGAACTCCAAGCTTTGAGGTTTTGAAAAAGGGCGAACCATATGGACGTTTCGAACTTTCGGTTCCAGGCAAACACAACATATACAATTCTTTGGCTGCAATCGCTGCAAGCGATGTCTTTGGAATAGAAATGGATATAATTCAAAAACGTTTAAAATCATTCCATAGCCCCAAAAGACGTTTCGAAATCAAACACAGGCAAAACGGAATCACAATAATAGATGATTATGCACACCACCCAAGCGAAATAAAGGCCACTCTCGAAGCCGCAGAAAGATATCCGCATAGAAAGATATGGAGCATATTCCAGCCTCATACTTTTTCGAGAACCAAGGCCCTCCTGTCGGATTTTTCTTCATCTTTCGGAAAAGCCGACCGTGTCGTGATAACTGACATCTACGCCGCCAGAGAAGAAGATTTGGGGCAGGTTCACAGCAGCGCGTTGGCAAACCTCGTAAAAGAAGAAGGTGTAGACGTCAAATATATAAGTTCTTTCGAGGATGTGGCCCGGCATGTTGCCGGCCTTGCTGAACCGGGAGATTTGATTCTTACAATGGGAGCAGGAGACGTATATAAAATAGGAGACCTCATAGCAAAAAAACTGTAAGTCGAAAAATACTTCAGGATTATTGAGCGCCAAGCCAAAACCCCCCGGACATAAGTCCAAGGGGGTTTTTAACTTTTTTTATTTTATTTCAATCAAATTATTTCCAAGGGGTTTTGTATAAATGCTGTACTTGTGCATGATTTCAGTAGTAATGCTTCCGACTGCGCATGCTATAAGCGCCGGGAAAAGTATTGCATAATTGTCTGTGAGCTCAACTACCATGAGGGATGCTGCTATGGGGGCCTCGGCAAACCCGGCGAACATAACGCCGACTCCTATTATCGAGTAAGTATCTCCTCCGAATATCTGTTCAGGAAAGAATCGTTCGAGCAAGTTTCCATATATTGATCCGAATGTTGCTCCTATGTAAAGTCCCGGCACAAATACTCCGCCTATGTTTCCACTTCCCAACGTCATGAATGTCGCTATGAATTTTGCAACAAGCAGCATGAGAAGCATCTTTATGCCAAACTCGCCCTGCACTATTCTTGGTATTGTATTGAATTCTATGTCGTATATCAGAGGAAGAAAATATCCTATTATGCCAACAACCGTTGCACCGAACAGAGGCTTCGCAAATTTTGGCATATCAGTCATATCCCTGAAAAATTTTTTAGTCTTTTCCAATCCGCAGATATACATTAGCGATATGAAACTCATCAATATGCCCAGCAAAACATAAAACCCTATCTCGCCGTAACCCTTGATTCCGTAAACCCCTTTGATAACCAGAAAAGGCGTATGCCCTATTATTACTCTTCCAATGAAAGCGGATGTTATGGATGATATGAATATGGGTGTGAAATATTCGAAGAAATCCCTGTTCATCATGACTTCCAATACGAAAAGAGTCGCAAAAACAGGGGTGTCGAAAACGGCAGCCACACTTCCGGCAACACCGCATCCTATAAGTATCCTTATCTTTCGTCTCGAAAAACCCGCTCTGTATCCTATGTTGGAACCAATGGCTCCTCCAAGGTGGACAATCGGACCATGTCTGCCGGCCGACAACCCTCCGGAGATTGTTATTATTGTAGCCAGCATCTTGATAATAACACTTTTGGGTTTCATGAGGAATCTGTTTATATGTTTGATTTCCTCAAGGACTTCCGTTACTCCGCACCCCGACTCGTCATCCTTTATCAGGTACATGTTTATCAGCCCTACAGACAAGCCCGCCAGCATCGGTATGACAATGAATCTGTTCCTGCTCATTGACAAGACTTCCGACACGCCGCCATAAAGAAGTTTGTGTATCTCATCCAGAGACCAGTTGAAAAGCATTCCACCCAAACCCGTGACAACGCCCACTAAAACAGCCAAAAGCGAAACGCTAAGCCTGTCGTATTTTCCGTTTTCATTTTTCGTACAGGTTTTTCCTTCCATAATTCTTTCATCTCTCTAAAAAATATTTTAAAAAAATGTTTATTTTCTTTTATTAGGGTTATATATATAATATCTTAATCCCTACTCCCCCTATAATAATAGGGGCGGAAAATTCCGCTCTTGTTATTCTTTTTTTTTTGAACTCTTTTTTTGTTTATTCCTGAATGTAAATGGATGTCATCAATTCCTCTGTAGCCATAGGATCATGAAGGAAATATGAAAGGCCCATATTGGTAACCCTTCCCGGTATCCGATAAGTTGTTATGTCGTTCCGGGTCATTCCTACAGCACTCTTTGAATAGTACAGTATGTCGGGCAGACTCATTCCGGTTTTGACATATTTGAACATTGTATTGGCAATGACCGGCAATTTGAAGCTTAATATATTTTTTGCGGCTGATTTGAGAAATGCCTGTTGCGCTTCTATCCTGCCCAAATCGCCATTTGTATATCCGGTACCGTCATTGTTCTTCCGAAATCTCAGATACTCGATTGCATTTTCACCACGCAATGTTTGTATCCCTTTTTCAAAGTGTATATGCAGTTCTGGTTCGGCGTAAATATCATCATAGTCCATTTTTATGGGAATGTTTACTTCAACACCGCCAATTGAATCGACTATTCTCTCAATTCCGGAATATGTGACTTTGACATATTCGTGCACAGGAATATCAAGTATGTCTGAAACAACAGCCATGACCTGTTCTGCTCCACCATGGGAATAAGCGGCATTTATTTTTTTCTGGTCCGCATCGTCAAATCCTTTTCTGTAATAATAAGTGTCTCTTGGCACCGATACGATGTCAAGTTTGCCATTGTCGGGGTCGAAGCTGGCAAGCATTATTGTATCTGTTCTGTAGCCTTCGAGGCCCAAAAGCAATACATTGACACGCCGGCTTTCCTTTATTGCCTTTTCCAACGGAGTCTCAACATCAATTTCCGCTTCAGTCTGTTTTGGAAAAACAGATTCTTCCGGGCTTTCTTCTGCTTCCGCGTTGGATGTGGGATCGTAATACTTGAAGAACGCAAATGTTCCTGATCCTATCAATATCGTAAAGCAAAGAAAAGCAACTGCAAATACTTTAAAAAAGGTTTTCATCAAAATCACTCCATAATCTGATTAAGCATTTTATCATTATTTGAAATTCGCACAGATGCAAATGTCGCCTTTCAATTCTAACACATATTTCAATTGGGATTGGATAAAAAAGCTTTACAATTCTGTTACCCTTGAATGATATGTGTAAATCCATGCTATCGCAGTTTCATTCTACCACAAGAGGATTGAATTATGCACATGGATTTGCCCCGACAGCCATTCAACTCCATCGGGGCAATCAATTCAATTTTATAAATCAAACACTT
>DATFJE010000099.1:0-8999 GCA_035269385.1 Clostridia bacterium
GGAGATATAGTCAACAACATTGCTTATTGCCTCCCAATACTGTCCTATTCCCATGTCGTCACCAACAGAACCCACCAATCCGAACACATCAGCCGAAATATACACTTCGTATGGTTCGAGTTCTTCTCTTGCGTATTTAAGGAAATTCTGTATAGCCAAGGGCTTGGATTCTCCAAGCTCATTTCTATAATCCAAGTAAGCGTCCTTCTTCCCTCCGTTTGAAGTCGGAAATCTGACATAATCGAATTGTATCTCATTGAAACCGGCTTCCGCAGCTTCTTTTGCTACGCCCACTACATATTTCCACAATTCACGATTATAAGCACTGCTCCATTGAACATTATCCTTGAAGTAGAAAGGCGCTCCGCTGTTCTTGTAGATTACACCGGCTTCCGGATGCTCCTTCACATACTTGGGATCTACAAAACAAACGATTCTAGCAATAGTGTATATGTCATGATCTTTGAGTTTTTTCATCACAGAGGCTATATCCTTAACCGGCACGCTCAAATTGGCCCTCGGACTCATTTCCGCTGCGATATCAGTTTCAAAAAGCATTGTTCCATTGTCATCTTTCATGTTTATTACAAAGGCATTAATCTTGGTCCTGTCGGCAAGGTCGATCATTTTATCAAGTTTTGCGCTTCCGGCGCTGTAGCCCGTAAGGTATATTCCGTTTACCGTCACTCTCGGATTGTTGTCATACTCTTCCGGTTTTTCCTGCGGCGAGAAATCTATATCAGCATATCCCGGTCCTAAAAACTCCATCTTGTCTTTGACTGTATACTCCGCCGAAACCCATCCATAATCGCCATTCTGATGCTCATATTCAATCTTATGCCAATTTGGCGATCCAGCTTCGTCAAACACGGTTTCGATTACCTTAACTTGCGATCCCTTGATTATCTTACCGATTATTGATCCGTTTATCCCCTCATCGCTTCGTACATTCAAAACGCTGGCGCTGATGAAGAGTGTTTCACCCTCGTTTTCAACTTCTTGCGGTTTTTCTCCTACCGGTGTCTCTTCAATGACTTTTTCTCCCACAGGCGTTTCCTCAACTTCCTCGAACCCCGAAGATATAACTTCACTGCCTGATTCCTCTTCCGTCTTTTCAGCCTCGGAATCCACAGCGCCTTTATCCGAACAAGCTGTAAAAGCCAATAAAAACACCACTAGCAACAATGCCGCCATGATTTCTTTTTTTCTCTTCATCCCGCACCTCTTTCTATTTATATGTTCTACTTTCCATTATAATGGGAAACGCTTCCCTTTTCATCAAAAATATATAACAATGCCGTAATATCTTTAAAAAGCGCGCATCCTTTAAAGATGCACGCTTTTCCAAAATCCCTTTGCTATTCTATTACTATGACCGCGGCCTTGCCGATTTCTATCCAATCATACAAGAATTTAGCATGGCTTGTGTAGTTCCTCACACATTTGTGTGAACGGGGAACAGTCCCTATGGTAAAAAGATATTCCTTCTTGCCGGGATCAACTTTAGCACCGTTGACAATAGAATAATTGACCGGCACACCATGAATGTATGCGCCTGCATTGAATCTTATTGTGTATGGCGCGTACCCCGCCACTTCTTTTGTTATATCATCGAGATATATGAATTGGGGCTGTGTCCCTATAGCCATCCAATATCCAAGCGATGTGGGCATTTTGTACTTGGCTTCCTCACCGGTAGTGGCAAAGATATACGAAATCAACCTCCAGTTTCCATCAACGAATTCAAAAACCCCTTCGTTTTGATTCTTGCGGTCAACCACCACAACCTGTGTCAGTTCTTCTATCGAATTCCTGAACGAAACATATTTTTTGGGGACCCAAAGTTCAAGTCCTTCTTCCATTGTCCTGACATTATAATGGGTTTTTGAATCATTTTCACCAAAGACCGTAAGCAACGTTCCGTCTTCAAGATACCTGAAACCGCTTTTGTCATCCAGGTCATAATAGGCAGGTGCAGACTGCGATCTTGCCGTCCCGAATTCATCCTCAACTTTTCCATTGAAGAGCGGAGCTCTGCCATTGATATTCTTGTAATTGGATATATAAGCACTTGTGTTGGCGTCCAATTCCTCTTTAAGCAATTTTACCTTTTCATACATTTTGTCAAACTGATATGTTCGGGCTTCCGCCAATGCGGAAAAAACGAAGCCTTCCCTTATGTTTTCTCCGTCTTTCCATAGAATCCTGTACCACAGATCGGTTTCGTACTTGTCCAAGTACTGACCTTTGACGATGGCTTCAAGATTGACTTTTTCAAAATAGTAAACCTTGTTTATTATATTGTCTTCAATAGCCGGCTCCGCTCTTACGTTTAGGGTGTTCGTCATTATAAGCGCATAACTGTATCCCGAAGGGTATTCATCGTACTTGAGGTCTATGGTCAATCCATCCGGAATTTCCGCTTCAAAGACTTCCACTTCTATTATTTCTTCAGGATTTTCTTCTTGCATCGCAATGTCAGGCTCGGTTTCAAGAGCCTCTTCATAATTAATTGCCTGTTCGAATTCTTCCTGCGAAACCATTACCTGCTGCTCTGTTATTGCTTTTTGGATCGCTCTTTCGGTGATGTCCATGCTATCTTCTATTTCTTCAATAGTTTTTTCTTCGACATTGTTTTCTCCGGATTGGCCGCTGTCGCAATCGTTTTCTTCGATGGGGAAACGTTCATCACTAAAGCCTTCCGAATCACCTGGCCCGCAACCCGGCAATATTGCCGCCAGACATAGAATAATAAAAAGAAGTCCTGCCGATTTCAATGCGGTTTTGCTTGCCATAGAATCCTAACCTTCAAAATAGCCGACAACATAATAGTTGTCCGGCAATTTATAATCTTTATTTCCCCCATCTAAAGTCCAGCTTCCCGACATTCCTTTTTCCGCCATTGCCAATTCCAGATAGAGCATTGCTATGCCGGCCTCTATCTTCTCGATTTTTTCGCTTATGCCTTCGCATTCGCTTTGCATAAGAAGAGCAATTCGAGTACCATCGAGTATAAATCTCCAAGGCTGCCGATTTCCCCAGGAAGGCGCCAAACGCATGTAGTAGAAAACCTCATCAACTCCACGCTTTTGCAATTCGTCCATGTCTACTTTTGCGCCCCATTCTCCGACAAATACAATCTCGTCAACAGCAAGTCTTGAACTAACGGGTTCTTTCGAATATTCAGGATCAATTTCAGGATATCCGAGTTCGGTAAGCGGCGACAAGCTGCCTTTAAGCATTGTGTCATATATTTTCGATACTTTTCTCTCCTTTTTGGGATATCCCAGTGTCAAGAGCACCATCAAATCCTTTTCGCTGCCGATTCCCAGAATTTCTTTTATTTCAACGGTATCCTCAGGCACTTCGATTGTGCATGTTCCAAGCCCCATATCTGTTGCAAGCAAATTGAATTGCTCAACCATATATCCTGCATTCATCAATGAACCTTCTTTATTTTCCGACAAAACGGCAAAGTAATGAGGAGCTTCAATCAATTTTCCATAATATCCCACTTGTCCATCGAGCATTCCGTGAATTTGCCCGCCTTCCTTCAAAAAAACAAATTCAATGTCTATGTCTTCGACCAAGCCCGGTTTCATTTTGATTGTCCCGATCAAGTCGTCAATCAGACTCTGATCAACCAATCTTGTTTTGTATTCTCTTACCGATCTTCTTTTTTCAAATAATCTATGCATATATAACCCCCCTTTTTTTCTTATTTGATTTATACTCATAAAGGTCGGTCTGTAAACCAAAAATGCAAATCTTTCCAAACAAGCTTGCCAACAGCCGATTTTTGAAACATAATGGTTATATCAGAAAATATAAAATGAATGGAGTGATTAATTTGAATATCAGCTTTCTAGGAGCCGCAGGAACAGTCACTGGATCCAATTATCTTATCACGACAGAAAAATATAAATTCATATTGGACTGCGGTCAATTTCAGGGCGGCAAAAAAACCGAAGCCATGAACTTTACCGATTTCGCCTACAACCCTGCAGATATAGATTTTATGATTTTAAGCCACGCGCATATAGACCACAGCGGCAGAATCCCCAAGCTCGTCAAGGAAGGTTTCAATGGTCGCATATATTGCACACGCGGAACTTCAGACCTCGCTGACATACTTCTCAAGGACAGCGGATATATACATGAAAAGGAAACAGAATGGGAAAACCGCAAAAGAATAAGAGCGGGTTTGCCCAAAATTGAACCGCTGTACACAGTCGCTGATGCTGAAGTCGCTGTAAAATATCTATATCCCGTACTTTACAACCAGACAATCCTGATAAACGATGAAGTCACGGTAAGGTTCAAGGATGCCGGACACATTTTGGGTTCATCGATTGTCGAAATCTGGGTAAAAGAAAACAGCCACGAGAAAAAACTTGTATTCTCAGGCGACATCGGAATGATGAATAAACCGCTTCTGAGGGATCCCGAATTTATCGACGAAGCGGACTATCTTCTTATTGAATCAACATACGGAAACAGGTTTCACGTACACCCGGAGCAAAGGATAGACAAACTCATCAAAATAATACTGGAAACTACGGACCGCGGTGGAACAGTTGTAATCCCTTCTTTCGCAGTCGGGAGGACACAGGAAATCATCTATGAGTTGAACAAATACTACGACAACAGAGAAGAAGGCAAACGATTCAACAAAATACCGGTGTATATCGACAGTCCTTTGGCAACAAGGGCAACGGAAATTTTCCGCAAGAATGCAGAAGTATTCGACGACGAAACCCGCGAATTCATAATGAACGGAGACAATCCACTGGACTTCAAAAATCTGCATTTCACAAAAACAGTCGAGGAATCTATAGCTCTGAATAAAAATGAAGCTCCCAAAATAGTGATTTCTGCAAGCGGAATGGCAAATGCAGGACGTATCAAACATCATCTCAAACACAACCTTTGGCGTCCGGAATGCAGCGTCATTTTCGTAGGATACCAAGCCGAAGGAACTCTCGGAAGAAGAATAAAAAACGGAGAAAAAATCGTAAAAATTTTCGGAGAACAGATACAAATAAACGCCGAAATTCATTCCATTGAAGGTTTTTCCGGACATGCGGATCAAAACGGACTCCTCGATTGGCTAAAAGGATTCAAAAAATTCCCGGAAAAAATATTCATTGTTCATGGAGAAGACGATTCAAGGGAAGGCTTCAAAAACATCATTGAGTCAACATTCCATGTTAAACCCATTATTCCCAAACTTAACGAAGTTTTCAACTGCAAGATGGAAGTTTCCGAGCCAATGGAAATCGTCGAGGAAATTCTTGCGGCAAGCATCGAAGACGTAGCTGAGTTGTTGACTGACTTGGAGCATTTGCAGGCAATCTACGCTTCAACGCTTAAAAAGACTGAAAATGTGCTCGAAGAAAAAGTAAAAGAAGACGAATTCAATCTGATCAAGAACAAACTCATAGAAATGGAAAGAGATGTAATTAATCTTGGAATGCTTCTTGGAGACAGATACGAGGAAGAAGCGTAAAAGGAGGGATTGCGGTGGAGATTACTCAACCGGATGCCAGCAAAATTTTAATTCGAAAAGCAAAACCCAAAGATATTGAAGGTATTTTTCAGATTGCCAAAGAGGTTGGATCGACGAGAAAAAACATGAACACAGGCTTTCTGATAGATGATTATTCCATTTCGCCTGATAAGCATAAAATCAGATTCAAAGAAAAAATTGCATCGGGAAATCATTTTTATGTGGCTGTCGAAAAAAGAAAGCCAATAGCCTTTCTTATTGCAAACACAGTAGAAGAATGGGAGGCTACCTGCCCAAACTGGAGACAAATGGTCCGCTGGAGACCGGATTTCTATTGGACCGGAATTAAATCCTTCATATATTCTGAAAAAATGGCTGTAGACATAAATTATGCAGGAAAAGGGATTGCAAGCCTTCTATACGATAGAATGATGAGCGAAATGCTTGCAAGCAACATACATGATCTGTTTTCGGAAACTGTTATCAGTCCGGTTCCAAATATGGCTTCACTTGGTTTCCGAAGAAAGCAGGGCTTCACTCTTGCAGGCGTAAGATACCAGGAGTTCCAGAACAATATTGTGACAAATCTTGTTTTTCACAAAAAAATATAGACCCGAATGGAACTCCCTTCGGGTCAGACTGTAGAAAAACACCAATTTCTGCGTTGCCTTGCCACCCACAGGACACAGGCAAAACCCGTTTGGTCGCGTACATCTCAATACGCTCCCGTCACTGATTTTGGCGGCGCCTTGAAATAACAGGTTTTCTACAGCCTGTGAGGTTTAGACTTTTTTTCAATCTCACCCGAAGGGTAATCCCTTCGTTTTTTTTGTCAACCCTTAAAAACGCCCGTCTTTTTCAACAACCGCAGAATATGCGGCGAAGTTGCCGCTACAACCGTCAGCTTGATAATGTCAGGAAATATAAAAGGCGTAAGACCTGACGCCAAAACTCCCGCAATTCCTATATCTTTTCCCATAACAAAGCTTACGATAAAGTGTAGGTATGGAAGTCCTGCAAGATAAATCAAACCCGTTCCAATCAAAAGAATTCCGGCAGCCTTCATGGTTGTAAGAACTTTGACTTTTTCCCCAAGCCTTCCTATTGCATAGGCTGCAAGCATGAATCCCAACAAATAACCAAACGAAGGAGTCAATACATATCCCGGACCGCCTGCTCCATTCGCAAATACAGGAGCTCCCATAAGTCCCAAAATCACATATACAACCTGCGAGGCCAAAGCTCTCCTTCCGCCCAGCAACAAACCCGAATACATCACGAAAACAGTCTGCAAGGTGAATGCCACAGGCTGCATTGGTATCCTTATAAATGTGCCGACTACGGTAAGAGCCGAAAACAAGGAAACAAGAATCATGTCTTTTGTACTGAATTTCATAATAAAAACCCTCTTTTCATTTAATACATCAATAATAAACGAAAAAAGGGTATATTGTCAACTATATTTATAGTTTTGTTGACAATTATGAAATTGGCTTTTATTTTCCGTCATAAGCAGCTTCGTTTCCTTCTTTTGCATTTTTCCGGCATTTGTAAGTCGTTTTTTTCAGCAAAGACTCATTGAAAGGGCATTCTGCCATGCAGATGCTGCAATCGGTACCCATCCGGCTCCACACCATGTAACACTTTTCAGGAATTATGGCGGGCCATTCCATCTTTCCGTCCACCATTTTCCTGCCGCCTTCCGGTATTGCTTTCGAAGGGCATTTTTCAACGCAACGCATGCATTTCAAGCAGACATCTTCTACACCCATATCGTCTTTTTCATCGGTCAGCAAACGTAAATTTGTCGTTACAGCCCCCAATCGGATCCTTGGGCCGAATCGTCTGGTCAAAACAAGTCCGGACTTTCCTATTTCACCCAGGCCCGCATCAACCGCCATCTTTTGAACCATTGCCAGATAGTTTCCGTCCATATGGGTTCTTGCTTCATATCCAAAGCTTCGTATATAGTATGAAATCCATAATCCTATCATAGCAACGTTTACATAACTCTTTACACCTTCTATGCCCGATTCAACTCCCGGAGCCGTATTTATCATACCCTCGTCCATCTCAACGGCAAATACAATTGCATGTGTTGCATTATAGTCAACAATTTGACCCCATACATCCTGAGGACGCCCCCTGTGAGTATAAAAGTGTTCCGGCTCTATTTTTGTAATGCCAACCATATCCGCACCAAAATAGAGAATCCGTTTTTTTATTTCTTCAGTCATTTTTTTCATGTCCAGTTCTTTGGGAACGACAGCAGATTTTTTTTCTGCCAGATGCTTTATGTCAGATAAAAATTCGAATCCCGCATTGCCAATCGGGCTCCTAATCTCGTCAAACTCCACAGTTCCCGGTTCCCCATAGCCCGGTCTCGACCTGAGCATGTCGTCAATTCCTTTTTTTTCGGGATGTTCACTGTAATATTTCTCGTAAATATCCGAACCTTTTTCATATCCCAATCTTGAAAACATGATGTCCCTTTCATCTACATGTTTCACGAGAAAACCCCTTTCATTCCTTAATGCTTAAATTATACAGCATCTTCTCTCAGATTTGGCATATAAAATCACATTAGCTGATTTTCACCGCTCCCATCGGACAAACCTTCAGGCAAACTCCACATCCTGTACACTTGTCCCTGTCAATTTCAGGGACATCCGCTCTGAAAAAGCCTTTCTTTTTCTGCGTCACGGCTCCCGTGGGACAGACCCTCTTTACCGGACAAAATGGCGACTGATCGCATTTTTTTGTGTTTATAGCTGCTTTTTTAGACATTCCCTACCTCCAAAGACATTTTTATTCTTTTTCTTTCATCCGCAAACTTGATCAATTTCATATAACCCGCCGCAAGCGGAACTTGTACCATATATGCAAGGGCCAACAAAAAAACAGCCAAACTTTCACCGAAAGCCACCATCAGTATTCCGAGTGCAATGGTCAAATTCCTCATTGTTGTTGAGTATACAAGGGCAAGGGAATCCTCTACCGAAAGCAGTTTACTTCCCAAAATATGCGAAATCGCCAAAATCATGACATACAACATTACAACCGGAACAAGAGTTCTAAGCGCCAAAGTCCACTGCCCGATTATTGCCGGGCTTTTCAATGCAACCGCTATGAATACTACAGAAACAACACCTATGCTGCTTGCCCCGCCCAAAGCCGGCTTTAATCCTTTGTACTTGGACTTGCCGTATTTTTTGATTATCAAGCGCCTCGTCGCATCTCCCAATAGAAGCGGTATCAAAACAACCTTAAGCACAGATGTGAAAACCATTCCTGTATCTACAACTGCAACGTCCGAAACAAAAAAGTTCAAATAGAGTGGTAGCAAAAACGCCGCGGCAATCAAATTGACGGACATCATCACAAGCGACAATTTCAAATTTCCCCCGGACAAGCCAGTCCATGAAGCCGTCATTCCACTCGTGGGGAGTATAGCCATCAACATCAGGCCCGTAAAAAGCATGGGTTCATT